>UQWK01000054.1 GCA_900544725.1 uncultured Collinsella sp.
GGCCCGTGGGTTATACCCTAAGAGCAAACCACCCTTTTTAAGGGTGGTTCTGATTTCAAGACTTTAGTCTGCTGGCCGCGCAGCGGCCAGCTTTAAACCACCCGCTACGCGGGTGGAGACAAACGGCTTTACAAAGCCACCCCTCCGACCGATATTGACGATTGTTCAGGCCGTCAAGAATTCGAGTCGAAGGGGTGGTCGCCATGGCCCAGAAGGCCTACAGCCTTTCCCACACGAAGTGGATGTGCAAGTACCACATCGTGTTCACGCCGAAGTATAGGCGCAAAGTGATCTACAACCAAATCAGGAGCGACATAGGGGAGATCCTCAGGAAGCTGTGCGAGTACAAGGGGATCGAGATAATCGAGGGGCACCTGATGCCCGACCACGTGCACGTGCTGCTGGCGATTCCGCCGAAGTACAGCGTCGCGAGCGTCATGGGCTACCTGAAGGGGAAGAGCTCGCTGATGATATTCGACAGGCACGCCAACCTCAAGTACAAGTTCGGCAACAGGAAGTTCTGGGCGGAGGGCTACTACGTGTCCACCGTCGGCCTGAACGAGGCGACGATCGCCAAGTACATCAGGGAGCAGGAGTCCCACGACATCGCGCTGGACAAGCTGAGCGTGAAGGAGTACGAGGACCCCTTCAAGAGGGGGTGATCCCGCCGGTTCGACCGGCGCGCCACGGGTCAAGATGCACTAGGCCTGGACGAAGTCCGGGCCCGCGCCTTTAGACGCGAGCCCGGGGCCCGTGGGTTATACCCTAAGAGCAAACCACCCTTTTTAAGGGTGGTTCTGATTACCTGACATACACCACGTTGTCGCGGCGCGGCTTTGCTTCGGGGAGTGCGTCTTCGGCGTAGCCCAGAATGCAGTTGCCCACACCGCGCAGGCTTCCGTCGGCGGGCAGACCCCACTTGGCCAGCAGTTCCAGTCCCTCGGGTGAGTCAAAGACCTCGTGCGCGCGGTGGATCCAACACGAATCGACGCCCAGCGCATAGGCTGCGTTGAGCAGGTTGCCCATGGCGAGCGAGCCGTCTTCCAGGTGCGTGGGCACGCTGCGGTCGACGAGCACCACCACAACGGTCTTGGCGCCGTAGAAGGGATCTCCCTCGCTGCCCATAACTTGGGCGTTGAGCTGCGAGAGGCGCTCGACGGTTGCGGGGTCGGTGACGGCGACGAACGTGACCGGCTGGCGTCCCATGCCGCTCGGCGCGTACTGGCCGGCTTCGATAATGCGTGCGAGTTTTTCGGCTTCGACGGGGCGATCGCTATAGTTGCGGCAGCTGCGGCGGTGGATGAGCGCTTCGATGGTCTCCATGGGTCCTCCTGACGTTGGTTTCGATGCCTCGTTCTTACCCGCCGAACCAAAACCGTAATCGCGCAGTCGGCCCCAAACAATGCAAGCTACCAAGTGGAAAAGTTGGTTTGCATAAAACTTCAGCCAGAATGTGATAAACCGGTGGGATGGTTAAACGTTTTATCCCGTCTACCCTGCGGTTTTTTACCACTTGCCTAAATGATGCGCGCATAAGCTCTGATAAAGGTTTTACTAAAGGAGTATCAACGTTTATCAACGCGCCATGGTGGCGCCGGGCCAGGAGGTAACATCATGTTCCAGGCTGGAGATGTCGTCGAGACCGACTTCGAAGGATTTCTGAAGCTGCTGCGTTCCAAGACGCGCGCTTTCGTGTCGATTAACGATCACGAGTACTACATCACGCACACCGATGGCTATTGGCGTGTTCAGGATTGCGAGGCCCTCAACGATAAGGGCCACTTTACTGACTGCTCCGAGCTGGTCAACACGGTCTGCGAGGTCGTCGAACTGCCGTGGATTTGCGGCAAGAGCCTGCACGACAGCTTCTCGGGCGCCACGGTCTACGAGGCCGTCGCTGCTTAACAGCCAACAATCGATATTCTCTCGCAACCGCCGGCGCCGCCCCCGCGCCGGCGGTCTTTTTTGTCGATATGCTTATGTAGGGCCGACCATAAACAACGAGCTTATTGACGATAGTCAAAATTCGGACTAATGTAGAGATACAAATTGGTCAAAACTCGGACAATCGAATGGTGGGATAGATGAATAGTGCGGTTACGCTGGTCGATTTCGACCGGATGCTCAACGGACTCGACCATATCTATTCGGAGTTCTCGCGCACCTGCGGTCTTTCGGACTGCGCCTACTGGATGCTCGTCGACACCAGCACGGCGGGCGGTAGTATCGCCGTGAGCCGTCTGACAGGCGAATGGTTCTATAGCAAGCAGACCATTAACTCGGCGATCAAGACGCTTAGGGCGCGAGGACTTGCGACGTTGGAGTTTGCCGAGGGCAGTCGTAAGAATAAGGTCGTTTGTTTGACCGATGAGGGCCGGCGGTTCGCCGAGCACTATGCGTTGCCGGCGGTTAAAGCCGAGCAGCGTGCCTTTGGCGCGCTCGAGCCCTGGGAACAGTGTGAGATTATGCGCCTGGTCGGCAAGTTCTCCCATGTTCTTAACGAAGAGTGCGAGGCGTTTAAACAGCAGATGGCCGCCGAGAATGAGGCTGACGATAAGATCGAGGGGGAGACATGCGACTCTTGATGAGGTTTATGAGGCCGTATCGCGGGCTGATTGCGGTGACGCTGTTTGCAGTGCTGATAGATAACGTCGGTACGCTGTTGGTTCCCACGATGCTGGCGAACATGGTCAACACCGGTATTACCACGGGCGATATCGACTATATTTTACGCAACGGCCTGTATATGCTTATCGCGACCGGCATGGCCAGCGGCGGCACGGTGCTGGGCTGCTATCTTTCGGCGCGCCTGGCCGCCAACGTGGCCTGCGATATCCGCAATGCCGTGTACGACAAGTCGCTCGAACTCGCAGCCAGCGACTTTGAGCGCTTTGGCACGGGTTCGATGATCACGCGCTCACTCAACGACATCAACGTGATTCAGCAGGCTATCCTTCAGACGATTCAGCTGGTGCTGCCGGTGCCGTTCTTGGCCGTGGCGGGCATCATCTTTGCCTGGTTTATCGATCCTGCCATGGGCACGCTGCTGGGCGTGGTCGTTGCGATCGTGCTGGTGGTGGCGGCCTTTACCGTTGCCAACGCCGCGCCGATCTTTATGCGTCTGCAGAGCTTTATCGACCGCATGAACGTGGTGCTGCGCGAGAACATCGTGGGCGTGCGCGTCATCCGCGCATTTAACAAGGAGCGCCACGAGGAGCAGCGCCTGGACGAGGTGTTTAGCGATTACGCGGCCAACGCCATCAAGGTCAACCATCTGTTTGTGGGCCTCGATAGCTCCAGCTTCTTTTTGATGAACATCGCCGAGGTGGCGGTGCTGTGGGTGGGCGGCAACCGCGCGGGCGTCCATGCCATGCAGATCGGCAGCATCTCGGCCGTGTTGGAATACGCGATCTTGATCCTGTTCTTTGTGATGATGGCGCAGATGGTGATTCTGACGCTTCCGCGCGCCGCGGCGTGCCTCAACCGTGCGCAGCAGGTGCTCGAAATCGAGCCGAGCATCGTGGACGGCAAGGCAACGCTGGGCGACGGGGCGCCTGAGTCCGCAGATGGTGCCGACGCGGTTGCCGTGTTCGACCATATGTCGTTCCGTTTTGACGATGCCGACGAGGACACCCTGTGCGACCTGAGCTTTGCCTGTCGCCGTGGCCAGACCACGGCGATTGTAGGCTCGACGGGTTCGGGCAAGTCGACGGTGGCCAAGCTCTTGTTGCGTTTCCACGATGCCACGAAGGGCGCCATTCGCCTGAACGGCGTCGATCTGCGCGACCTTTCGCAAGGTGAGATTCGCGGGCATATCGCTTACGTGCCGCAGAAGGCGTGGCTGTTCTCGGGTACGGTGGCGAGCAACCTGCGCTTTGGCAACGAGGGCGCGACCGAGGCTGACATGCTCCATGCGCTGGAGATTGCCCAGAGCACCTTTGTGCTCGACCAGCCGCAGGGACTCGATACGCCGGTATCCCAGGGCGGTACGAACTTCTCGGGCGGCCAACGTCAGCGCCTGGCCATTGCCCGTGCGCTCATGAAGCATGCCGATCTATATATCTTCGATGACAGTTTTTCGGCCCTGGACTTTAAGACCGACGCCGCCCTGCGCCATGCACTGCAGAACGAGACGCGCGATGCCGCGGTGCTCATCATCGCCCAGCGCATCTCGACTATTTTGCATGCCGATCAGATCGTGGTGCTCAAGGATGGCGAGATCGTGGGACTGGGCACGCATGACGAGCTCATGGAAACCTGCGAGGTGTACCGCGCTATCGCGGAATCGCAGATGAAGGGAGGTGAGTAGCATGACCGAGGAGCTCAAGAAGCAGGGCATCGCCGATGACGCCGCAGTTGCAGAGGTAGCCGAGGAGACGGACGTCACGCCCGACCTGGACGAAGCCGCCAAGGCAGCGGCGGAGCGCGAGGCTCGCCGCCAGGCACTCTACGAGGAGAACGAGCGTGCCGAGGACGAGCGCGCCCGCGCCGAGGCGGAGCGCATGCGCGACGTTGACGACGAGGACGAGGACGAGACGCCCCGCGACACCTGGGCGACGGTGCGCCGCCTGTGGAGCGAGGCCGCCGGGGACCATTGGCGCTTCTATATCGTGTTCGCGAGCATCGTGTTCTATGTCATCTTTAACACCGCGGCGCCGGCTTACAGCGCCCGTGTGATCGATGAGTTGTGGGGGCACATGAAGCTGGCGTTTGCCAACAACGCTACCTTCAGCATTACCTGGGAGAACTGCGGTAGGACCATCTTCATCTACTTTATGATCTGGACCGCCGCCGCCTCGTTCTACGCACTCCAGAGCTTTTTGATGTCGAGCGTTGCCGAGCGCCTCAACCTGCGCCTACGCAACCGCATCGCACAAAAGCTCAACCGTCTGCCGCTTGCCTACTTTGACGCGCATCGTCCCGGCGAGGTCGTCAGCCGTGCGACCAACGACTTGGACAAGATGTCCGAGAGCATGCAGCGCGGCTTGCTGCAGCTGCTGGTGTCGATCGGTACCGTGGCGGGCGCCGTGAGCGTGATGTTCGTGTTTAGCGTGCCGCTCACGCTCGTCTTTTTGTTCTTTACGGCGCTTTCGCTTCTGGTGACAAAGGTCGTGTCGCGCCGCACGCACGATGTGACGGGCGAGCGCCAGGAGTGGGTGTCCAAGATAACGAGCGCGGTCGAGGAGGGCTACTCTGGCCGTCTGGTGATCCGTGCGTTTAACCGCGAGCGCCAGAGCTCTGCCGAGGTACACGAGGCTTCGAAGGAGCTGGCGCGCGTGAGCACCAAGGCCGACTTTATGATTAACGCCGTCGGCCCCGCGGTGCGCTTTATCGGCCGCTTGGCGCAGATCGTGATTGCGCTGGTGGGCTGCAGCATGTTGGTTGCCGGGCATATGACCGTTGGCGTGTTCCAGGCGTTCTTCCAGTTTATCTACGAGGCGTCCGAGCCCATGACGCAGCTGTCGTTTACCTTTAACTCGCTGCAGAGCGCGCTGGCGAGCGCCGAGCGCGTGTTCGACCTGCTCGACGAGTCCGAGATGGAAGCCGATCCGTTGCCGGCGGCCGCCGCCAAGCTGTCGGGCAAGGTGGAGGGCCGTGTTGCCTTTGAGCACGTGCGTTTTGGCTATGCGCCCGACAAGCCGCTCATGCGCGACGTGTCGTTTACAGTCGAGCCGGGTCAGAAGATCGCGGTGGTGGGAACCACGGGCGCGGGCAAGACCACGCTCATCAATCTGCTCATGCGCTTCTACGAGATCGACGGTGGCCGCATTACCCTCGACGGTGTGGACACGAGCCGTATGGATCGCGGCGAGCTGCGGCAGCAGTTTGGCATGGTGCTGCAGGACGCCTGGCTGTTCGACGGCACGATTGCCGAAAACATCGCCTACGGCTGCCCCGAGGCAACGCGCGACGAGATCGTGGCTGCCGCCCGCGCCGCGCAGGTCGACTTCTTTGTGCGCACCATGCCGCAGGGCTACGACACGCGCGTGGCCAACGATGCCGAAAGCATCAGCCAGGGCCAACGTCAACTGCTGACCATCGCGCGCGTGCTGCTCAACAACCCGGCGATCCTCATTCTGGACGAGGCGACGTCGAGCGTGGACACGCGCACCGAGCTCGCCATCGGCCGCGCCATGGACGCGCTCATGCGCGGGCGCACGAGCTTTGTGATCGCGCATCGCCTGTCGACGATCGTGGATGCCGATCTCATCCTGGTCATGGATCACGGCAATATCATCGAGCAGGGTACGCACAAGGAGCTGCTGGCTGCCGAGGGCGCTTATGCCGACCTCTACCTAAGCCAGTTCGCATAAGGTGACAAAGGGGCAGTCCCACATGTCACATCGAGAAGAAGGCCCGCCGCGGGCGGATTCCCCGACGCACCTTTTGTGTTGGCGTTCATGCTGTGGCGGTTGCCCGCGGCCCTAGCGCTCGTCCACGAGCTTGGCGACGAGGGCCTTGAGCTCAGCCACCTCTCGCTCGAGCTCCTTGACGCGACGGGCGTTTTCGGTGATGCCCTGACGGTTGAGGGCGCTCTGCTCGGCGGCATCGTCGGGCATGTACTCGCGATGCTGTTTGGCGTCAAAGCTCTCCTCGAACACGCGGCAGCCGTTGCGCTTGATGATGCGGCCTGGCACGCCCACGACGGTGCAGTTGTCGGGCACGTCCTTGACGACGACCGAGTTGCCGCCGATTTTGACGTTGTTGCCGATGTGGATGTTGCCAAGCACTTTGGCGCCCGTGCCCACCGTGACATTGTTGCCCAGGGTGGGGTGGCGTTTGCCGGTCTCATTGCCGGTGCCGCCGAGCGTGACGCCCTGGTAGAGCACACAGTTGTCGCCCACGATGGTGGTTTCGCCGATGACGACGCCCATGGCGTGGTCGATAAAGAAGTGCTTGCCGATTTGCGCGGCGGGATGAATCTCGACGCCGGTGATGTGGCGGGTGATTTGCGAGAGCACGCGGGCGAGCGAGCGATGGCCGTGCTCCCAGAGCCAGTGCTCGGGCACATGGTTCCACTTGGCGTGCAGGCCGGGATAGGAAAGGAAGATGACCAGGGCACTTTGCGCGGCAGGGTCCTGCGCCTGGACGGTCTTGATGTCCTCGCGAATGGTATTGATAAAGCTCACCGGCCGCCCTCCCTTAGCGCCATGGCAATGCGATTCAATAAAGTATAGCGATTCGCTAGGGATTAGGAAGAACAATCTTGGCGGCATTGCGCGACAGGTGTCAGTTATGCAAACTTGCTGGTAATGAAGTAAGACTTTTGAGGGGTTTGGCCCACGCTCGCGCCGCAACCGTATACTGGTCAACTTGGACGTGTCCGCGCCCACAACTGAGAGGTTTTACTTCATGGGTTTCATCAATTTCATTGCCGAGCTGCTTAAGGACCCGCGCACCGCGATCGCCAGCTGGATCGCCGCCGGCCCGCTTATGGCCTACGGCTGCGTGTTCCTGATCATCTTTATCGAGACGGGCGTGGTGTTCTTCCCGTTCCTTCCCGGCGACTCGCTGCTGTTTGCCTCGGGCTTCTTTGCCCATAACGGCGGCTTTAACATCGTGGCGCTTCTGGCCACCGCATGGGCCGCAGCCATCCTAGGCGATCAGTGCAACTTTATGATCGGTCACTTCTTTGGCCGCAAAATCATCGCCTCGGGCAAGGTAAAGGCCATGACGCCCGAGCGCATTAAAAAGTCCGAGGATTTCTTGGACAAGTGGGGTCACCTGGCCATCTTCCTCGGTCGCTTCTTCCCGTTCATCCGCACCTTTGTGCCTTTTATCGCTGGCATGGGCGGCATGCACTGGCGCAACTTTGTCATCTTTAACGTGCTGGGTGGCATTACCTGGTCGACGGTCTTTACGCTGCTGGGTTACTTCTTTGGTGGCATTCCGTTTGTGCAGGAGCACTTTGAGCTGCTGATCGTCGGCATTGTCGCCGTGTCGATCATTCCGACCGTGGTCGGTCTGGTTAAGGCTAAGCTCGGTAAAAAGAACGCCTAGTTCGAGCTTGTTTTTGGACGTTGATTCCAAGGCCCGTCATCGGATTCGATGGCGGGCCTTTTGTGTTGAAGGCAAGTGAAAATACTTTACTTAGTTAAAGAAAAACGTTTTATCCAAGGCGTGCGGGGAGTACAATCACCTGCATGCGAATCGACGTGCCATCGGCTTCGATGCTGCCCGCGTGTCCTGCCCGGTTCTACGCTCCGGGTGTGCGACGTTGCGACGCGGCCGGCTTCGGTCCTTGCGTGCGGGTTCGCGAGTATGCAACCGTGTATGTAAGGAGCGACATATGACTGTCGAGAAGAAGGATATCGATTGGGGTAGCCTCGGCTTTGGCTACATGAAGACCGATTACAGCTATGAGGCCCATTGGAAGGACGGCGAGTGGGACGAGGGCGGCCTGACCACCGACCACACCCTGCACGTCTCCGAGTGCGGCGGCATCTTCCATTACTGCCAGGAGGTCTTTGAGGGCCTGAAGGCCTACACCGCCGAGGACGGCAGCATTGTCTGCTTCCGTCCCGATATGAACGCCGAGCGTATGTACAATTCCGCCCAGCGTCTGGAGATGCCCCCGTTCCCCAAGGACAAGTTTGTCGAGGCCGTCAAGCAGGTTGTTTCTGCCAACGCCGCCTGGGTTCCGCCCTTCGGCTCTGGCGCAACCCTGTATGTGCGTCCGTTTATGATCGGCTCCGGTGACGTGATCGGCGTGGCTCCCGCTCCTGAGTACACGTTCCGCATTCTCGTGACCCCGGTCGGTCCGTACTTTAAGGGCGGCCTCAAGCCCGTCAAGCTGCGCGTTTCCGAGTACGATCGCGCCGCACCGCATGGCACCGGCAATATCAAGGCCGGCCTCAACTACGCCATGTCCCTTAAGCCCACGATGGAGGCTCACCGCGAGGGCTATGCCGAGAACCTGTATCTCGACTCCGAGTCCCGCACCTATGTCGAGGAGACCGGTGGTGCCAACGTCCTGTTCGTGAAGGAGGACGGCACGCTTGTCGTCCCGCAGTCGCACACCGACTCCATTCTTCCCTCCATCACCCGCCGTTCGCTCGTTCAGGTCGCTGAGGACCTGGGCATGACCGTCGACCAGCGCCCCGTCGAGTGGGCCGAGGTCAAGGCCGGCACCTTTGTTGAGTGCGGTCTGTGCGGCACCGCTGCCGTTATCTCCCCGGTGGGCGAGATCGACAACAAGGTCTACGGTGCCGACGAGACTGTGACCTTCCCGGCCGGCTACACCGAGATCGGTCCTGTGATGAAGAAGCTCCGCGAGACCCTGACGGGCATCCAGTCCGGTGCTGTTGAGGATAAGCACAACTGGGTTTACACCGTCGCGTAAGCTGTCTTAGCTGTCCGGCCCGAGGGCGACCTTCCTTTCCGGCGCGTCCTCGGACATGAAAGAACCCCCGCTGCGCACTACGTGCGGCGGGGGTTCTTTCGTCCTGCGGAGTGCGCCGGAAAGGAAGGTCGCCCTCGGGCCTGCGTTGCCTCGGCGCTGCCGTTACGGGCAATATAGATCTGAATTAAAGATGGTGCGCGCCATGTGGGGGTGGTGGCGACGTGCATTTTTGCGAGTATTCTGCAATCGAAGGCCCCTGCATACCGACCTCGGGCGAAAAATCGGGATTTCTCGATGTTTTCTACGAATGATGGGCGGGGTTATGGGCTGACAGCGTTTGATTTGTAGGGACATTCGCGGTCTTTGGCATTTATCGTGCCGCCCGAAACTCTTGGTTATGCTGAATACTCCCAAAAATGCACGGTGCTTAGAGGGGGACCTTCGCGACAAAGGAAACCGCCCCGTCGAAGTATGCATTCGACGAGGCGGTTTATGCATATACCCGATTAAGGATACGCTGCGGATCTGTTAGAACTTGACGGTCGGTGCCTGGCGGGCAGCTTCGGCGGCCTCGAAGCCCTGGCGCTCCTTAAACTGGAAGATGCCGGCAAAGATGACGGCCGGGAAGGTCTGGATGGCGTTGTTGTAGCTAAGCACGCAGTCGTTGTAGCTCTGGCGTGCGTAGCTCACCTTGTTCTCGGTGTCTTCGAGCGTGGCTTGGAGCTGCGTAAAGTTGGTGTTCGCCTTAAGATCGGGGTAAGCCTCGGCCACGGCGAAGAGCTGGCGCAGGGCGCCGGTCAGCACGTTGTCGGCTTCCATCTTGGCTTCGGGCGTGGTGGCGCTCACGGCGGCGTTGCGCGCGTTGACCACGGCTGCAAGCGTGTCCTGCTCGTGTTTGGCGTAGCCCTTGACGGTCTCGACCAGGTTAGGGATCAGGTCGTTGCGGCGCTGCAGCTGCGTGTCGATGTTCTGCCAGGCGTTATCAATGCGATTGCGCTTGGTGACCATGTTGTTGTAGATGCCGGCGATGGCGCAGGCAATCACAATGACAACAACGATACCGATGATGACGGGAATCATGGTGTCTCCGTTTCGAATGGCCGCGGCGTCTTCCGCCGGCTGCCGTTGGTGTAACGCTACTAGTATACCCGCAACCTTTGGCGATACCGAACTTTCCGGTAAGCGTTATGTTTCCACCAAGGTAAGGCCATTCGCCAGGGGGCGGGCGATGCAGGTGTAAGATATGCGACAGATTAGTGAGCGTTGTCTTCTCCTTGAGGAGGGCGATATATATGGACCTTCGCATCAAGAAAACCTATCGGGCCCTGTTCGAGGCCTTTACCGAGCTGCTCGAAGAGCATCGGTTTGAGGACGTGACGGTTGCCATGCTGTGCGACCGCGCTATGATTCGTCGGACGACGTTCTACAAGCACTTCCGCGACAAGAACGATTACTTTGCCTTCTATATCGATGAACTCATGTCGGGCCTGCCGCAAAAGCGGGCCGATGCGGATGGCGCGGAGGGCGCCGAGGACGTGCGCGCGCTTCGCCACGAAGTGTTCGCCGATGCCATGGATCTGATTCTGGCGCATGAGCAGCTCATGGATAACATTTTGGCGAGCAGTATGTCGGGTATGCTGACCAGCATGATTTGCGACCGCATCGCGCGCTCCATACGCGGGCGCGTGATGAGCGCGCTTGACGAGGACGCGCTCGCGCCCGTATCGCTCGAGACAACGTCTGAGTTTGTCGCCGGTGGCATTATTCGGCTTTTTACCATGTGGTGGGAATCGGGCCACGTACTAGAGCGCCGATCCGAAATCGCCGACGTGGTCGATGCGCTGTTCGAGCGGACCATGACGCCGGTGGGCCACTAGGAGTGGCGGAGAGAGGGGGATTCGAACCCCCGGAACGCTCTCGCGCTCAACGGTTTTCAAGACCGCCGCATTCAACCGCTCTGCCATCTCTCCGTGAGTCGTAATGATAGCATCGTTTTGGATTTGCAGCAGGGAAGGCGAACGATGACGAGCACCGGAATCGATGAGAAGTTCATGAGCGAGGCGCTGGCGGAGGCGCGTGCCGCCGCGGCGGTGGGCGAGGTGCCGATTGGTGCCGTGGTAGTGCGCGCGGGTGAGATTGTCGCGCGGGCGCATAATCGCCGCGAGCTCGACCAGGACCCTTCGGCGCATGCCGAGTTTTCGGCCCTGTGCGCCGCCGCGCAGTCGCTCGGTCGTTGGCGCCTTTCCGATTGTACGGTCTACGTGACGCTCGAGCCCTGCTGCATGTGTGCGGGGCTTATGGTTAACGCGCGCGTGGGGCGCTGCGTGTACGGCGCGGCTGATGCTAAAGCGGGCGCTCTGGGATCGCTATACGACCTCAATGCCGATTTGCGCCTGAATCATCGGTTTAATGTGACCGCCGGCGTCCTGGCAGACGAGTGTCGCGCGGTGCTAAGTGGTTATTTTAGTGGGCTGCGTGGCGCCGATGGTGCTGGCTGCGGTTGTGGGGCCGATCTTGAGGCGCATGCCGCTCATGCCGAGGCGCTCGCGTGTGTCGAAGATACTGCCGTTGAGGCGGTCGATTTTGGTGCCGCGTGCCGCCGGCCCCGCCGTGTGCTGCTGGCGATTGATTCCTTTAAGGGCAGCGTTTCGAGCGCGCAGGCGGAGGAGGCCGTTGCCGAAGGTGTGCGCCGCGTGTGGCCCGATGCCCAGGTAAGCGCGCTGCCGCTGGCGGATGGCGGCGAGGGAACGCTCGATGCCGTTGCCGCGTGCGGCGGTGAGCTCTCGACCTGCGAGGCTGCAGGCCCCTTGGGCGACCGGGTGTCTGCCCGGATGCTGGTGGAAGGCGAGCGCGAATCTGCTGTTATTGAGATGGCCGAGGCGGCGGGTATTGGGTATTCGCCTTGCACGGAATCGGCGGCGCTTGCGGCTTCGACCTATGGCGTGGGTGAGCTGATGTTCCGTGCGGTTTGTGGCGGGGCAAAGACTATCTATATTGGTTTGGGCGGCAGCGCCACCAACGACGGTGGCGCCGGCATGCTGCAGGCGCTGGGCGCGCACGTTGTCGATGATCGTGGCTGCGATATCGCGCCGGGGCTCGCGGGCCTTGAACACGTGGCGAGTATCGATTTGGCACCGGCGCTTCGGGCGCTGAATGGCGCACGCATCGTCGTGCTGTCCGATGTCGAGAATCCGCTCGTGGGGCGTCGAGGCGCACTGGCGGTGTTTGGTGGGCAGAAGGGCTTGCCGACGGATGACGACGAGGTGTTGCGCAGGTACGACAGCTGGATGGTCGGCTATGGTCGCCTGCTCGATGCGGCAATTACCGGGGCGCGGGCTCAGGGGTTGTTGCGCGTGCCCGAGGGTGCGCGGACGTTTGGCTCGGTGCTCGGCGTGCCCGGCGCCGGCGCCGCCGGCGGCCTGGGCGCCGCGCTGCTAGCGCTCGGTGCGGAGCTGCGCTCGGGCGTGGAGACGGTGCTCGATTTGATTGGGTTTGACGAGCGCGTACGCGATGTCGACCTGGTCATTACGGGTGAGGGCAATATGGACGAGCAATCCGCTGCCGGCAAGGCGCCGGTGGGTGTGGCCCGCCGTGCCAAGCGCTATGGCAAGCCGGTGGTCGCCGTCGTGGGCGGTCGTGCCGACAACCTGGATGCGGTATATGGGCAGGGCGTCGACCTGGTTTTGCCGGTCTGCCGCAAGCCCATGGGCCTTGAGCTGGCACTCGATCCCCAAGAAGCCACAACCAACCTCATCTGCGCCGGCGAAGCGGCCGCCCAAGCCTACGACCTTGGCCGCATCTAAAAGTAGTCAAAAAAGCCCCGTCCCAAATTAGCTACCTTGCCCCATCGGGCTGGAGCGGGTAAGATATATCGAGCGCCTAGCGCGTTCGATGGGTTCGGATGACGACATGTTCCGAATCTGGTCAGGTCCGGAAGGAAGCAGCCATAAGGAGCCTCTGTCGGGCATCCGAATCCATCGAGTGCGCAGGCGTTTTTTGGTGCCGCGGCTACCCGCGAGTGCCGGCAGGGCGCTTGGTGTCTCGCTGGTCCTCGGCTTCGCCTGCGGGA
>UQWK01000055.1 GCA_900544725.1 uncultured Collinsella sp.
ACTCGCGACAAACTTAACCCCCGCCCTCAGCCCCGGAGACCCTCCCTGCCGTCACTTGCTTCAAAGTCTTTGTTGCTCGCCGCTTCGCGGCTCGGGATCCCCGTTCTCCTCGGCGAGGTTGGTCTGAGGATTGTTGTTGAGACTCGGCCTTTGGCTCAAAGAAAAACGGGAGATGCGTTTTGCATCCCCCGTTTTTGTTGCTTTTACTCTAGGTCAATAAATTTGGTGCTTATGATCTTGCCGTCTTTTACTAGCATTCTGGCCATGGTGGGGCCTCTGGTGCCTCTGGGGTAGCTGGCGCTGCCCGGGTTGAGGACTAAACAGCGACCCACTTGGGCTTCTTTGGTTACGTGGGTGTGGCCGTTGATGGCTACGTCTACGGATCCCACCGGGAGGTCTTCGCGGTAGTGGGCTACGGCGAATTTGAGGCCTTCGTAGGTAAAGAGCGCCAAACGGTCCACATCGGGGCCGTAGTCGCGGTAGTAGTCGTTGTTGCCCAGCACTGCTCGCACGGGAGCGATGGTGCATAGGTGCTCGTAGTCCATCTCTGACGTGAGGTCGCCGGCGTGGATGATCAGATCTGCACCCTTAAGCTCGTCCAGGAGCTCGGGCGAAAGATAGCCGTGGGTGTCCGAGATAATGTCGATGCGCTTGGCGCTTGCACTGTTCATGGGATCCCTTCCGCAAACGATTATGTCCATACATACAAAAAAGCCCCACGGCTCCGCAGACAATTGGTCTACAGGGCTGCGGGGCCGGTGTGCTAGAGGCTCAGAGCCTTCTTGAGCGGTACGACGCGACGGCGCGAAACCGGTACGCGTTCGTCGACGCCCGTAATGCCCAGCTGGATGGCGCCCGAGGGCACCGTCTCGACGTCCGTGACGCACGCCAGGTTGACGATGTAGCGGCGGTGAACACGGAAGAAGCCAAAGTCGCAGAGCTTGGCCTCGAACTGCGCCAGCGAGGTCGTCGACAAAAAGCGGTCGTCGACCGTATAGATGCAGGAGTAATCATCCTTGGCCATGATAAAGCGAATGTCGTCCACGGGGATGAGGACCTTGCGGCCGCCCTTTTCCACCGGGATGCGCTCGATGGTCACCTTGCTGTCCGTGACGGGCTTGGCGCGCTGCATGACCTTCTCAATCGCTCGATCCAGGCGAGCCTCCTCGACCGGCTTCATCAGATAGTCGACGGCATCCACATCGAATGCCTCGACCGCATGATCGCTGTACGCGGTCACAAACACGATCGCCGGCGGATTCTTGAGTTTATGCAGGGCCTCGGCAAGCTGCAGGCCCGAAGCGCCAGGCATCGAAATGTCGAGGAACACGACATCGACGCGACTCTCCATAAGCATCTCGATGGCGGAGCGAACGCTCGACGCTTCTGTGATCGTGCCGATCTTGCCCGTCTGCTCGAGCAAGAAGCGAAGTTCCGAACGGGCCGGGGCCTCATCATCCACAATCATCGCACGCAGCATAGGGATAAAACCTTTCGTCAACTAACTACGTCGGGCATCCGCCAACCGGCGTTAAACCCGTAACCAATTATTCTACTCTTGAATGTCGAAAATGCTCTCCGACAAATCGAGATGCAGGAGCACTTTAGTGCCCTTGCCCGGCGCCGATTCGACGCGCGTATAAGAGTGCGGTCCATAAAAGCGATGGATGCGCTCCGAAATATTATGCATGGCAACACCGGCGCCGCCACCTTGCGGGGAGCTGGCGTCGGGGCGGGCAGAGCGCTCGTCAAACAGCCTTGCAGCCGTGCCCTCGTCCATGCCCACGCCGTTATCGGCCACCGCGATCAGGATTGCGTCATCGCCGTCTTGGTGGACGGTCACGTCAATCCTCAGGGCACCGTCATCTCCCATGCCGTGACGCACGGCGTTCTCCACAATCGGCTGAATCACGAATGCCGGCACCAGCGTGTCCTCGACGTCCTCGGAGACATCGAAGGTCGCCAGTACACGATCCTCGCCAAAGCGGGCCTTCTCAAACGTCAGGTAGCGCTTGGTCTGTGCGACCTCGCGCGACACGGGAATGAGCGAACCCGAGTTGTCGAGCGTGGCGCGATAGAACGAAGAGAACTCGCGCAGCAGCTCGCGGGCGCGCAGCGGGTCGGTGCGCGTAAACGACGCGATGGTGTTGAGCGTATTGAACAGGAAGTGCGGATTGATCTGAGCCTGCAGAGCACGCACCTCGGCACGGGCCGTGAGCTCCTTTTGCACCTCGAGCTCGTGGATGGCGAGCTGCGTGGACAGGATCTCGGCAAAACCCGAGGCGAGCGCGTACTGGGTACGATCGACGGCGCGCGGGGTCTTGTAGTAGAACTTGAGCGTGCCGACGGTGCGGTCGCCCACCTTGATGGGCGCGATGATGCCGGCGGGGACCTGGTTGTGCGAACCATCCGAACCCACCACGTCCACCATGCGGTTAAACGACTGCACGATGCCGTGCTCGATGACGTAACGCGTGGCAAGCGTGTGAATGGGCGAATCGGGCAGCAGCTTTTCCTCGAACTCGCCTGCGCAGGCCAGCACGTTGCTCTCGTCGGTAATGGCAACCGTCATGGCGCGCGTCTCGGGCAAAATGCGCTGGCACACCAGGCGTGCCGACTCCTGCGTCAGGCCGCCCTTGATGTCCTCGAGCATGGCAGACGCCACCGAGAGCGTCTCCTCGGTGTACTGCGAGCGCACCGAATCGGGATTGAGCGTCAAGAAGATAAAGATGCACAGAAAGATGCACAACAGCGCGCAGGCGACCACGGTCGCGATAGGCTCGATTCCGGTCGCCAGGGCAAAGACAAAGTACATCAGCACGCAAATGGCGCAAACGACGGCGATGATGCGAAAGATTGATATTGAACTATCGCGCTGGGCGCGGCGGTCGATCATTCAGTCCCCTCCAGGATGCTGGTCAGTTGTGCGTCACGCCAGAGCCCGTCCATGATCTTGGGCCAGAAGCTCTGGAAACGCAGATAGCTTGCGGCGTTTTGGCGTGCGTAGGTCTTGGCCTCGTCGATGCCGTGGCGCCAAATGCGCAGGTATCCCTCGTGCTCGCGGGTAAACATGCTGCGGACCATGGCGGTCTTGCGCACACGGTCGTCGAGCTCGCGCGAAATCCACGGGCCCGGGTAGGGCATGAGCGACGCAGCCGTGACGGGGATGAGCTCCTGCTGGTGCGCGGCAAACGTCAGCTTGGCCCGCTCGTAGTACCAACGGTACACGTCCTGCATAAAGCGCGGCGAGCGCTTCTCGGACTCGGGCGGCAGGTGGCGCACGGTCCACTCGTTATCAAACCACACGTCGTAGCCAAACATGCGCATGTTAAAGAGGTAGTCCAGGTCCTCGCCTCGGGTGATAAACGGGTCAAAGGCCACACGGGTAAAGGCGCGGGCGTGCAGGGCCACAAGACCACCGCACACGTAGTTGGAGCGCGAGATGCGGGTGCCCGAGAGCGCCTTTTTCATCCAGCGGTTGAACTCGATGCGCTTGGTCCACCAACGATGGCAGATGCCCACCTTGTCCGTGGGAGCCAACGGGGATCCGTCGCGATCGTAAAAGTACCCGCTCTTGACCAAAATCGGCAGACCCTGGCGCGTCTGCTGGCCCAGGGCGTAGGTCGCGCGCTTCATAAAGTCGGCATCGATGACGGTCTCGTCGTCATCCAAGAAGACAACCGCGTCGTGGCCGAGCACCGCCGCGCAGGCAAGACCCATGTTGCGGATGGCGCCGTAGCCGCGCAGGCTCACGCACTCGCCCGAGCCTTTGGGCGCAATCTGTGCCACGCGGTCGGCAACACGCGAAGCCTGAGTATTGGTAACGACGGTGACCTTAAGTGTGGGATGCGCATTAACGATTTCGTGCACGCGCAGCGACACATCGGCCGTGGCAGAAACGGGACAGACCACCAGTAAGATAATGCGCGGGATGTCGCGCACCTGCTCGAGCGAGGCCAGGCAGCGGTCGAGTTCGGGATTGGCGGCGTTGAGTCGCGTCGAATGATCGTAGGTGCCAGGGGCGTTTGCGCGGGCGTCATCGCCCGCCCAATACGTTGGAATCACGACCGTGGCGTTCATGCCTTACCCTCCCTGCAACACAAAAACGGGGCGCCGCCAAACACAGGCGACGCCCCGCGACCTAGCTGACTCCATCATACCCACTTGGGCTAATCATTGTTCGGAAGTCAGAATGTTTATTGCGGATACTTCCAAAAAGGTACCGCGGATAGGCACAATAGCCGCCCGGCACTCGTTTTTCCTCGCTATGCCGGCTGGGCCACGCGAGACAGGCGAACCAGCAGGATAAAGCCCACCACCAGCAGCACGCCGATGGACAGAACGCCCAGCGAGGGGTTGCCGGTCAGCGAGGTGACAACCGACACCAGGAAGGTGCCCATAACGCTTGCATAGCGGCCAAAGATATCAAAGAAGCCGTAGTACTCGTTGGACTTTTCCTTGGGAATAATGCGGCCAAAGTAGCTGCGGCTGAGCGCCTGCACGCCGCCCTGGAACAGGCCGACGAGGATGGCGAGCACCCAGAACTCGAAGGCGGTCTTAAGGAAGAACGCGGCGAAGAGCACGATACCCATATAGGCGGCGACGGCCACCATGATCATGTTAAGCGTGCCCACGCGGCCGGCGAGCTTGCCGTAGATAATGGCGGACGGGAAAGCCACGAACTGCGTGACGAGCAGCGCCAGCACCAGCTGGGTCGAATCGATGCCCAAGGCCGAACTGTAGCTGGTGGCCATGGAGATGACCGTGTGGACACCGTCGATATAGAAGAAGAAGGCGATCATATAGACCAGCACGGTCTTGTTGTGGGCAATCTCACGCATGGTGTGTCCCACCTCGGAAAACACGCCGCCCACGATGTGACCGATGGTGTCCTGAGGACCGCGCTCGCGACCGTACTTTTGCTTATAGGTGCGAATGAGCGGCAGGGTAAAGATGAGCCACCAGGCACCGGTGATGACAAACGACAGACGCGTTGCCAGCATGGTGGGGATACCAAGAGCGGAACCACCCATGATAAGCGCCAGGCAGATGATGAACGGCACGGTGGAACCGATGTAGCCCCAGGCATAGCCCGAGCTGGACACGACGTCCATGCGCTCGTCGGTGGTAATGTCGGGCAGCATGGCGTCGTAGAACGTCATAGAAGAGTTGAGGCCGATGGTGCACAGCACGTACACGGTCAAAAATGCCATGGCGGACATTGGGATAGCCTGCGCCAGGCAAAGAACCAGGCCCGTGAGGAAGAAGCCCAAGAAGAACTTGATCTTGTTGCCGGCGTAATCGGCAAGCGCGCCCAGAATGGGCATGAGCATGGCAATGACCAGCGAGGCAATCGTCTGCGCGTTGCCCCAAGCGACCACCAGGTCTGCCGAGGAAGCACCGGTATTGATGGCGTTAAAGTAGATGGGCACCACCGAGGTATTGAGCAGCACGAGGGCCGAGTTTCCCACATCGTACATGACCCAGTTACGCTCGAGCTTGGTGTATTTCATGGACAGGGACCCTTCGTATTCGCCCGATATGCAGTTAGTTCATCGTACCCCAATTGCACAGAGGCACCGGTAAGGATTCGGCAAAGAGACAGGAGCGGACCCTACTCCTCGCGGTCGAACTCCTCGTCGGTGCCGAGCACGCGGCCGCTGTAGTTGACGTGACCGGTCACGGCCTCCATGTCGCCTGTTTCGATGAATCGGGCGACCGTGCACTCGTAATCGACCAGCGCGCGGTCAAAGACCTCGGGGAAACTCTCGTTCGAGACCTCATCGGTAAAGGGATTCTTCCACGCCAGATGACCCAGATTGCCAGTGCGCTCGGGCAGCTCCGTCGTCACGCGATGGGCAAGGCCGTCGAGCAGCGAGTAGTCGTGCACCAAGCCCTCAACAAGCGAGATCGCGCGCGTCTTTGCGGAGCCGGCCGGCTCAATCGCGCGGTAAAGTCGCTGCATATTGGCAACGGCAGCACCGTACTCCCCCGCCGGAATGTCAATGCCGTACACGCGTCCGGCAACATAGCTCATCAGCACGCCGGCCACGCGACTGATGCGATCGGTGGTGACGATCTCGCCCGCCGGCGGGTAATCGTCGACCGTAGCGCCATCGCGTTTAAGCTGCAGCATCAGTACATCCAGGTCGCTCTCGATCACGGCATGGACCTGACTACTCGAATCCTCAAGCTCTGAATCGGACTCCACGATGCCAAACTGCTGCTCATAGACAAAGGGATGGGCGTTGCGGTCGAGCACGTAATGAGACAGCAGGCCCAGCGCAAAGGCGCGACCCAAGCTGGCGTCGCGCGGTAGCAGATGCGACACGCCGTCGCGCAGGCACGCGAACTGGCGAGACATGCGCGAGCGATGCATGACCTGCGCCAGCAGCGTGCAGTCGGAAACACGCGGTGTCAGAATGTGAAAGAAAAACGGGTCGGGGCCTTGGTTGCCCAAGATAAAGGCAATGCGCTCTTCATCGGACGTGATGACGCCCTGCGGAAGACGGTCGATGCTTTCCTCGCCAAACAGATGATGGGTGATAAGCGCGGGCATAATGATCCTTTCGATTTCATTCGATGCCACCCATTATGCCCACCGCGCGCCCATGCCAAACCTGCGATGGTAAACGACGGCACGCAAGCCTCTTACGCAAGCCCCAGGTGCGACTTGACCTCGGCGGCACGACGAC
The DNA here is from genome assembly GCA_900544725.1 of uncultured Collinsella sp. Taxonomy (GTDB): domain Bacteria; phylum Actinomycetota; class Coriobacteriia; order Coriobacteriales; family Coriobacteriaceae; genus Collinsella. The sequence goes on from UQWK01000055.1 coordinate 6,696, forward strand.
GGGACACCGGCACCGTCGAGCTCACGCGGTCGAGCCTGAGCTCCATCAACCCCGTGGAGCCAATCTCAACATTGTGCACGTCTTCCAAATTGACCAGATAGCTGCGATGAACGCGAATAAAGCCCTCGGAGCCCAAGCGACGCTCGAGCGAAGAGATCGACTCATTGATCAGGTAGGTTCCCTCGGCGCAGATGGCGTTGCAAAAATCGGCGCGCGCCTCAAAGTAGCAGACGTCTGCGGCGGGAATGAACACTTTTTTGCCCCCGCGATCCACCGTCAGACGCAAAGGCTGGCGCGGAGCGTGGACAACACGACGGGCACCCAAGGCTGCCTCGATCTTGCCGAGTGCCTTTGACAGGCGTGCGTCCTCGACCGGCTTGACGATATAGTCGACCGCATCGAGGTTATACGCATCGGCGGCGAACTCGGCAAACGCCGTCACAAACACAACCACCGGCGGCGTCTTTAAGTTCTGCAGCGTCTCGGCAAGCTCAATTCCCGAGCGGCCGGGCATCGTGATGTCCAAAAACAACACGTCGGGCTTGCTCGAGAGAATCGACTCCACGGCCTCGGTGACATTGCCCGCCTCGGCAATATGCCCCACGCGCGCGTCCTTCTCCAATAGATAGCGTAGCTCAGCCCTAATGGGAGGCTCGTCATCAACCACCAGGATGTTCCAGCCCTCGGACATGTGCGCTTCCTCTCTCTCCTCAATATACTCGCGTGCTACGCCGTCAACGGCGCCGGCTCATGCGGCTCGCCGTTCAGCTCGACGATAACCTGCGTCCCCACGTCCTCCTGGGACTCCACGCGCATGCCGGAATCTTCTCCGTAAAAGAAATGGATGCGCTGAAGCACGTTGAAGAGCGCCAGGCCGCAACCTCGCTTGATGGAGCCGTCGGCGGTAATGCTCTCGGGCTCCTCTCGGCGATGTTGCTCAAACAGATGCGCGCAGACTTCTTCGCTCATACCGATGCCGTCATCTTCGACGATGATCTCCAAGCCGTCATCGGTCTCAAAAGCCCTAACACGAATAGAAAGCGGCTCGGTCTCGCGCTGCGCATGCTTGATGCAGTTTTCGAGCAGCGGCTGCAAGATAAACGGCGGCACCAGGCTGTCGCGCACCTCAAAGTCGATGTCGACCGAAACGCGCAGACGGCCGTCGCCATAACGAGCCTGCATTAGATTGATATAGCGAGTGCCCTGTTCCACCTCGTGCTCGAGCGTGGTGAGCGTATCGGAATCAGAAAGCGTCTGACGATAGTAATTGGAAAAGTCGATCAGCAGCGACCGCGCCTTGTCGGGCTCGGTTCGAACGAGCGACACGATGGTACTGATAGTGTTAAACAGAAAATGAGGATCGACCTGCGATTGCAAGGCGCGCAGCTCCACGCGGGCCGTGAGCTCGTCCTGGCGCTCGAGCTCAAAGCTCGCAAGCTGCGTGGAAATGAGGTCGGCAAAGCCCGAGGCAAGCGCCGTCTGGCGCATATCGATGCTGCTCAGACGGGGATAATACAGCTCGAGCGTGCCCACGCAATGCCCGCGCACGGTAAGCGGTGCGACAATACCGGCGCGCAGGCGCGGAAAGTAGCCACCCGTCTCATTGGAGGCGTCGCGCGAAAACACGCTTTGCTCACCGCTGTTGATCACGTTGAGCGTGGTCTTGAGCACCACCGGGGTGCCGGCGGGACACTTTGCCGAATCCTCGCCCCAGCTTGCCAACACCTGCTTGCCGTCGGTAAAGCAGATGGCAGAGGCGATAGTTTCGGACAGGATGATCTTAGAGGCGCCCAGGGCAGCTTCGGGCGTAAGACCGCGCGACGTGTAGGCGAATATTTTTGAAGCGATGGCGAGCGTGCGGTCGGTTGCGCTCGATGTGAGGTCGTCGGGAACGACAAAGACGTACGAGAAGAAGAAGCACAGCATGACCAAGCCGGCAATGACGACAACGGCTGGAACGGGATTGGGATTATCGGTTAGATCCCAGATGAGCAGCAGGATAAGCAGCGGAACGACAATACCGAGCAAGATGGCTTGAACCACATGCTGAGCGGTACGAAAGACCTTGGTAGAGTTGTAGCTCTTGCCCAGAATCAGCCTATTGAGATCCACCGTCATCCCCTTCTTACTGACGCACCCATAGCAATAAAGAGGGCCGCAAGCGACCCTCTCCATTGCATTATGCAATCAAATACTGTGTTTTACATCAAGCCATCGATGAACGGTAGCTTAGGCGCTGTACTTGTTTGCCTCGCCGAAGGTGCCAGCCTCGACAATCCAGCCGTCCTTCATGATGACGTCCATGTTGTCGGTGTTGAGCACGTGGATGTCGGCGGCGACATCACCGTTGACGACCAGCAGGTCGGCGCACTTGCCGGCCTCGATGGAACCGGTCTCGTCCTCGATGTGGCACATCTTGGCACCGTTGAGAGTGGCGCAGGTGATGGTCTCGACCGGGGTGAAGCCGATCTTGTCGACGAACTCGTACATCTCCTCGATGGAGCAGTTGCCGTACGGGGTGACGAAGGAGAAGGAGTCGGAGCCGATCGTCATGACGACGCCGCGCTTCTTGGCCTCGCGCAGGCAGTCGTAATTGCGCTGCAGCTCCTTCTCGACCAGGGTGCCCTCGTACTTGTCGTGCAGCTCGGGGACGTAGACGGGCGGATAGGTGGCGTACCAGGTGGGCAGGAAGGCGATCGTCGGGGTGAAGAAGGTGCCCTGCTCGGCCATGAGGTCCATGGTGCGCTCATCGATATCGAAGCCGTGGATCAGCTGCTCGCAACCAAAGCGGACGGAATCGTAGGCAGCGGCGTGGTTGTTGTAGCAGTGGCTCCACACGGGGATGCCGACCATCTTGGCCTCTTCGACCACGGCCTGGATCTCCTCGGAGCAGTAGTGCTGGTCGCGACCGGAGTCCCAGCGCCAGATGCCGCCACCGGTAGCCCAGATCTTGATGGCATCGGGGTTCTCGCGCAGGCGACGACGGACGGCTTTACGCAGATCCCAAGGACCGTCGACCTGGTCGCCCCAGGGGTGCGATTCCTTGTTGAGCTCCTGGGTGCAGTGGTGGGAGTCACCGTGGCCGGCTACGCGGCAGAAGCCAAGGCCGGTGGCCAGAACGCGCGGGCCCTTAAAGACGCCCTTGTCGATGCAGTCGCGAACCTGGATGCCAAAGCGGCCGATCTCGCAGACGGTGGTGAGGCCGTGGGTGAGGCAGTCATAGGCCTGCTTGACGGCGACGGCCTGCTTCTCCAGGAGCGGCTGCATGACCCAGTCGGTGTCATCGTCGGTCAGGTTGCCCGAGAAGTGCAGGTGGGTATCGATCAGGCCGGGAAGGACGGTCTTGCCGGCGGCGTCGATGACCTCAACGCCCTCGGGAAGGTCCTGCATAGTGCCGGCATACTCGATCTTGCCGTTGTCGTCGACGAGAACGAGGGAGTTCTCGACCGGCTCGGCACCGGTACCGTCGATGAGCTTGCCGCCAACGATTGCGTACTTAGTGGACATGGTTCCTCCTTATGGATCCATATAGTGGGCGAGGCCATGTTGGGTTATGGCCTCACAAAGCTACCCAAGTGGTGCCGGGTTCGGTGCGCGGAAGAGAGGGGTCCGCGCACCCGATCCGCCCCGGCTCGGCGTTATTTGCGGGAATTGGTGAAGGCCATGAGGGCCAGGCCAACGGCCAGCCAGCCGATCACGATGCTCCACTCCACCATGTTGAGGGAGGCGGGAGAGAACGGGACCACGAGCAGGCCGATGATGACGGCGCAGGCAGCAACAGCGAGGCTGATGCCAAACTTGCCGCCGGGCACCTCGTAGGGACGAGGCAGGTCGGGCTCGGTGAAGCGCATGCGCAGGCAAGCGAGGGCGACCATGCCGCAGGAGAAGATGAAGGCGAGAGCCGACACGTTGGTCAGAGGAATGAGCATGTTCTTGCCCAGGAACGGACCGATGACGGTGATGACGCCCAGGACGGCGCAGGCGAGCTTGGGAGCGCCGGACTTGGGATCGACCTCGGCGAACTTCTCGGGCAGCTGGCCTTTGCGGCCCATGGCGAGCATGATGCGGCTCGTGGCGCCGTAGAAGGAGTTCATCGGGCCCATGGGTCCAAGCGTGGCGATGACGAGCATGGCCAGGTACAGGAGCATGTTGATGCCCTTGAGGCAGGCAAGCGCGGGAACCGGGCTCTTAACAAACTCATGCCAGTCGAGGATGGTGCCGAACGAGTAGATGCAGACCATGTAGAAGCCGCCGGCGGCCAGCAGGGCCAGGGAGATGATCTTGCCGAACTTGTTCCAGTTGAGGCCCTCGGCTGCTTCCTCAGCCTGCTGAGGAATGGTATCGAAGCCGGCGTAGAAGAACGGGGTCAAAACCAGGACCGACACGATGCCGGCGAACAGGCTGGTGCCCTCGGTAGCGGGCTTGCCGCCGCCAGCACCGGTGACCTGGGAGAACACGGGCATGGCGTGTTCCGGCGAACCGGTGAACAGCGAGACGCCCATGGCGAGCAGCATGCCGCAGAGCAGGGCCTTGGTCAGGAAGGCCTGGAGCTTGGCGGCCGAGCTGGCACCGCGGAAGTTGAGGAAGATGACGTAGACTGCAAAGCCGAGCGCGATTAGCGTCGGGAACAAGTAAACGTCGGCGCCCAAGATGGTGTAGAGCTTGACGGCGCGCAGCCACTCAAGACCGGGCAGGCTGCCGAACATCTCGGACACGAGGGTCGAGATGGCGATGGCCTCCCACGGGCACAGGATGCCGTTGCCCAGGGCCAGGAGCCAACCGGTGATGTAGCTCAGCGTACGGCCAAAGCTACGGTCGACATACTCGACGATGCCGCCCGAGATGGGGATAGCAGCCGTGAGCTCACCGAAAACAGCTCCGACGGGCACGAGGAAGATTGCACCCAAGAGGAATGCAATCATAGCGGGAACGGGACCGCCGCCCACGACCATCCAGTCGCCAACCTGCAGAACCCAACCGGTACCGATGATGGCACCGAAACCGATGGTGAAGAAGTTCCAGAGCGAAAGCGTTTTCTTCATGCCGCCGCTATCCTCGACTGCAACTTCTACGTTCTTGTCCGCCATTGTTCCCCTCCTTTCCTTTTTGACGCCCCTTGGCGTCACCCCTTGCGCGGCCTGTCTGGCAGCGCGCTTTTATTTCGTGGCTCTAAGATACGGCCTTGGCGCCGCGGCGCCGCCTATGGCTCGACCGAAGGCAGAACTGCAAAACGAGCGGCGCCGTTTTTGGGACGAACGGCGGAAGACGTCATTCGTCTTGGACGCTTTCATCTTGTCTGCTTTTGAATACCTGTTGCCGTGACGCTTGGCGCGCGGCGCGGCAACGTTCATACCATTTGTCAGGCTTTTGGCGCACATACCCATGTGTCACGCCTCTTTTTATGTAGGATAGACAAGTTACACATGAGGCGAGGTGATTCGAATGGCATACGGATACAATGACGGCGACCAACGGCCACAAAGCGTGCGCCTTGCCGGCCGCACCACGCCAACGCCCAGAAGCACCTCCGACAACGACAACCCGCAGCGCCCCCAAGAGCAGCTCGGGGCTTCTTCGCGGCAACAAAGCCGTACCGCGCAGCAGTCAGACCGCATGAGTACGAGCACACGCCAACGCCAGACCGACACATCGCAGCCACGCCGCTACGATCGCCGTAAGACCGACTACTACGTTAAGCGCTCCTTTTCGCGACCTCAACGCGATCGCGGCAATTCCGCCCCTCGCCCCGCGTCGCACACCACAAGCCACGCGCTTCCGGCCCGCCGCCTACGCCTTGCGTTTTGCTCCATCGCCGCCTGCCTCGTCTTTGTGTTTTTGGGATCCTGTATCTCCCACGGATCAGCCGGTCTCGAGCCCACTGCCGAGGACAAGCTGCTTAAAGCTCCCGTCGCGCCCGGTTACTCCTTTGCGTTCTCGACCCCACGCTCGCAATGGCAGGCCGGCACCATGCCCCACATCTACCAAATTGACCCCGCATGGTCGGAGCTGCCCTATGCCGGTGGCACTATTCGCGAAAACGCTTGCGGTCCCACTTGCCTCACCATGGTCTATATCTTTAAGACCGGCCACACCGATAAGACGCCGGTCGATATATGCGCACTGGCCGAAGCCGGCAACTACGCCCCCACTGGTGCCACCGAGTGGTCGTTTATGACAGGCGGTGCGTGGCAGCTGGGGCTCAACGGAACACAGCTCTATAACAATCGCGAATCGATTACCCAAGCACTTCGCTCGGGTGCGCCCGTCATCGCCGCAGTGCGCCCCGGCACGTTTACCAACGTAGGCCACTATATCGTGCTCTACGGCATCGACGATGCCAACCAGATTGGCGTCTACGACCCCAACTCGGCCAGCCGCAGCGCCCGCCGCTGGGGCGTGGTGGAGGTCCTCAACGAAGTCGAAGCCATGTGGGCCTACTACTAGTCATTGGGGACACTCATTGGGGACAGACTTAAATGAGTAGTCCCAGATTGCCAGGAACCGCCGGTACGGAAAGCGCATCCCACTTTGGAACTCAATGGTGAGATGCGCTTTCCGCTAGCGGTCCGTTTGGGAAACAACATCCCGCTTTTCGGCCAAATTCCGGGATGCATGGGACCTCGGACGATTTTCCGGACCATGCCCCGGCGCTACGCCGCATGGCCCCTC
>UQWK01000056.1 GCA_900544725.1 uncultured Collinsella sp.
AACGGAAACAAGCTGGCGTACGCAGTCCTCGATCATATTCTTGGCAGACGCCGATTTGACTGGCGAATACTCACTGCCGTAGACATAAAACGTTCCATGCAGCACCGCCTGGCGCATAAGGTCCTCTGCACACTTATCCAGAGCAACGCGCTCTTCCTGCTTGCCGCGCAAGATCGAAGCCACCACTTCGCTGCGATTGTCTGCCTGACGGCTATTGAGGTATTGCTCAATACATGCCGACTGATACAGACAGTCGTAATAATCCTGCTGGGAATCGAGCACCACAATGGCCTCTCCCCTGCTAGAGTTAAGGAGCAGGTCCTCGCGCGAAAGGATCGGGGTGCCATCCACACCAGAAATAACGCGCAGTGCCAGCCCCGACGCGCTGTTAAAACGGGTGTCGTCCAGATATTCCTCAACGTCAAAAACGTTTTTGCCGACCGTCACCTTGGCGTTTTCGAAGACCTGCCTAAACATGATCTGTGCAGCCTTGGACGCAATCTTCGCAGCATCCGGCTGCACGCGCGAAATCTGCTGGGCAATCTCCCGCTCTTCGTCGGTTAGGTACTTATACGTTTCGCCATTGCGAGCCACATAGTTTTGGCGCACCAAACGCTCCAGGGACTGCGAAATCTGCTCGCGAACGTCAATACGGTCGGTGCGGACATCGTCAGTCATAAGGGTAATTAGGTTTTCAACGTTTGCCGGCATGTCCTTATCGACATACAGAATCAAGAAAAGCAGCTTGAGTACCGGAATGTCGCATTCCTCAAGACCCTGCCCCTTTTGGGCGGCATCCGCCGCTCGAAGAACTACACGACGATGATAGTCCTCGAGCGACGTCGAGATCGTATTGTAGAAACGCCAAAGCGGAACCAGCGCGTTCTGGTCCTTGTCCTCTATGCATCGAGCGGAGTCTTGAAAGCCGCTCAGCATGGAACGTTCGGCACTTGAGCTGTTTTTTCCGGACGCGCCATGATTGCGCAGCTCGTCCATGATTTTTTGAATGAGCTTAAACTGGTAATCAGCAAACGGATACGTGCTGGCGAAGTCTTCGGCGCCCTCGTAGCCAATTAGATCGGCCGCCGCATCCTTAAAGCTATACAAGTTGCTGAGGACCGCCGAGCGCTCCTGATACTCAGCTTTCAGCAAGTCGTTCGCATCCTGATTTTTCGCCAAAATGCGGCGACGAATAACTTCATCGGCGCACGAGCTGCTCAGCGACAAACGTGTATTAAAGCGGTCCTGAATCTTGGAGAAGTCACTGCCCTTAACCTTGGTAATTTGATCAATCGCCTGCTGTCCGGTGACCATGACCCACACGCGGCCGCCGCACTTGGTGCCCAGCGCCTCGACAATGCTCTGCAAGTTCAGCATAAGCTCGGTATCGCTCGCGATAAACTGGCTCATCTCATCGGCCATAAAGATCATGCGATATGAGCCGCCGCATTCTTGCTCGCGACGTTTTGTGTATTTAGCAATATCGTCGGTAAGCTGGTCAATTGAAAAATCATTGCTTTCCGATTTTTCATACCAACGCTCCGCCTCGTCCTTGCTCATGACGCCCGTGCGACTGAGCGCCTCGATAACGTCGTCGGAGTTAAAGTCGTAGTCCTCGCGGCCATCGACCCAGGGACTATCAGTAATCTCTTCGAATGCGGCACGGAATTCCTGAGTTTTACCGGCGTCGTCAATACGACGCTCCAAGCGAGCGAGCTTAAAATCTGCACCGTAGAACCCACGGCTCTCGTAATACATCTTGGCAAAAATTCGCGCAACCGCGCTGCCATCCTTATTGAGCGGGCTTTTGATGCCCATATTAAAGAGGATAGCGTCGGTCGTCACGCCCGCCGCGCGCTTCGCTTTGTCGGCAAGTTCGGCATCTTCAAAACGCGGGGCAATATACTCAATCGCAGTTTTACCTGCCGCCTCACGGTTCGTGAACAGGTAGCTAAGCATCTTGAGGAAGTGGGATTTACCCGAGCCAAACGAACCGCTAATCCACACGCCAACTTTGTCCGTCGGAACATCGAAAGCCCGATCATACGCATCGAAAAGCGTCTTGAAATGGCGACGAAGCTCGTCGGTCACAACATATTCGTTCAGCTCTTGCCTGACACTGCCGTCATCCTCCTGATCGACCTTAATAACACCGTTAATGTTTCGGTCGATATCGTGCTCAAACATATCTTTGATCTTCATAGGAATGCCTTTCGATGACCAGAAACGTTTTTAGAGTTGGTTAAACGCGCGATAGTAGTTGCCGTCGGCAATCGTGCCAAACAGCTTTAACTGCTGCCCGTCATAGGTGCCGGGGTAAAACATAACGACGGGGATATCGGAAAATACCGGCTGAATAGACTCGAGAATGATGTGGGCACGCATGAACGGGTAAATCTTGCCAACGCCCGTGATAATCAGAACGTCGCGTCCGCGCTTCGGCTCGCCGTATCTCTCGATAAAGCTGTCGTGAATGAACTCGAGGTACTTCTCGGGCCCCACTCGGCTCTGCATGCGTTGTAAGAAGTGATCGCTGCCTCGTTTTTCCTCGAGGGCACTCATCTTTTCCAAGATGCCGCGTTTTTCGCAAATGCCGATAAACACGCTCCACAGATCGAACGAAACAATGTTAGGGGCGTCGTTTTTTGCCTGGCGCTCGCGTGCGCTATCATCCACTAGCTGCTGAGTCAGAGCGCGCACCTGGTCTTCTTGCCTAGCTGCATATGGATAGATATAGAGTGGAACCTCGCCACCCAAGCTACGACAATTCAAAAACTCGGGGTCGTGGAATTTGGAACGAATGAGCTCAAAGCTCATATCGATTAAAGGCAACTCGGTTGCTGTCATCTCGCACTCCTATTCCGTTATGCCAAAGGCAGGCAGAACCGCGGCATCGTCGTTGGCCCGAACGCAACGCTCGAGCTCAAAATCGAGCAATAGCGGGCGAAGGGCTTCAGTTTTGCGGCTATACAATCCAGCACCCTCTATACAGTTGACGAGGACTTGGCGCACTTTATTGCACGTAGCATCCGACCACGTTGCAACGCGATCGTCCTGCGCGCGAAGCCCTTCGATAAACGTAACGATCTCCGATTTTCGAAGCGAGAGATCAAAAAGACTGAACTTAGGGGCAATCACGCACGTCATAAAGTCCCAGACAACTCGGTTGTCGCACATCATTGCATACAGGTTGACCTGCGCAAGCTGTTCGAGCGAACCATGCGCAGCAAGATTAATCAGGCTCGCGCGCACGCCTTCGTCTTCGCTAAGAGCCAACAACCGGCGGCAGCAAGCACGGGCGATAGACTTTTGCTCACGCTCAGTAGGATATTGAAAGAGATTTTGGACGGTGACCTTTTCAATTATCTCTTTCGTATCAGAAAAGTTCTCGTCCACCATGAGGCGCGCAACGACACGCGTCTCATTAACAAGCCACTGCTCGCGTGTCATAGAACCACGATAGGTGGTGGGCATGCTCATGTCGCTCAGCCTCTCGACGAATCAAATAGGTACATTTGATTCATACGACAAAACGCTTCACATCCATTGAGCAACATTTTGTTGCGCAACATTTTAGCTGCAAAAACTCTCTGAACGGTAAAAATATTCTGTGAACGGCAAAGAGAGGATCTGGTTTATTGCGATTCCCGAACGGCATAAGCCGTAGGCAAACAATATGCTCCAAGAGGACTTGATGTCATCCCGTGAAGCTGGGGGCGGCAGCGAATACGAGCGCCGAGCCAATCCCCCTCCCCCATGTAACCATCCTGTAAATCATAGCAGCGCACTCGAGTTTTACCGTGATGCGGTCGCGCCTAGCGCTCCACTGTGCTAAAGTATCCCGAACGTTCAAACGACTACGAGGGGAACTAGAAGATGGCACGTGTGCACAACTTCTCAGCTGGCCCGGCCGCACTGCCCACAAGCGTGCTCGCCGAGATCGCCGACGAGATGATGGACTACTGCGGTTGCGGCATGTCCGTGCTCGAGATGAGCCATCGATCTAGCATGTACCAGCAGATCATCGACGACGCCGAGGCAACCCTGCGTCACCTGCTGAGCATCCCCGACAACTACCGTGTCCTGTTTTTGCAGGGCGGCGCCACGCTGCAGTTTGCGGGCATCCCCATGAACCTCATGCGCCGCGGCCGCGCCGGCTACGTCGTGACCGGCAACTTTGCCAACAAGGCGTACAAAGAGGCCGCCAAGTACGGCGAGGCCGTGCTGCTCGCGAGCTCCGAGGACACCAATTTCGACCGCATCCCCAACATGGCCGACATCAACGCGCGCATTGCCGCCGAGGCCGCGGGCGGCGGGCTCGACTACGTCTACATCTGCCAGAACAACACCATCTTTGGCACCATGTTCCACAAGCTGCCCGATTGCGGCGACGTGCCGCTGGTCGCCGATGTCTCGAGCTGCTTTTTGTCGCAGCCGCTCGACGTTGAGCGCTACGGGCTCATCTACGCCGGCGCTCAGAAAAACGCCGGCGCCGCGGGCGTCACCGTGGTTATCGTGCGCGACGACCTGATCGCCGAAGGCCCCGCCTTTGCGCAGACGCCGCAGTACATGGACCTTAAGACCCAGGCCGCCAAGGGCTCCATGCTCAATACTCCCAACACTTTTGGCATCTACGTGTGCGGCAAGGTGTTCCGTTGGGTTGAGCAGACCGGTGGACTTGCCGCAATGTCCGAGCGCAACCGGGCCAAGGCCAACCTGCTCTACGACCTGCTCGAGCACAGCAAACTATTCCACGGCACTGCGCAGACAGACAGTCGCTCCATCGCCAACGTCACGTTCCGTACCGGCGATGCCGACCTCGACGCGGCCTTTGTCGCAGGCGCGGCCGAGCACCAGATTCAAAACGTCAAGGGCCATCGCCTCGTCGGCGGCATGCGCGCCAGCGTGTACAACGCCGTCACCATGGAGGACGTGCAGGCGCTGGCCACGTACATGAAGGACTTCGAAGCACAGCATAGTTTGAGCCCGCGATCTAACTAGCCCGCAACCCGCGGGCCGATCAGCCACTTCAAACCACCTGTTTTAGACAAACCTGCTAAGGAGTTTTTCCATGCGTAAGATTAAGACCATCGACGACATCACTAAAGACGGCAAGGTCGAATTTGGCGAGGGCTACGAGTTTGTGGGCACCGCCGAGGAGGCCGACGCCATCCTGATGCGCTCCACCGACCTGCATGGCTACGAGCTGCCCGAAGGCATCCGTGCCATCGCCCGCTGCGGCGCCGGCGTCAACAACATCCCCATCGAGGAGTACGCCAAGAAGGGCGTCGTCGTCTTTAACTCCCCCGGCGCCAACAGCAACGCCGTCAAGGAGCTTGTCCTGGGCATGCTGGTGCTTTCGAGCCGCGGCGTAGTGCAATCGATGAACTGGGTGCGCGACAACGCCGACGACCCCGAAATCCAGGTCGATGCCGAGAAAGCCAAGAAGGCCTTTGTGGGCCGCGAGCTCAAGGGCAAGCGCATCGGCATCATCGGTCTGGGCAACGTGGGCTCCAAGGTCGCCAACGCCTGCGTCGATCTGGGCATGGATGTCTACGGCTACGATCCGTTCATTTCCGTCGAACACGCGTGGGTGCTGAGCCGCGAAGTGCAGCGTGTGGGCACGCTCGAGGACCTCTGCCGCGGCTGCGACTACCTCACCGTGCACGTGCCCAGCAAGGCCGACACCATCGGCATGATCAGCACCGAGCAGATTAACCTGCTGGCCCCGGGCGCCGTGCTCATCAACTACGCGCGCGAAACCATCATTGACGAGGACGCCGTCGACGCTGCCCTGCGCGAGGGCAAGCTGAGCTGGTTTAGCTGCGACTTTGCCACGCCCAAGACCGTCAAGATGCCCAACACGTTTATCACCACGCACTCGGGCGCCGGCACTGGCGAGGCCGAGGCCAACTGTGCTGATATGGCCATCAGCGAGCTCAAGGATTACCTGGAGAACGGCAACATCGCGCACAGCGTCAACTACCCCGCCTGCAGCATGGGCAAGGCGCGCGCCGCGAGCCGCATCGCCTGCCTGCACGCCAACGTGCCCAACATGATCGGCCAGATCACGGCCATTCTCGCCAAGGACAACGCCAACGTGCAGCGTATGACCAACGAGTCCGCTGGCGAGAACGCCTACACCATGTTCGATACCGACGAGCACCTGGACAGCAGCACCATCGAGGCTCTCAAGCAGATTCCGTCGATGTATCGCGTGCGCGTGATCAAATAGCGCCGGCGCCAAGCCTGCCAGGCAGGCCATGAAGCCCATTCGGCCCCCGTTTTCACGAAACGGGGGCCGAATTCGTTGCTCCGCCTGGTTTTAAAATGCTACCCAGAATAAGTTTTTTCGGATAGTCGACAGTCATACCCAAATCACTGAGCACACCTGCTTTGATAAACAGCTTTATCAGGGGCTTTAGCAGGTAAAAATCGATCTCTATATACCAGATTCAAGTTGACTGTCTATTTTCCGAAACAACTTATTCTGGATAGCATTTTTATGCCCTTCCAAGGCGAAACTGAAGCCTTTTTCGCGCCCAAAACTCTAGCCCGCGTGACCGTTTTCCATCTGCACGACTACATTCCCGCCCAATCGATAAAAATCTCCTCACGAAGCCGCCGTTCGAGCTCCTGCTGCCGCGGCGTCTTGTCTTTCAGCCGCACATCGAGATAGGACATGATGAGTTCCATCACCACGCGGAAGGCATCGGGGTCGGCCAGCTGGCCATAGGTCATCAAAACGACGGGATATCCCATCGCTTGCAGCGCCGTCGTTCGGTCGGAGTCCGAAATCTTGGATTCTATGGATCCATGAATGGCTTTACCTTGGCATTCAACCAGACACTCTCGACTACCGTCCTTATTTGCCAGCAAAATATCGGCATAGCGCCTATCAAGCCCCGAAATCAGGCGGGCACTGCGCGTCATACGAATCTCAACGTTATTGGTAAGGCGCAGCCCTTCGCCGCCGCGCAACCTCGTAAGGCCAAACAGCATCGATGCCTGGACCTCGAGCGGCGATGCCACCACCCCCGTAATGCATTTCGCGGCTCGTATGAACGATTTAGCGCCGCGGAGCCCCCGGATCTTATCGACGTACTCTGCAAGCTCAGAGAGCTCGATCAAGGGCGGTCGTTTCCACAAGTCCGTTGGACTCCCCGAGACATCCTTTACGTTTTCCCAGCCCAACCGTGCGTCACCCCACCGGCCCCCATATGCCTGCACAAGTGCCGACTTTACCTGAGGCGCAATCTTGCACACGGCAAAGGTGCCGCACATCTCATACATGCACATAATCAGACGCTCGTTTGAGACCGAGGAAGCCAGGGACAGCAGGGTAAAGAGTGGGGACGCGACATCGAGGCCAAACTCTGTCTGCCGCACGGAATCAAACGGCCTCTCCCCGTTCCAAACATGCCTGACAATGCGATCGCCCTTACGCCCGCAGCCGCCCTGCGCCAACACGTGTAACGGGGTGCCCAGGAAATGCTTGACGAGCGGGTGCTCACAAAGATGCTCCCTGCGCGGATCGTCTACAGAATCGGGCAGGTCCGGCATTATCGCCAAGACCTGTGGAGGTATCCGGTGATACCGAAAGGCAGATATGTCGCACAGCATGTCGTCCATGAAGGGTACGTACCCGCTGCGTCGCTTGTGAACCCGCTCGGACGGCAAACGCGCTGGCTCGGCCTGCGAACGGTAAATACTGCCACGCCCACGTCGCGGATCTCTCAGGAGGCTTACAATCGGTTTGGAAAGCAAACTGATTGTGAGGTTGCATATGGTTGATGAGGACTTTGCCTGGCGGCTTGCGCAGGAGCTTGTGCGGATCGACAGCTCAGACCCGGGCGCGTATGAGGATGAAATTGAGCGCTTCATTAAGAGGCTCATTGAGCAGCAGCTGGCACAACTTGATAGTTCTGCGCTCGATGCCGTGCAGATTGAGGAGCTCGAAGTGCTGCCCGGGCGCCGCAACCTTAAAGTCACCGTGCCGGGCCAAAGCGACGAGCCGCGGCTGGTCTATATCTGCCACATGGACACAGTCACCTTGGGCGACGGCTGGGACGCGGACATTACGCCGCTTGGGGCGGTTGTGCGCGACGATAAACTCTATGGCCGCGGTGCCTGCGATATGAAGGGTGGCCTGGCCTGCGCCATTGCCGCACTGGTCCATACGCTCGAGCGCGTGGCGGCGGATGGCGCGCTGCCACGCCGCGGCTTTTCGCTCATCTGCTCGGTCGACGAGGAAGACTTCATGCGCGGCTCAGAGGCCGCGATCGATGCCGGCTGGGTCAGCTCGCGCGAATGGGTGCTGGACACCGAGCCCACCGACGGACAGATCCAGGTGGCGCACAAGGGGCGCACGTGGTTCGAGATCGAGATGGCCGGCGTAACGGCGCACGCGAGCCAGCCATGGAAGGGCGCGGATGCCGGCGCCGCCATGGCCGAGGTCGTGTGCGAGCTTCATCACGCGTTTGCGGAGTTGCCAGCGCATGATGAGCTGGGGCCTTCGACTATCACGTTTGGACAGATTGAGGGCGGTTATCGCCCCTATGTGGTGCCCGACCACGCCAAGGTCTGGGTTGACATGCGCCTAACGCCGCCGACCGACACGGCCGCCGTGACTCGCATGGTGGAACAGGCCATTGCCACTGCGGAATCCGCAGTCCCCGGTTGCCGCGGAAGCTACACCGTGACGGGCGACCGCCCCGCCATCGAGCGCGACCCGAACTCTCCCCTTCTAGCAGCGCTCAAGCGTGCCGCCGATGACGTGACGGACGCGGACACGACCGTCGGCTTCTTTACCGGCTACACCGACACCGCCGTCATTGCCGGCAAGACAGGTAACCGCAATTGCATGAGCTACGGTCCCGGGTCGCTCGCGCTCGCGCACAAGCCCAACGAATATGCGCCCCACGCCGATATCGTTCGTTGTCAGCAGGTGCTAATCGCGCTCGCCGATAACGTGCTCTGGGACGCGAGCAGCCAAGTTGGGGCATAATAAGCCGCGAACAAACCGACTCGTGCGTTAGGACCGCCCATGAAAGCACTTCCGTTTCCCTGCATCCGCCCGGCTCAGGACCGCGTGCTCGAGGCGCTGCCCGCAATGGGCAGCATCCTGAGCGGCAACGATGCTCTGCGTGGATCCATTGCCGATGGTCTGATGCTCAAGGACCCGGGTGCGGCGTATTACGTGTACGAATGCTCGGGCGAGCCGGGACGTGTGACGGGTGTCGTGGCGATCTGCCCGACGAGTGTACTTGCGGGCGACAAGGGCGATGCCAGCGCCGACGTGGCCGCCGCCGCGCGCGCGATCGCCGAGCTCAAGGTGCAGCCGCGCCCCGTGTCGCTCGCCTACGAGGCCTCGCCCGTCATGGATATCATCCTCGGCGCCGCCAAAAAGGGCGCTTCGCTCTATGCCGTCACCGACCCCGCCGGCATAACGCATCGTGTGTGGGAGGTCAAGCGCGAGGACGCCGTCGGGGCCATCCGCGCTATGCTCGACCAAGCACCAGAGCCGACACTGGCCGACGACCCCGCCTACGCCGCCGCGCTGGCAGGGGCGGCACAGTTCCTGGCCGACGAGGCCCGCGCCGCCGGCGCCCACTCCGGCAAAGAGCCGTTCAACTTTGCTGTAGCCGTGCTGTTCCCCGCCGCGCAGGTCGCCGGCGGCGCACCGCAGGTTCCGACGGGTTTGCTCACCCACCAGATCGCACGGTTCTAACGCTACCCGCGCTGCGGACCTACCGCCGCGACGAGCGGCTCTTGCCCCAGCTCGCGCGCGTAATCCTCCTGCGTAAAGACTTCGACCAGGTCAAACGTATCGGATTCGTCGTCAAACGCAAAATGCAGCACCGAGCAGTTGCCCGGCACACGGTCGCGCTCGTCTGCCGCCGCACCCTTCACGTGGTCCATGAACTCCTTGATAGCCGAGCCGTGGCTCACCGCGAGCACGCACGTATGGTCCGGATGCTGCATAAGCTCGGTCAACGTCGCCACCATGCGCTCGCGCACCCGCATCTGACCCTCGCCGCCAAACTGACGATAGAAATCGCACCACGGGCGTTCGGGCATGAGCATCACGCGCTCGGCCTCAAAGTCGCCAAAGAACCACTCGCGCAGGCCGTCCAGGCGCTCGTACGCCAAGCCCGGCCACAAGTTGGCGATAGTCTGCTCGGTGCGATGAAGTGTGGAGGTGTAGGCATGATCGGGCTCAATGCCGCGCGCACGCAAGAACATGCCGGCACGCGCCGCCTGGTCGCATCCCAGCTGCGTAAGCGGCGAGTCACTCCAGCCCTGAATAATGCGCTTGAGGTTAAATATCGTCTGGCCATGACGGACCAGATACAGGTCTTTATTCATAGGGGGTCCTTTCGTTTGTTACCAATCCAAGAGCGAAAACGCCCCGTCGCAATAGCCAAAATGAAGCACGGCACCGTTGTCGGGTTGCTCTCCCCCGCCGGTCACGCATCTAAGAAACTCCTGGCAGGCTGAGCCGTGGGAGACGGCCAACACGCAGTCGTGCCGGGGTCGGGACATGATGCGGGACAGTGCCGCGACCATACGTGCGCGAAGCTCACTTTCCGACTCGCCACCAAAGGCAACCGGATAATCGCCCCAGGGTTGCGCCGGCATCTCGCGGTTTGATGTACCCTCCAGCGAGCCCAAATGCCACTCGCGCAGGTCGTCGACCAGCTCTATCGAACGGCCCTCACCAGCAATTAGCTCAGCCGTACGCCGCGCCCGACCCAACGGGGAGGAATACACATGGTCAAAGGTCACGCCGCGGTCCTCGAACGCCGCGCGCGTCGCCAGCGCTTGCTCGCGCCCGCGCGCCGTAAGCGGCGAATCGTGCCAGCCCTGCAAAATGTTCTTCACATTGAGCTCAGTCTGCCCATGCCGCACCAAATACAGATCGGCCACACGCCCTCCCCTCGCATCACCACGAAGGAGACGGACGCCTTTGTGGTGGTTTTGCCGCCGGATCACACCGCAACGACGCGTAACTACAGCAGCACGTCGGCAAGCGGACGCTTGGGCACGTGATGCACCTGCGCCTCATCGCGCCAGTAATTGATAGAGCCATCCGGGTTGGAATCGATCGCATCGATCACCTGTGTCTCGGCCGGAACGCCAAACGCCATGATCAACTTGAGCTCGTATTTGTCGTTATCGAGCCCCATGGCATCGATCGCATGGGGCGTAAAGGCCTTGAACATGCAGGCTGCCACCTCGGGCGTGGCGCTGCGAGCGGCGAGCATCATCGTCTGGGCGGCAATGCCGGTGTCGACCTCGGTGATGGGCGCGGCGGGCTTACCCGGAACAGCGCGCTCGGCAAGAATCGCGATGTAGCCGGTCGGGCGCTCGCCCTCATCGGGACCCGGCCAATCCTTGAGCGCACCGGCCCAGGCGAGCTCATCAAATACGCGCGCGCAGTCCTCTGCACCGCTCACCACATGAAAGCGCAGGCGCTGAGCGTTGGCGCCACAAGGGGCCAGGTGCGCCAGCTCCGCCAGCTCGAGCAAAAACTCGCGCGGCACGCGCATGGACTCGTCAAATCGGCGGCACGTGCGGGCGCGGCGGACCAGCGCGTCAAACGTGTCCAGGCCAAGCTTTTCGCAACCCTGCTTTGCCATCGACTCGGCGCTTACCGGCGCCGCGGGAACTGTTTCGTTCATAGGGACCCCTCAATAAAAGCCAATTGTTCTTAAGAAAATCTAACCTAAAACGTAGGCAATAACGAACAGAGCTGTAATGTTCTACATCTGTTGAATATCCCACATCCAAACGGGAACAAAGGTGACAATTCGCGAAGGTGAGGCTCCAATTCGCCCCTTCCGCCCCACGCGACAGCGCCCTTGGGCGATACTGGTTGCAAGAGCTACGGCTTACGCCGCACGAAAGGAGACATCATGGGCATCTTTAAGAACGATGACAAGCAATCGAGCGCGTTTGGATTTGACGAGAAAAGCATGGCAGGCAAGGCCGTCAAGGCCGTGCGCTGGATTTACGCCATCACGGGCGTCTTGGCGCTCGTCGCCGGCATCGCACTGCTGTTTGCGCCCGCCAAGTCCCTCGTCTTCCTGACGACCGTCCTGGGCTTCTACTTTGTGATCACGGCCGCGATCAGGCTGTTTACCGCTGTTTTCGAGCCGCTGCTGCCCACCGGCTGGCGCGTTACGAGCATCATCTCCAACCTGCTCATCATTCTGGGCGGCGTCATAATCCTGCGCAATCAGGCCTTCTCGACCGCGACGCTCACCACACTCGTGGTGGTCGTGGCCGGCTTTGGCTGGATCGTCGAGGGCGTCATGTCCATTCTGGAGTCCGAGCTTTCCGCCAACCGCGCCCTCGCCATCCTGAGCGGCGCACTCTCCATCATCGCGGGCATGTTCGTGTTTATCTATCCGCTGTGGTCGGCCAAGATGCTCGTCATCTTTAGCGGTGCCGCGCTGCTGGTGTTTGGCGTGACGCTCATTGTCCGCGCCATTCAGTTTGGCAAACTGGTGCGTTAGATGCCAAAGACACTTTTTATTGATGCCGACGCCTGCCCGGTCACGCGTGAGTCGATCGACTGCGCGCGGCGGGCGGGCGTCGCCGTTGTTATCGCCGGCAACAGCACGCAAAACCTAGAACGGCACATTCGCCGCGACGACCCGCGCGATGCCGAGCACGCGCGACGCGGCTTTTGGGTCACGACGCTCGACGTGAGCGTGGGCGCCGACAGCGCCGACTTTGCCATTGTCGAACGCCTGCAGGCGGGCGACGTGGTCGTGACGCAGGACATTGGCTTGGCGAGCATGGTGCTCGGGCGCGATGCCGCCGCTATCGGCGTGCGCGGGCGCGTCTACGACAAAGCAACCATCGACATGCAGCTGTTTATTCGCCACGAGGAAAAGAAGGTGCGCCGCGCCGGCGGACGCACTCGCGGACCGGCGGCATTTACCAGCGAAGACCGCGCCCGCTTTAAACGCAACCTCACCGAGTTGCTGCACTAACCAAGGTAGGTTTTTGGGACATGTCCGGAAATCTACCTATTTGTTTTGGCGGCGGGGAATGCCCTGGTCACAGAGGTAGATCGTAAGACATGTCCCAATAATCTACTTAAAGGCCAACGGCGGAGAGGATGAGGCCCCAGCCAGCGCCGATGACGTACATCATGATCAGGAACACGGCATTTTCGCGGGCGCTGCGGTTGGTGCGGAACAGCACCAGATAACCCACGCCGGCGGAAATGAGCGTGCCGGCGAGC
>UQWK01000057.1 GCA_900544725.1 uncultured Collinsella sp.
GAGGGGCCATGCGGCGTAGCGCCGGGGCATGGTCCGGAAAATCGTCCGAGGTCCCCGCTTTCCCAGAGGACTCCTTTGGGAAAGCGCGACCCGTTTTGGACGCAAATTCCAGGACGCACTTTCCGCGACGCCCGGTCATCCCATGCCCTCACAATCTCGGCGTATGAAAAACGAGGGAAGGCACACGTCCTTCCCTCGTTGCAAGCAATATGTAGCCGCTCGCCTACATCAGGCGCAGGCTGACGTCCTTGAGCTGGGCGCCGCTAACGGCACTCGGGGCGCCCGACATGAGGTCGGAGCCGCTGGCCGTCTTGGGGAACGCCATGACGTCGCGAATGGAGTCGGAGCCGGTGAGCAGCATGCACACGCGGTCCAGGCCCAGAGCAAAACCGCCCATCGGGGGCGCACCAAACTTGAGGGCCTCCATGAGGAAGCCAAACTGCGACTCGGCGCGCTCCTCGGTAAAGCCCAGGAGCTTGAGCATGGACATCTGCATCTCGGCGTTGTGGATACGCATACCGCCGCCACCGGCCTCAAAGCCGTCCATGACAAAGTCGTAGGTGCACGAACCGGCTGCCAGCGGGTCGGCCTCGATCTTGGCGATGTCGGTCTCGGTCGGCAGGGTGAAGGGCTGGTGTTCGGCTGCATAGGCCTTGCGGTCCTCATCCCAATGGAACAGCGGGAAGTTGACGACCCACAGGAAGTCGTGACCCTCGCGCTTGATCTCGAGCGCATTGGCCATGTGCGAACGCATGCCGCCCAGGATCTCGTCGGAAAGCAGGCGCGGGCCGGCGGCGAACATCACAAGGTCGCCGGGCTCGACGTCCATGCGCTCACGCAGAGCCGCCATCTCCTCGTCCGAGAAGAACTTGACGATGGGGCTGTTGATGGAGCCGTCCTCGCGGAAGGCAATCCAGGCCAGGCCCTTGGCGCCAAACGTGGAAGCCACGCCGGCGAGCTTATCGATCTTGGCACGTGCCCAGGCACCGGCGCCCTTGGCGTTGATGGCCTTAACGACAGAGCCCTCCTCGTTTGCGGCAGTCGCAAAGACCTTGAACTTGGAGTTGGCAAAGATGTCGGTCAGGTCGACTAGATGCATACCGTAGCGGGTATCGGGCTTGTCGGAGCCATAGGTGTCCATGGCATCCCAGTAGTTCATGCGACGCAGCGGCGTGGGCATCTCGACACCCATGCGGCCGAAGGCATCGGCCAGGACCTCTTCGAGCGCGCTCATGACATCGTTCTGGTCCACGAAGGACATCTCGATATCGACCTGGGTGAATTCGGGCTGGCGGTCGGCGCGCAGGTCCTCGTCGCGGAAGCACTTGGCAACCTGGTAGTAGCGCTCGACGCCACCGACCATGAGCAGCTGCTTCAGAAGCTGCGGGGACTGCGGCAGGGCGTAGAAGTTACCCGGCTGGATGCGGCTGGGGACGATGAAGTCGCGGGCGCCCTCGGGCGTGGACTTAAACAGGGAGGGCGTCTCGACCTCCATGAACTCACGGTTGTGCAGCGCCTCGCGAATGGCAAAGGTAAAGTCGGAACGCAGCTTGAGGTTGGCCATCATCTCGGGACGACGGAGGTCCAGATAGCGATAGCGCAGACGGGTGTCCTCGCTGGTCTCGATGCCGTCCTCGATCTGGAACGGCGGGGTGACGGAAGTGTTAAGCACCTCGGCGTGGTCGGTCAAGACCTCGATCTCGCCGGTCGCGAGCTTGGCGTTGGTGGTCTCCTCGCCACGGGAGCGCACGACGCCGTGGATCTTGATGGGCCACTCGGGACGCATGGTCTCGGCGATCCTAAAGGCGTCGCCGTCGGAGTGCTCGGGGTCGAAGGTGAGCTGCGTGATGCCCTCGCGGTCACGAAGGTCGCAGAAAATAAGGCCGCCGTGGTCGCGGCGACGGCTCACCCAACCGGTGAGGGTGACCTCTTCGCCCACGTTCTCGCGGCGAAGCTCGCCGCAGGTACGGGTGTGCATGGAATGCTCGTCGATGGGACGGGTCTGGCTCATACCAGTGATCCTCCTTTATGGATCTGTGCCGCCCCGTGTCGTTCCGGGCGGCGTCGTACAGATTTGCCCAGCCTGCGTAAACCGCGCAGCCAGACATGGCGTTCTATCTTATCGCACCCGCGTCGATGTGCCGCGAAAAAGTAGCTCCTGCCCAAAGACTTGACGGAGACGAAACAATTGACGCGCCGCGGCACCCGCCCGCGCTCGTCACGTGCGACAATATGCCCCAATAAAACAGCACTTGGAAAGGCCCGTCATGACTGCACGCCTCATCGTTATGGATATCGACTCCACGCTCATCAACCAGGAGGTCATCGATCTTTTGGGCGAGGAGGCCGGCGTGGGCGAGCAGGTGGCACAGATCACCGAACGCGCTATGCGCGGCGAGCTGGACTTTAAGCAAGCGCTCGAGGAGCGCGTGAGGCTACTCGCCGGCCTGGACGAGAGCGTGTTCGAGCGCACCTTTGAGCGCGTGACATTTACCCCCGGCGCGTTAGAGCTTGTGCGCTCGGCGCACAGCAAGGGCTGGAAGGTCGGCGTGGTAAGCGGCGGCTTCCACGAGATCGCTGACAAGATCGTAGCCGCCGCGGGCATCGATTTTTGCCTGGCCAACCGCCTGGAGGTCGTAGACGGCAAGCTCACGGGTAAGCTGGCGGCAGACATTGTGACCAAGGAGTCCAAGCTCATCCAGCTGCTGGACTGGGCAGTTGAGTGCGGCGTCGACATGGCCCACACGGTCGCTATTGGCGACGGGGCAAACGACATCCCCATGATCCGGGCCGCGGGCACTGGCATCGCGTTTTGTGCCAAGCCCAAGACACGCGAGGCAGCCCCGTTTGCCATCGACGAGCGCAACCTGATGCTCGCCATGGACATCATCCTACGCGACTAGCCGATCCGTCTAACAATTGAATCAGTCTGTCCTATAGTTTCCGAACAATTTTGTCTTAGTGTTCGGAAACATACCCTTTGAGTGCTAGACTTTGCGCCGTCGAAGGGAACATATATGGATAAGCGAGATCTAGAGCAGCTGCTGAGCGATGTTGCCGGCGGATCAGTCACCCCGGCAGTCGCCCTTACGCGCATCCAGACGGCTCCGACCGCCGATTTGGGCTTTGCGCAGCTCGATCTTTCGCGCGGAGTGCGCCAGGGAGCCGGCGAGGTTGTCTACGGTGCTGGTAAAACCGCCGAGCAAATTGCCGCCATTATCGAGGCGCTGCGCGATGCAGGCCAGGAGCGCATCCTGGTCACACGCTTGGATGCCGAAAAAGCCGCGCGCACCGCTGAGCTCCTCGGCAACGACATCGACCTGGGATATGTCCCGGACGCCCAGCTCGCCCTGGTAGGTGGCAAGCCCTCCCCTACCGGCAACGGACGCATCGTCATCGCCTGCGCCGGCACGAGCGACCTGCCCGTCGCCGAGGAAGCCGCGTTGACGGCCGAGTTCTATGGCAACGAGGTCGACCGCCTCTACGACGTAGGCGTCGCCGGCCTGCACCGCCTACTCGCGCATGCCGAGGAACTTGCCCAGGCACAGGTGGTCATCGCCATCGCCGGCATGGAGGGCGCGTTGGCGAGCGTTATCGGCGGTCTGGTGAGCTGTCCGGTCATCGCCGTTCCCACCAGCGTGGGCTACGGCGCAAGTTTTGGTGGCGTAGCCGCACTGCTCGCCATGCTCAACTCCTGTGCCAGCGGCGTATCGGTCGTCAATATCGACAACGGCTTTGGCGCCGCTTACCAGGCAAGTCTTATCAATCATCTGAGCGCCGGCACACCCCGCGCCCGCTAAGGAGCATTCCATGTCCAATCATCAGCACACGCTTATCATCGACGGCACCTCGGGCATCAGCGGCGACATGACCGTCGCGGCCCTGCTCGACCTGGGCGCCAGCGAGGAGCACCTGCGCGAACAGCTCGCTACGCTGCCGGTCGACGGCTTTACGATCGCCGTCACGCGTGCAAACAAGCATGGCATCGACGCCTGTGATTTCGACGTTCAGCTGGCAGAAGAGCTCGAGAACTACGACCACGACATGGCATGGCTCTACGGCAACGAAGCAGCTGCCGAGCACACGCACGAGCATGAGCACCACCATCATGATCATGGCGAGCACGAACACGAGCACAACCACGGCCATGACCATGAGGCCCACGGTCATGGCCACGAGGGCCATCATCACGCCCACCACCATCACCACCGTTCTTTGGCGGACGTCACCGCCATCATCGATGGCTCGCAGCTAAGCGATGGCGCCAAGCGTCGTGCGCTCGCCATCTTTACCGCGCTCGCCGCCGCCGAGGCCAAGGCCCACGGCAAAACGCCCGAGACCGTCATGTTCCACGAGGTAGGCGCCGTCGATTCCATCGTCGACGTCTGCTCTGTCGCCATCTGCCTCGATGACCTGGGTATTGAGGACATCGTGGTCGAGTCGCTTTCCGAGGGCCACGGCACCATTCGCTGCGCCCACGGCCTTATGCCCATTCCCGTCCCCGCCGTCGTCAACCTGTGCCAGGCGGGCAATATCGCCCTCACGCCTGCACCGGTCGCCGGCGAGCTCGTGACGCCCACGGGCGCCGCCATCGTCACCGCGCTGCGCACGTCCAACCAACTGCCCTCACGCTACCGCATCGAAGCCGTCGGCTACGGCGCCGGCAAGCGCCCCTACGAGGGTTGTTCCGGTACGCTCCGCTGCCTGCTCGTTCACGCGGACGCCTAGCCATGGATGCCCGCAAGGCCAAAAGCCGCGCCGCAATCGTCGCGGCGTTCTCCAAGCTGCTGCGCGAAGAGGACTACGGCAAGATCACCGTCGGCGACATCATCGCTCGCGCCTACGTAGGCCGTGCGACATTCTACGGCCTCTTTAAGAGCAAAGACGACCTACTGTCCGAGCTCGTGAACGACATCTGCACCCACGCCCTCGACGACGATGGCGTGCCCCTCGATGACCCACTCGTACAGGTCGAGCATATCCTCAACAACCTCTGGGAACGCCGTCAAGGCGTACGAGCCCTCGTAGCCGGCGCCGGCTCACGCGTCTTCGCCGACTGCTTACGCAAGACCATCATGTCGCGCGCAGCCGAAACCGTCCCCGCCGACCCAAACGGCCCCGCCGCCACCATGGACCGAAGCTTCCTACTACATCACATAGCCTCAAGCTTCGTAGGAATGGTCCAATGGTGGGCCTGGCACAACTTCCAAGCAGATAAGGCCGAAGTAGCCAAAGACTACCTATCAGCCATAAAACCCCTCTTCAACTAACTAAGTAAGCCTCTCATCCCAAAGCACCGCCCCACCCCAAGGCACCACGCATCCCAAAGTGCCACTCGCACCTCAAAGCGCCTAACAACAAAGTGCCCACCACATCCAAATTCAGATATATATGTTGGTTGCTTGTTCGAACGCAACTGGATTCCCGCAGGGTCCGGCATAGGTTAACTTTCCGCCGCACTCCGCAGGACGCAAGAAGCTCCCGCCGCACGAAGTGCGCAGCGGGAGCTTCTTGCATGTCCGAGGACGCGGCGGAAAGTTAACCTATGCCGGACCCGGGCGTTATATCAATTGTCTTGGACTAGAACATGCCCAAGAAACCGTGCACAAACAGTGCGGCCAGAGCGGCACCGACAAACGGAGCAATGCCAGGAACGAGCAGACCGTACTTCCAGTTGTTGTCAGCCTTGTTCTTGATCGGCAGCACCTGATAGGCCATGCGAGGACCAAGGTCACGAGCCTGGTTCATGGCGAAGCCGGTGATGCCGCCCATGCCCATGCCAACAGCCCAAACGATCAGACCGACGCAGATAGCGAGCATCAGAACGTTCTCGCCGGCGCGGTTAGCGGCAGCAAGGATGGCGCTGATGAACACAAAGGTGCAGATAGCCTCGCAGAAGAAGTTACGAGCATAGTTCGTGCCCTCGGTGGTGGGGTTGGTCGAGAAGATATTGCGCTGGGCAATGGGATCGACGACACCATCGGAAGCCTTAAACTCATCGGCATACATCAACCACGCGATTACGGCACCCACAAAACCGCCGAGCATATCGGCAATCATGAAGGGGATGCAGCTGCTCCACGGCACCAGGCCGACGATGCACTGGGCAAGCACCATAGCGGGGTTCATGCACACGGCACCGCCAAAGACGAACAGGCAGACCGAGATGCCAAAAGACCAAGTGGTGATGGCAAACATATGGCCGGAGCCCTGGTACTTGGTGCCCTTGAGCACGGTATCGCAGTGCACGCCCACGCCAAAGATGATCATGAGGGCCGTTGCGCCGAATTCACAGAGGAGTTTGGTAAGCATAAAACCTTATCTTTCTTGTCGGTTATAAACGATTCGTTTGGGCCACGCACTAGTGCTGCGCGACGACAACGCCCAGGCCATCGGGAATAACGGCAACCTTGGCATCGGCGCCCTTCATCTCAAAGGCGAGCTTGAGCGCCTCCTCGATAGTGTTGACCGGCGTCATGTGCATATCCTTGAGCATCTGGTGATCGCACAGGTCGGTGACCATGATCACAGGGTGATGCGCCAGGATGCGGGCAAAAATCTGGCTCGTCCACTGGTCGGGCAGGGTCTCGTCCTTGGGGCGATCGATGCAGGCACGCTCAAACTCCGCCGGGTCGTTGTCGGCGATGTTGTGATAGAAGCCCTCGCCGCCGTGACCGTCGGCACAACCGGCGACATCGATAATCACGCCACCCTCGGGAAGCGTGGCCTCGGCAGCGCACATGCCCTTCACGGCCTGATAGATGTTCTGGTCGAGCGGGTAACCGCCGTTGGTGGTGATGGCAATCTCGCACTCGACGGGCTCAACGCCGGCAAGGCTCTTCACGAACTCGCAGCCAGCCTCGTGCGCCTTGTGGATATCGCCGGCAAAGGAACCGATGACCTCGTGCTTGCCGTTGAGTACCACGTTAAGCACAAAGGCAAGGTGAGCCATCTCGGCGGCGGCAAACATGTCCTCGCTCACGTGGTTGTGGCACAGGTTGCCGGCACGCGAATGGGAATCGTTCACAAACTGACCGTTGTGGTTGTACATGATGGTCTTGTAGCTGGCGATGCCAGGCAGGACGGACTTGCGGCTACCAGAGAAACCGGCAAAGAAGTGCGGCTCAATGAAGCCCTCTGCAAGCAGCAGGTCACAATCGGCAGCGATCTTGTTGATGATGCACTCACCACC
Organism: uncultured Collinsella sp.; assembly: GCA_900544725.1. Lineage (GTDB taxonomy): Bacteria > Actinomycetota > Coriobacteriia > Coriobacteriales > Coriobacteriaceae > Collinsella. The sequence goes on from UQWK01000057.1 coordinate 7,193, forward strand.
AGAAGGCAGGGTGCCGATCTTTTTCATCATGCTGTCGTCAGTCGCGACGTGCATAACGATTTCCTCGTTGGCAACGATCTCCTCGCCATACTTGTTGACGAGCTCCTCGTGCGTCGACGGACGATGCATACCCGTAGCAACCAGAATGCGAACGCGCGCCTCAGGCGCAGCGGAGTGGATGTGATGCAGCAGAATAGGCATCGTCACACGAGAGGGAACGGGACGCGTATGATCGGAGCTAATGATGACGATATCCTTCTTGCCAGCACAAAGCTCCTCGAGCGAAGGCGAGCCATAAGGGTTGGCAAGTGACTCCTCTACCAGCTCTTCCTGTGATTTTGTAGTCTTAAACTCGTTTTGATGACCTTCCATCACACCCGCGAAGTTCTTATCCTCGAGCTCCAGATGCAACGTCTTGTGGTCAAACGGCAGTTCACATTCAAACAATGACGAGCGCCCTCTTCCTTTCAACTGACACACTAGATAAACCGTTGGAAGGATACGCCGCTCACCGAAAAACACCACCGTCCACCGACTCATTAACACAACGTTCATATTTGACCCACAACAAAACGGCCGCGACCCCAAACGGGACCGCAGCCGCCTGTCAAAGACACTATAGACAGGATGATTTACGCAACGCCGAGGCAAACATCTAGCCCGAGACGTACGCACGTAAGCCATTTTGCATAAATGCGTTAATTAATTGCATAAAATGGCGCATAGATTTCTAGCCGTAACAGGGTGGTACCCTCCGGAGCGTGCATTTTTGCGAGTATTCAGCATCGCGGGATAAGATTTTGGTGCCAAAAGTCTTTCGAAAAGTAGATAGTCCTCATGGCTCGACCCATCTGGATAGCATGCGGCGAGAAACCAGCCATATATGATCGTCGCCAAAGCCCAATCGTCGTGCAAAAGCATCAACAAGGGCCGCGAACGTCACCCACAGCCTTATGCATCAATCTTTAGCTGCTGAAAACTCCGTTTTTTGCACGTCGCCCCAAGCGCCACCCTCACCCAGCGGCCTTCCGCCGAAGACCGGACATCGCAGGGCCCGCCATAAGTTTACTTTTAGGCACACTCCGCAGGACGCAAGAAGCCCTCGCCGCACTCCGCATCAGGCGCGAAGCGCGCCTAATTCTCATCAGCCCCAATCCCTGAAGACCGAGGACGAAGGGACCCGATAGGTTTCCCTCTGAATGCATTCCGCAGCACGAAGCCCCCTTATCCGCAGCTCCGAAGGAGCAGGATAAGGGGGCTTCAAGTGCGAGGACGCATTCAGAGGGAAACCTATCGGGTCCCGGTGAGAGCCACAGGGCTATCGATTACCCCGTGTTCTGCAGTCCTGCCGAGACGCCGGTCACAGTCGAAAGAATCAGGCTCATGTACTCGGCCTTCTTCTCCTCTGCCATCTCGTCCTGGTTCATACGCACCTCGCGAAGGGCGCGGACCTGGGCGATGGACAGGGCGTCGACGTAGGGGTTACGTACGCGAACGGCGCAGCCGAGCACGCGGCGGCGCTGCAGCGGCCACTCGTCACCGACGATGGCAAGGACCCACTTACGCGTGAGCTGCATCTCGGTGAAGACCTTCTCGGACAGATCCTGGCGATCGCCCAGGTGCAGATACATCTTGGCGATGCGCTGGTCGGTCTTGGCGATCGACATCTCAATGTTGTCGATAAAGGTGCGGAAGAACGGCCACTCCTGGTAGGCAGCCTTGAGCTGGTCAAGGTCGCCCAACTGCTCGCAGGCGGTGCCCAGGCCGTACCAAGCGGCCAGGTTAATGCGCGCCTGGCTCCAGCTGAAGATCCACGGAATGGTACGCAGGTCGTCGAGCGACTTGGCGCCCAGGCCGCGCTTGGCGGGACGCGAGCCGATCGGCAGCAGACCGACCTCGGTCAGCGGCGTCACGGTCGAGAACCACGGTGTAAAGTCCTCGGTGTTCAGCAGGTCCAGATAGCGCTCGTGGCTTGCGGCGTTGAGCTTCTCGGCCATATCCCAGAACTTCTGCGTGGTCTCGGTGTTGGTCTTCTCGACACTCGGGGCCGACTGCAAAAGCGTTGCGGCGGCAACGGACTCAACATGACGCTGAGCCAGCGTGCGGTTGCCGTAACGGGCAAAGATGACCTCGCCTTGCTCGGTGAGCTTAAAGAAGCAATTGACCGAACCCTTGGGCTGCGCCAGCACGGCCTTGTTGGCCGGGCCGCCGCCACGGCCCACGGCACCGCCGCGACCGTGCATGAGCACCAGGTCGATATCGTTCTTCTCGGCCCACTTGGCAATGCGCTCCTGCGCGGAGTGCAGCGCGAGCATGGCCGTGGTAGGACCGGCATCCTTGGAGGAGTCGGAATAGCCCAGCATGACCTCCATGCGGCGGTTGGTCTGGGCAAGGCGCTTTTGCACCACAGGCAGCGTAAGCATCTGGTCGAGCACGTCGACGCAGCCCTCGAGGTCCTCGAGCTGCTCGAACAGCGGGATCACGTCGAGCTCGGGGACATCCTCCTCGTGTGCAAAGGACAGGTGGGCAAGCTCAAAGACGTCGGCCACATGCTGGGCGCTCTTGGTGAACGAGATGATGTAGCGGTGCGCCATCTTCTTGCCGTAGCGCTTTTGGATGGAGCCGATGGCGCGGAAGGTGTCGATGACCTCGCGTGTCATGGGTTGCAGGTCGCCATGGATACCGTTCTCGTGGATATCCTTGAGGGCGCGGGCATGCACCACGGAGTGCTGACGGAACTCCATCTCGACCATATGGAAGCCGAAGGACTCGACCTGCCAGATGATGGTCTGAACCGGGCCGTAGGCGGCGCGGACGGCACCGCAGGCGGCCAGCGAGCGCTGGACGACGCGCAGGTCATCCAGGAACTCATCGGCGCTGTGGTACATGGTGTCGGTGATGCGACGCACGGTGGCGTTCAGGCGGTCGGCCATGACGAGCATGACGGCGCGATGCGGCTCGTGCTCGGAGATCAGCTCGGCACGTGCGGTGTACTGGGTGCTCATCTCGACCTGATGGTTCCACAGGTTAATGAGCTCGGCAGACGGCTTGCTGTAGGTGGCCTCGAGCGTCAGGTTGCGGCCGATGCGGCGGCACTTGTCCTCGAGCTTGAGCACCATGTGCGTAAAGTACTTGGCGGCGACCTCGCGGCTCACCTTGGCGGTGACGTTGGGGTTGCCGTCACGGTCGGAGCCGATCCAGCTGCCGGGATGGAAGAATGCCGGGCACAGCGGCGGCACGGTACCGGCCTTATCACCCAGCACCCAGTCGTCAAAACGACGATAGATGACGGGGATAACGTCGAACAGCGTGTTATCGAAGATGTCGATGATGGTATCGGCTTCCTCGACCGGCGTGGGCTTCTTCAACGCGATGGGGCTCGTGCGTACCAGGGCGTCGATCTCCTGCAGCATATGGCGCTCGTTCTCCACCAGGTCAGAGCCGCCCAGACGCGGACGCTCCTCCAGCAGGTTGGAGATACGGCGAATCTTGCCCTCGACGGCCTTACGACGAGCCTCGGTGGGATGTGCGGTAAAGACAGGGTGGAACTCGAGCTTGTCGAGCAGCTCGTTGGCGCCCTCGACACCCATCTCGTTTACCAACTGGTGATAGGCGACGGTGAGTTCGTTAGCGGGATCGACCTCGGTATCGGTCGATGCGCCGGCCTCGCGCTCGCGCAGCTGCGCCACACGGTAGTTCTCCTCCGACAGGTTTGCCAGATGGAAGAAGCTCGTAAAGGCGCGGACAATGACCTGTTGCTTATCGAGCGGCAGGCTGTCGATAAGATCGACGACTTCGCGAAACGCCACGGCGGTGGGCTCATCGGCAGTGGGCACGCCCTGCTCGTCAACGGACTCGTCGGCAGCGCGGCTACCAGGGTTGCCAGCATTGGCCACAATCTCGGCTGTTAAAATCTTGTCGAACAGGTCCGCGATCTCGGGATCATACTCGCTAAGCACACGGCGCTCCAGGCGCAGGAACAGCGCCAGATTATCGCGCAGCTCCTCGGGAATCTCGATCTCGGCGAGACGCTCCCTGGACTCGGCATTCGAGCCGATTCGGTTAACGAGGCGGTTGACCACGGCAGCGACACGCGCCGCGGCTTCGGGTACAGACTGGTTGCTTAGGTTCTCAGCCACGTTTCCTCCCATTCCTCCTTCTATGCACGTAACATGCGGTATTTATTATAGGCACTCGGCAAAAACTTTCGAAGCTGATTGCGCTTTACCACACAAAAGTATTTTCTGCATTGCAAGGCTTTTTGCCCCAAATGGTCGTATTTCTCGGTGGACGGCATATACAAACGGGGGCATTCCGCATAAATGCGAAACACCCCCGTAACAATCGCTCTCCATGAGCAGGGCACGTTAGCAGGCCCGCAGCTCAAAAAACATGCGCTACAGACGCTCGCGAACCGCCTCGACCACGTTGGCCAAATCGACCAGTACCTCGTCGTGGCTCTGCATATCGCGCACCTTGACCTTGCCGGCGGCAAGCTCGTCGCCGCCCAAGACCAAAATGAGCTTGGCACCCACCTTGTCGGCCTGCTTAAACTGGGCCTTGAGCGAACGGCCCTGATAGTCGGCCTCGGTCACAATCCCTGCAGCGCGAAGCTGCTGCGTAATGGTAAAGACGTTCTGACGCAGCTCCTTGCCGGCGTTGGCAACGTAGACGCACGGGACCTCCTCGGCACCCAGGTCGCTGCCAAAGGCCTGCAGGGCCAGCAGGGCGCGCTCAAAGCCGACGGCGAAGCCGACGCCTGCCGTGGGCTTGCCGCCCTCGAGCTCGACCAAGCCGTCATAGCGACCGCCGCCACCGATGGAGCCGACACCGGCGCCGGGAGCCTCGACCTCAAAGACAGTACGGGTGTAGTAGTCCAGGCCACGCACCAAGGTGGGATCCTCGACATACTCGATACCCGCCGCATCCAAATAGCGCTTGACCTGCTCGTAGTGCTCGCGGCACTCATCGCACAGGTTGTCGCCCATCAGCGGTGCGTCGGCCATGATCTCGCGGCAATGGTCGTTCTTGCAGTCGAAGGCGCGCAGCGGGTTGAGCTCGGCGCGCTCGCGGCACTCGTCGCACATCTCGTCGGCGTGGTCGAGAATGAACTGCTTAACCTGCTCGCGATAGGCCGGACGGCACTGGGCATCGCCCATTGAGTTAATAAGCAGACGGAGCTTGGAAAGATCGAAGCCCAGGCGCTTGTAGAACTCCATGAGCATGATGATGCACTCGGCGTCGGCAGCCGGATCGGGAGCGCCGAGCCACTCGATGCCCACCTGGTGGAACTGGCGCAGGCGACCCTTCTGAGGACGCTCGCCGCGGAACATGGCCTCGGCGTAATAGGCCTTAAACGGCGTGGAGCCCTGGGGCACCAGGTTGTTCTCCACGACGGCGCGCACCACACCGGCTGTGCCCTCGGGACGAAGGGCCAGGCGCTGCTTGGGCTTGAGCTTGGTGTCGGTACCCTCGGTAAAGACGCGCTCCAGGTTGGCGCCGCTAAACACGCGGAACATCTCCTTGCGCACGACGTCGGTCGACTGGCCGATACCGTGGACAAACACGTCCACCTGCTCGATGGCGGGCGTCTCGATGGGCTTAAAGCCAAACGGCTCGAACACGCCGGCAGCGATCTGCTGCATCTTTTGCCAGGCGCGCATCTCGGCGCCGATAAGGTCGCGGGTTCCCTCCGCCTTCTGTGCCTGCATGGGCAAACACCTTTCTTTTGTATCGCGTCATAGGTAGTGGTCATTATACGGCACAAAAACAAAGCGCGGCGGCGCGTCTGACCGAACGAGGGTATGGG
>UQWK01000058.1 GCA_900544725.1 uncultured Collinsella sp.
CTGGTCATGCCTTGCCTTTTGAATGACAAATTGTCGCTCTGGGCGGCGCGCAGCGCCGGCCGGTCCGCCGTTCGTTAGAACGGCGGAACCTAGCAGTCGCGGTAGCGGTAGTACGCCGCGCAGCTGCCTTCGGAGCTCACCATGCACGGGCCGACGGGGTGCTCGGGCGTGCAGGTGCGGCCAAACAATGGGCAGTCGCTCGGCGTGATGGCACCGCGCAGCACGTCGCCGCAGCGGCACCCGCGCGGCTCGACCGTCGCCTCAATGGGCACGTCAAAGCGGGCGCCGGCATCAAAGCGCGCGAATTCGGGTCGGATGGAAAGACCCGAGTTGGCAATCGGTCCCAGCCCGCGCCACGTGGTGTCGCACGGCTCAAACACCTGCTCGACCAGCTGGCGTGCCACGGGGTTGCCGTCAGCGTTGACGCCACGGCGGTAGGCGTTGTCGATTGCGGGCCTGTGCTCGATAGCCATCTGGACCAGCATGCTGATGCCCTGCAAGATATCGACCGGCTCAAATCCCGTGACCACGCCGGGGGTCTCGAACTCATCGACCAAAAACCTAAAGGGTGCCAGGCCCGTGATGGTAGCGACGTGACCAGGCAGGATAAAGCCGTCGATGGTCGTCTCGGGGTCGTTGGAGATCGCACGCAGAGCCGGCGGCGTGGTCTTGTGAGCACAGTAGACCGAGAAGTTCTGGAGCCCGCGCGCGTCGGCCTCCAGGATAGCGGCGGCAATGGTGGGCGTTGTGGTCTCAAAGCCGACGCCCATAAAGATGACCGGGCGTTCGGGATTTTGCTTGGCAATGTCGAGTGCGTCGAGCGGAGAGTAGACGATGCGGATGTCGCGCCCCGCCGCCTTTTGCGCGGCAAGCGAGGTGGACGATCCGGGCACGCGCATCATGTCGCCAAAGGTGGTGATGATGGCGCCGTCCATGTTGGAAAGCGCGATTGCGTGATCGATGTCGCGGTTGGCGGTGACGCAAACGGGGCACCCCGGGCCGCTTAGCAGTTTGAGTCCCGTCGGCATAATGGAGCGAAAGCCATAGCGGCCAATGCTCACGGTATGCGTACCGCAGACTTCCATAAGGTTGATGCTGCGGTTGCCGACAAGCTCATGAATACGATCGATGAGCTCACGAGCCAGCTTGGGGTCGCGAAATGCCGAAAAGTCGATACCGGAGCGAACCGGCTGTGCCGCCGCCACTAGTATGCCTCGGCCGGGTTGGTGGCGAGCTGGTCCTCTTCGGCCAGCTCGGTCATGGTATTGACGAGCTCGAGTGTCTCTTGGGCCTCCTGCTCGTCGACAATCTGAATGCCAAAGCCGGCGTGCACGAGAATATAGTCGCCTACCTGTGCCGTCGGCACGAGGCGCAGCGAAACGGGGCGCTCGATGCCCATCATGTCGACGGTCGCCTTAAGGTCGTCGTCGCGTTTGACCACTTTACCGGGAACGGCAAGGCACATAATGTTCCCCTTTTATACGTTTTGCGCTGGATAGGCGCCTAATTACCCATCAGATGATGGTAGCGCTCGCGGGAGTCACGAGCAAACGCGTTACACCTGTGAGACGGCGGCGCGCAGGCTGGCAAAACAGCCTATCGCAATGCTGTCTACGCGAGGCGAGCGCGAGCGATGGCGGCCTGACCGTAGGCGATGCAGCCGTCGTTAACGGGCACGGCGTGGGGGATCAAGACGGCAAGACCGGCGTCTTTGAGTTCGTGGGTAAGGAGCTGAAGCAAAAGCCGGTTCATGAACACACCGCCCGAGAGCGCGACGGTATCGAGGCCTTCGTGATCACAGATCTCGCGTGCGATGTGGGTCGTAGCGTGCGTAATGGCGATGTGAAACCCGAGGGCGAGCCGGTCGGCCGGCGCGCCTGCCTCGATTCCATTCAGAAGAGCTTCGATGAGCGGTCGGGGGTCCAAGATGGGGGAGTCGTCGGCAGACGTGAATACGCCTGTATGATTGCCGTCGAGACGAACGGGCTTACCGTCGAGCGCGCGCCAGGCGGCGGCTTCGAGTTCTATGGCGGGTTCGCCCTCGTAGGTTGCCTTGTCGCAGATGCCCAGAATCGCTGCTGCGGCATCAAAGAGACGCCCCATGCTGCTGGTGCGCGGGCTGTTGATGCCGCGCTCGATCATGGTGGCTGTCACGCTGCGCGTTTGCTCGTCGAGGCTGTCCAAAAGCCGAGCGGCACCCGGGTGCTCGAGCAGGCCGAGCTCACTGAGCAGGGCAAAGGCGTTGCGGCGGGCGTCGCGCACGGAGGCCGCCCCGCCGGGGAGCGCCCAGGTGCGCAAATGCGCGGCGCGCTCAAAGCCGCCAAGGCCGGCGATAAGAAACTCACCGCCCCAAATGGTCCCATCGGTGCCGGCGCCGGTGCCGTCAAAGGCGATGCCGAGGACGCGCGCGTCGGTTGCAAGCTGCCCCGCGGCGATGGCCTCGGCCATTACGCTCGCGATGTGCGCATGATGATGTTGGACTTCGATAAGCGGCAGATTGTGCTCCCGTGCCTGTTCGCGCGCCCACTGGCTCGACAGATAGCTGGGATGCATGTCGCATGCCAAGGCGGCAGGCGTCAGGTCAAAGAGGTTTTCTAGACGCGTGCGCGCGGCGTTCCAGGCATCGAAGGTCGCGCCGTTTTCAACATCGCCGATATGCTGCGACACAAAACAGGTTGCCTCGCCGTTCGTCCCTTCGCGCGTGAGCGCAATCGTGGCCTTTTGCTGTGGGCCGCAGACGAGCACGCAGGGTGCAGTGCCGTCGAGTGCCGGCAGCGGCAACGGCCGAGGTGCATATCCGCGAGCGCGGCGCACGGGCATAACGGCGCCGTCGACCAGGCGCACCACGGAGTCGTCGTAGCGCGAGAGGATCGCACGGTCGTTGCCGAGCAGCGCGTCGGCAATGCCGGCGGCAACGAGGTGTTCCCAGGCAAGGCCGTCATCAGTTTCGATAGGTTCCTCGCTCAGGTTTCCGCTGGTCATGACCAGCGCGTGCATGTCATGCGACGCGGCAGCTGCAAGCAGCAGATGCTGAAGCGGTGTATAGGGGAGCATGACGCCGAGCTCGGGTAGATCGTGCGCGACGGATGGCGCGAGTGTAAGGGCATCGGGGGAATCTTCCTCGCCAGCAGCACGCCGGCGCAACAGCACGATGGGGCGGATGCTACCGGTTAGCAAGCCACGCTCGGCGTCGTCGACATGGCACAGGCGTTCAGTATCGGCAAGGCCGCGCACCATAACGGCAAGCGGCTTGTTGCTGCGGCGCTTGCGACGGCGCAGCTCGACCACCGCCTGCTCATTGTCGGCGTTGCAGGCCAGATGGAATCCGCCCAGGCCCTTGATGGCGACAATACCGCCGCTGGCCAGCAGTTCGACACAGCGGTCAATAATGGCATCGCTGGTTTCGCGCGTGCTGCCGACGGCTGGTGTCACCCCCGAGCCCTCGAGCTCCATGTCGCCCGCCGCCTCGCGCCAGGTAATATGTGGCCCGCAGTCAAAGCAGGCATCGGGCTGTGCGTGAAAGCGCCGGTCAAGCGGGTCGCCATACTCTGCGGCGCACTTGGGGCACATGGGAAAGCAATCCATCGACGTGGCCGCTCGGTCATAAGGCAGCGACCGGATGATGGTAAAGCGCGGCCCGCAGTTGGTGCAGTTGATAAAGGGGTAGTGATAGCGTCGGTCGGCGGGGTCGAACAGCTCGCGCAGGCAGTCGTCACAGGTGGCGATATCGGGGGAGACGAGCGTCGTGTGCATGGTCTGATCCTGCGATGCTACGATACGAAAGGCCTGTTCATCGTCGGTATCCCAAACGTGGGACTCCAGGTCTGCAACAGCGACATGCTCAACGCGGGCCGCGGCCGGCGCGTGCTCCGACAGCGCGGCGACAAATCCGTCGAGTGCCTCGACCGAAGCATGCGCCTCGATGTGCACGCCATCGCCCGCGTTGAGCACCCAGCCGCAAATACCATGCGCCATAGCCTCGCGATACACAAATGGCCGCATGCCAACGCCCTGCACAATGCCCGTTACATGGATATGCACATGTCGCATGCGACCCTCCTTCGTTGAAACCTGTCCCTTTTTGGCAGGTGCGCTGCGGGAAATCCCGTTACAGCCCCAGGCTCTGCTTGGTGGCGGCGCAGGTGAGTTCGCCGTGCTTAACGCCGCGCAGGCCCAGCAGGCGGTCGGCCAGCTCGTAGACACGCTCGCCGCGACCCTTGAGCGCCAGAATCTCCAGGCAGTTGTGGTGGTCCAGATGCACGTGCATGGTCGAGACGATCTCGTCGGTGTAGTCGTGCTGCACCTCGTCCAGACGGCGCGTCAGATCGCCGGTATGGTGGTCATAGATCATGGTGAGCGAACCGATGACCTGCTCGTCGGGCGTGCGCATCTGCTCCTTGGCGATCGAGGCGCGAATCAGATCGCGTACGGCCTCGGATCGGTTGGCCACGTCACCGCGGCGCGCGATTTGCTCGTCAAAGCGGCGCAGCAGGTCGTCGGGCGCGGTGACCGAAAAGCGGACCAGCTCGGAGCTGGAGCCGCTGCAGCGGCGGCTCGCGTCGTCGTCCACACCGTGATCGTGCTCGTGCTCGTGCTCGGCCACGTTACACCAGCTTCACGGAGCCGACGGAGTTGTGATCTGCCTCGATGGCCTCCTCGTAGCCCTCGAGCGCATCGTGCGCCTCGTGCAGCGCAGACATGGCGGCCTCGAGTTTGGCGCCAATACGCTCCATGTCAAAGTTCTCGGTCGCATGCAGCAGCTGATGGCTCCACTCGTGAGCGAGCTCAATGGTGTCGTCGACCTGCTTGACGCTCATGGCAAGCTGGCTCATGTTCATTCCGACGTCATGCATGGGGAGTCTCCTTTTGTACGGGGCAATATGGTGGTTCAGATTCTACTACGCCCGCCTTGGGCGCCGTCGCATAAGAAAACGGGTGCGAGTCCGTCTGACCCGCACCCGTTCACTGGGGGCTGTTTGTGTCTACCATACTATCCGTGGTCGCGTGCCTTGCGTTTGGCACTCCGGCGAGCGGTGCGAAACCGCTCATGGACGGCAGACAAGTAACAAGCGTATTACAGATGTTTCTCCAGCAGTGCTTGAAGTCTTGCCTTGGGTAAGGCGCCGACCGAGCGGTCGACCTCCTCGCCGTTCTTAAAGACGATTAGCGTGGGGATGCTCATGACGCCAAACTTCATGGCCAGGTCCTGGTTGTCGTCGACGTTGCACTTGGCCACAGCCAGCTTGCCGGCCAGCTCGTCGGCAACCTCGTCTACGATGGGCGAGAGCGAGCGGCAGGGGCCGCACCACGGGGCCCAAAAATCAACCAGTACGGGCAGGCTATCGTTGACGACAGCGTCGAAGTTCTCGGGGGTAATCTGCTTAATGTCAGCCATGGTGACCTCCATAATGCGACGCGGCTCAGCCGCGTAAAAATCAGTACGACCGTGCTTATACCCAGCGGCTCGCAAAGCAACCACTCGCGGGCGGCTCTTTTATATAATGGTGGGCACGCAAACGATTGGAGAGCGCATGCCCACGTCACAAAGCCAGAAAAAAGAAGCTATCGCTCGGGCGACCGAGCAGGAGCTCGCGTCGCTTGCAGATCGCGGTGTGCGCATCGCGGGCAACGCGTGCTCGCCGATTGTGCTGGTCAAAGGCGATTTGGATGAAGCCGAGTGCTCGGGCGGCGAGCTGGCTGCCGGCGCGGATGGCGCCGCGTTGCGCAAGGCGCTCGGCGCCATCGGATATGCCCCCGAGGATTTTTGCGTGCTGGCAAGCGTCGCCGGCGCGGGCGACGGAACGGTCGCGGCGGGCGAGGCCCTGACGTGCGACCTGTTCCGCGAGGTGCTGGAGACCTTGGATCCCGAGGCGGTGCTGCTGCTGGACAACAGTGCGGCCGATGTCATGCGCGAGACCTATGCCGATATGCTTGTGGCGATTGATGACTTTGACACCGCCATGCTCAAGCCCGGCCTGGTCGCCCATGTGCAGGGGCGCCGCGTGCTGGCGCTCGACGGTTTTGAGGCGGCGCTCACCGACAAGGCCGCCAAGCAGCGCATGTGGGCCTACATTAAGCAGCTGACCCCGGCGGCTGCACCGCTGTAGCGAGGCTGGCGGCAGCCCTTACATCACGGCGCGCAGCTCAAACCGGTCGCCGTTAATGCGGAACTGGCAGTTGCCGTTCATGCGTTCGACGGCAAGTTTAATGCTCTTGGTGCCAAAGCCGTGCCCAGTGTGCTGAGCCACGGGCATGCCGTCGACCATGTGCGGCGCACGGCCAAACGTGTTGGAAACCAGCAATAGAAGCTGGCCGTCTTCGTAGCGAAGGTCCAGGTCGACAAACCGCTTGCCTTCGGGGGCGGCGCTCGCCGCGGCGATGGCATTGTCCAGGGCGTTCGATACCACACTGAATAGATCGACATCGCCCACGTGGACGGTTTCGGGCACGGCGGCGCGCAGGTCGGCGGTGATGCCGTGCGCGTTGATGTCCGCGGAAAGCGACGAGAGCGCAATGTTGACCGTTTCGTTGGCGCAGTAGCGGCGCACGGCGGTGCGGTCGTTGGTCTCGCAGAGCGCGTCGATGCGCTCGAGCGCCTCATCGGTGTGACCCTCTTCGATCAGGGCCGCTAGACCGCGCAGGTAGTGGCGCATATCGTGACGGAGAACCGAGAGCTCGCGTCCGGACTGGCGCCAGGCTTCGAGCTCTTTGATGGCCGCGCTGTCGCGGGTCGCGAGCATCCAGCGCTCGCGCTCGGCGATTTCCTTTGCCTCGTATTCGCGAAGGTAGACGGCAAGAAACATAAGGTAGAACGCGCAGAGGGCGAACGCCAAAAACTCAACGGTTACCACCGAGCCCGAGTGGAAGAGCGTGGTGTAGACGTTGGTGGCGTAGTCGAAGATGTAGTAGACGAGCGGCAGGATGAGCAGAATCTCCAGCTCGGTGGGGCTTTTGATCGCCAGGCGGGGGCCGATGTCGCTTGCCCAATGCAATAAGACGGCAAAGACGCCGAGCGTGGTGATGATACGCACCACGTAGTACGCGACCTGCGAATCGGTGGCGGCGAATGCGGCGATGCCCATCCAGTTGCTAAACTGGCAGCTCAGGTAGGCACTGGTAACGCCCAGGATGGCGAGCAGCGGACTCAGGCGATAGCGTACGCACAGGTAGACGACAAGCGGCAGATGCACGACGAGCGGATAGGCCTGTCGGGCGAAAAGCTCGCCGCCGACGGCATTGGCGAGGCCGAATGCGCATCCGGTTGCGGCGCCGACCCCCACCAGCTCGAGCGAATGGCGGCCGTTGATCTCGACACCGCACAGAGCCGCCGAGGCAAAGACGCCAAAGAGCAACGTCGTCGCATGGTGGATTGCCCAAAGTACCAGTTCTGCCGAGGAAAGCATCAGCGTCTCCCGCCCTCGAACCGCACCGCAAAGTAGGCGTCTTGGAATCCCTGCTTGCAGCTGCGCGCGAGCGGTATGCACGCGCCCGAGCGCATGACGATTTCCGTGCGGTTAAAGTGGTCGATGTTGCGCAGATTGACCTGGTAGCTGCGGTGGCATTTAAAGAAGGTCGCGTTTTGGGCCAGTCGGTCCTCGATGCTGCGGAACGGCTCGAGCGCCTCGATATCGCGGCCATCGCACAGGTGGAAGATCACGTGCTTGTTGCGAGCCTCGGCATATTCGATATCGGATAGGCGCAGGGCATGGTAGCCAAAGGACGTCTTGATGACGAGCTCGTCGGTCGCTGCCGGACGCAGGCTCGACAGCTCGTCGAGCAGTTGCGCCACGCGCTCGTAGGTCACGGGTTTGAGCAGGTAGTCGAAGGCGCGGACTTCGTAGGACTCAAGCGCGAACTCGGGCGATGAGGTGAGGAACACCAGGCGCACGGCGGTATCGGATTGGCGCAGCTCGCGGGCGGTGTCCATGCCGTTGACGAGCGGCATGATCATGTCGAGCATGATGATGTCGGCGCGCGATGCGGCATGGCGTGCCAGCAGGTCCTCGCCGCGCGTAACGAGTGCAACATCGACCGCCGTACCCGTCTCGGCCGACCAGCGGTTGATCATGCGGTGCAGGTTATCTAGAAAGGCGACGTCGTCGTCGCAGGCGATGATTTTGAGCATATTGGGCCCCCTTAGTACCTCGATTTTGCCACATCGTGCACGCGCCGCCCGCGGGGGTGCGTTCCATTTGCGCCCCACGGTACGCAACTCGCGCCGAGTGGTATTGCGGTGGCGAAAGATGCCTCTTGCGCTATCGAGAGCTCGACTATCCTCAGCTTGCCAGTTCGAAAATGGACATGCCGCATGATTGAATCTTTATTTCAACTTTACACCTGGCTTTACAGCTGTCTTGTCAGCTGTAAAGCCAGGTGTCATACTAAAGCCCCAAGATTCGCCAAAAGAGAGGGGCCTTGATGGCACAGAGCGCGAACATGGATGCATCGGAGCTTGCACGCGATATCGCGGCCGGCCTGGCATCGGCAACGACGGCAACGGAGCGCGCGGCACTGGTGCCCGCAGAGCTCGTCGAGGCCATTCATCAGCTAAAAACCCAACGTGACGCAGTGATCCTGGCACACTATTATGTGGCGCCCGAGGTCCAAGCCGTTGCCGATTACGTCGGCGACAGCTTCTACCTGGCAAAGCTCGCCAAGAGCCTGCCGCAGCAGACTATCGTGCTGTGCGGCGTGGAGTTTATGGGCGAGAGCGCCAAGCTGCTTAACCCCACCAAGACCGTGCTGCTGCCCGAGCCGGGAGCGGACTGTCCCATGGCGCACATGGTCAAGCGCGAGACGGTCGACGCGGCGCGCGCCGAGTATGGCGACGACCTGGCCGTGGTGTGCTACGTCAACTCCACGGTCGAGATCAAGAGCTGGAGTGATGTGTGCGTTACCAGCTCTAACGCCGTCAAGATTGTCTCCGAGCTGCCGCAGCAGCACATCTTGTTCATTCCCGACCAGAACCTGGGCCGCTTTGTGGCCGAGCAGGTGCCCCAAAAGCACGTCATCCTCAACAACGGCTACTGCCCGCGTCATCACATCATTACCGTCGAGCAGATCGTCGACGCGCAGGAGGCGCATCCCGACGCGCTCGTGCTGGCGCACCCCGAGTGCAAGGCCGACGTCCTGGCCGAGGCTGACTACATCGGCTCCACTGCCGGCATCATCAAGTATGCCGAGGAGTCGGACGCGAGCGAGTTCATTATCGTGACGGTCCGCGGCGTGCTCTACGAGCTTGAGCGCCGCTGCCAGGGCACCGGCAAGAAGTTCTACTTCCCTGCGGTGCAGCCCACTTGCGTCAACATGGATCTCATCACGCTCGAAAAACTCGTGCACTGCCTGGAGACGGGCGAGGGCGAGGTGCAGATTGGCGTGTCGGAAGAGGCCGCCGATCAGGCCAAGCTCACACTCGACCGCATGCTCGAGTACGCGACGCGCTAAGCCAATGTGACATGAGGGACCATCCCTTATGCCACATTACAAGGGAGAGGATTCCTGTGGAAACCAAACAATACCCCGATATGGAGTGTGACGTCGTCATTGCCGGTTGCGGCGTGGCGGGCCTGTATGCGGCTCTCAATCTGCCGACGAGCACGCGCGTAATCATGCTCTCCAAGGGCGCCATCGACGAGTGCGATTCGATGCTCGCGCAGGGCGGCATCTGCGTACTGCCCGAGGGCTCTGACTACGATGCCTTCTTTGAGGACACCATGCACGCCGGCCATTACGAGAACCGCCGCGAGAGCGTTGACATCATGATCCGCTCGAGCCGCTCGGTCATCAACGACCTGCTGGCGATGGGCGTGGACTTTGAGTGCAAGGCCGACGGCAGCCTCGACTTTACCCGCGAGGGCGCGCACAGCCGCCCGCGCATCGCCTTCCATGCCGATATTACGGGCAAGGAGATTACGACCAAGCTGCTCCAGGCTGTCCGTAAGCTGGACAACGTGCAGATTCTCGAACACGTTGCCATGACCGACATCCTGACCGCCGAGCGCGATGACGCCACGGTGTGCACCGGCGTTGTCGCCGTTGCCGTGGATGAGGGCGATTCGGCTCGCCCCGCCGACGAGCTGGCAAATGCCGCTGAGGGCGTGCATGCCGGCGAGCCTTTTAAGATCCATGCCCGCCACACGCTGTGGGCTACGGGCGGTATCGGCGGCGTATACGACCATTCGACTAACTACCCGCAGCTCACGGGCGATGCCTGCTACATTGCTCAGGAGCATGGCATTAAGATGGAGCACCTGGACTACGTGCAGATTCACCCCACGGGACTGTTCTCGCCGCAGCCGGGCCGCACCTTCCTGATCAGCGAGAGCTGCCGCGGCGAGGGCGCGATTTTGCTCAACGCCGCCGGCGAGCGCTTTACCGACGAGTTGCAGCCGCGCGATGTGGTCGCCGCTGCTATTCGCGAGCAGATGAAGCAGGACGGCACCGAGCACGAATGGCTGAGCTTTGCCCCCGTCGAGCGCGATGTGGTGACCGGGCACTTTACCAACATCCGCGCGCGCTGCCTGGAGGACGGTCGCGATATCTTGGACGAGCCCATTCCCGTTACGCCCACGCAGCACTACTTTATGGGCGGCGTGTGGGTCGACAAGGACGGTCGCACCTCGATGCCCGAGCTCTACGCCGCGGGCGAGACGGCCTGCAACGGCGTTCACGGCAAGAATCGCCTAGCTTCTAACAGCCTGCTCGAGTCTCTGGTCTGGGGCCGCCGCGCCGCGTGGTATATGCGTACCGGCGAGTCGCTGGCCGTGGAGCAGGCCGGTGAGCCCGCGCTTGACGGGCGTCACCGCGCCCTGAGCGCCGACCCCCTTGCAATCGATGATTTGGCCCGTGCCGCCGGCACGCAGGCCGTGGAGGAGTAAACCATGAATCCCATTACCATGAAGCTCGTCGTCGATGATCTGATTCTGCAGGCTCTGCGCGAGGACATCACGTTTGAGGACGTGAGCACGGCGAGCGTGTGCCCCACGGCGCGTCCCGCTACCGTTGAGCTCATCGCCAAGGCCGACGGCATTATCGCCGGCCTGGACGTATTCGCCCGCACCTTTGAGCTGCTGGATCCGCAGAGCTCCGTGTTGTTCGATGTCGCGGACGGCGACGAGGTGCACGCTGGCGACCATGTGGGCCAGGTGCGCGGCGACGCGCGCGTGCTGCTTTCGGGCGAGCGCGTGGCGCTCAACTATCTGCAGCGCATGAGCGGCATCGCCACTTACACGCATCGGATGGCGGCTGCGCTCGAGGGCACCAAGACCGTGCTTGTCGACACGCGCAAGACCACGCCGGGAATGCGCGTCTTCGAGAAGGCCGCAGTCGAGATCGGCGGCGGCAGCAACCACCGCTATAACCTGTCGACGGCTGTCATGCTCAAGGACAACCACATCGACGCCGCCGGTGGCGTGGCACGCGCGATTGAGATGGCGCGCGCCCATGCATCGTTTACCACGACGGTCGAGATTGAGTGCGAGAACCTGGACATGGTGCGCGAGGCCGTGGAGGCCGGCGCCGATATCATCATGTTCGACAACATGACCCACGACGACATGGCTGCCGCGATCGAGCTTATCGCCGGCCGCGCCAAGACCGAGTGCTCGGGCAACGTGGACGCCAGCAATGTCCGAGCGCTCGCCGACCTGGGCGTTGACTTTATTAGCTCGGGGGCGTTGACGCACTCTGCGCCGATCCTCGACCTTTCGCTTAAGCACCTGCGTCTGCTGGACGGTAAATAATGGATGCCCGCGAGCGTCGCCGCGCCATCATGGGCGTACTCGAGGGGGCCGCGGAGCCCGTTTCGGGCAGCGCGCTTGCCCGCGAGGTGGGTGTGAGCCGCCAGGTCGTGGTGCAGGACATTGCCCTGCTGCGCGCCGACGGACACGATATCGTGGCGACCAACCGTGGTTATGTGCTGCAGGAGGCCCCCAGCAGCCCCGCTGTGCCCACGCGCTTGGTCAAGGTTCGCCACAGCGTGGAGCAGGCAGGCGATGAGCTCACGAGTGTCGTCGACGCCGGAGGCGCCGTGCTCAACGTGATCGTCAATCACCGCGTGTACGGTAAGATCACGGCCGACTTGGATATCCGCAATCGTCGCGATGTTGAGCGCTACCTGCACGATATCGAGAGCGGCAAGAGCTTTCCGCTGCTGACGGTAACCAGCGGCTATCACTTCCATCGTATTGCGGCAGAAGACGAGCAAACCCTCGACGAGATCGAGGCCATGCTCAAAGAGAAAGGCTACCTGGCAGATCTGATGCCCTACGAAGATGACCTGTCCTAGTAACGACGAATGCAAAAGGAGGCCTCCGCGGCGATGCGGGGGCCTCCTTTTTGTGCACGGTGTACTTGTGAGTGTGCAAGTGGGGGAGTCGTTACTCCTCGACGATCTCGGTGATCGCGCCGGCGGGGCAAGCGTCCTGGCAAGCGCCACAGGCGACGCAGGAATCCTCGTCAGCGACGGTAGCGACGTCCTGGAGCTCCAGAACGCCAGCGGGGCAGGAGTCGACGCAAACGCCACAAGCGATGCACTCGTCGGCATCAATTACGGGATGAGCCATGGTAGTTTCCTCTCTGTTGACCGACGCTACAGGCGATGCGCGCCGGTTTGATTCGGGCAAAAACATACCACGGGAGCGACCGTTTGCAATACCCTCTGACCGGCATCTTCATACCGTTCGCCGAGTATGCCAAGGTTTACTAAAAAACGCGCAGGTGGGGCCGTTGAGCTGCGCAAATGTTAGCTAAAGGTGACTTGAAATATAGGGCGATTGAGCGTGCTTGCGGAAAGGGCATCCCGTTATTTGGCTGAAAACCGGGTCGCAGTTTCCGGTTGGGCCCGCTA
>UQWK01000059.1 GCA_900544725.1 uncultured Collinsella sp.
GTCTAACCATGCAATCCGTTTTCCTCCGTCCCCGAGGGATCAAAAAACCGCCCCCGAAGGGACGGTTCTGCGCAATTCGTTTTTGCCGCTGGCCTACTCGCCATCCTCCAGTTTGATGAGGATCTTGCGATAGCCACCGTACTCGCCATTAAGCGCCTTGGACACGCGGCTCACCGTGGTGGACGAAGCGCCGGTGCGGGCCTGAACCTCAACATAGGGCTCGCCCTCATCCAGATAGCGCGCGACCTGCAGGCGCTGCGATAAATCGCAAATCTCGCGCGGCGTGCAGATATCGGTTAAAAACGCCTGGATATCGTTCTCGTCATCCAAAAGACTAAATGCGTGGACCAGCTGCTTGACATCAGGCTTGTCAAACATGTTCTCGATATTCATCGATCACCGCCAAACCCGCCATAAGGCATCGAAGTTGATACTGACATCGGGCATCGTTCGCCCGTAATATGCAATAAAACTATGCATGGGCTATTTGCCCGTAGCAGTGTAGCACACCACCAAACTAAAGCGACAAGACTCTCTGCCAGCGGCACGTTTTTCAGGACGAACGCCGTTTAGAAACCGAATGCGCACGTAAGCTCCACGAATATTTGAGACAATGGGCGCCCAAACACCGCGGCGCGCCCGCGCAACCATCCAAGTCGCCGCCGCAAGCCGCTTCACGCGACGCCAGCAACCCCGGCGCAAGAAAGGATTCACGCCATGCGCTTTATGCTTAACTGGCTCTTCACCTCGATCGCCATCGCGATCGCCACGTTCCTCGTCCCCGGTATCCAACCCTTCGGCTTTGCCGAGGCCTGGGTCTGCTTTGCCTTTGTGGGACTGTTCCTCAACATCGTCGATTCGTTCGTCAAACCGTTCCTCACGGTCATCTCGCTGCCGCTCACAATCATTACGCTCGGCATTTTCCAGCTCGTGCTCAACAGCTTTATGCTGGAGCTCGCCAGCTACCTGTCGGTCAACCTGTTGGGCGTCGGTATCTCCATCGCCGGCTTTGGCTCGGCCTTTATGGGCAGCATCCTAGTGTCCATCATGCGCAGCATCCTCGATAGTATTGCCGAAGAGTAGAACGCCCCCGACACAGACGCATCGGACCAAATCAAAGGCCGCCCATCGCAAAAATGGGCGGCCTTCTTATTTGCCAAGTCTCAGAGGGCAAGAAAATCTACCATTTCCACCCCGTCCCCACATGGCAGGCGTGGGTTAGATGACATAGTCGTAGCCATGGTTGGGAGCGACAAGTTGATCGAGCGTCACGCCGTCGAGGTAATCGTTGATGAGCTTGTCCAGGTTCTTCCACACGTCGAGCGTGGGGCACTCATCAGATCGCGAGCAGCCCTTGCAGTTGCCATCCAGGCAGGCGACCGGCGCCAGACTACCCTCGGTCAGGCGCAGGATCTCGCCCACCGTGTACTGCTCGGGCGGACGCGTGAGCACATAGCCGCCGCCCTTGCCACGCATGCCCGAAAGCATGTTGGCGCGCACGAGCGTAGCCAAGATGTTCTCGAGATATTTCTCGGAAATCCCCTGTCGCGCCGCGATCTCTTTGAGCGGGATGCGACCGGCCGCCTGGTGCTCGGCCAGATCGACCATAACGCGCAGGGCGTACCTGCCCTTAGTAGAAACCAACATATATATTGCTGCCTTTCGGTCTTTTAGTCCGTTGAAATTCTAGCCGAAAAAATGGGTTTGAAAATACCCGTTCCGGTCAAGATGGTTAATCGACTCGTAATAATCTTCTATTTCCTATTGCATTACTAGGCTTTAGTGTCTACTATGCTTGCCAACAGCTAAACGAACAACCTATAAGGTTTATGGGTTTGGCTGCTAGACACGCCGTAAAACCATACGGCAACCAGCAACTTGAACACTTTGGAGGTTCACCATGAGCAAGGTTTACACGTCCATCGATCAGCTTATCAGCCACACCCCGCTTCTGGAGCTCACCCACTTTGAGGCCGACGAGGACCTCAAGGCTCGCGTGCTCGTCAAACTGGAATACTTCAACCCCGCCGGGTCCGTTAAAGACCGCGTCGCCAAGAACATGATTGACGAGGCCGAGAAGGCAGGCAAGCTCGTGCGCGGCGGCGACTACACCATCATCGAGCCCACGAGCGGCAACACCGGCGTCGGCATCGCCTCCGTGGCGGCCGCCCGCGGCTACAAGGTGATCATCACCATGCCCGAGACCATGTCCGTCGAGCGCCGCAAGCTGATGCAGGCATACGGTGCGCAGCTCGTGCTCACCGACGGCTCCAAGGGCATGAAGGGCGCTATCGCCAAGGCCGAGGAGCTGCAGAAGGAGACTCCCAACAGCATCATCGCCGGCCAGTTTGTGAACCCCGCGAACCCGGCCATTCACAAGGCAACGACCGGCCCCGAGATCTGGGACGACACCGACGGCGAGGTCGACATCTTCGTCGCCGGCGTTGGTACCGGCGGCACCGTGACCGGCGTGGGCGAGTTCCTCAAGGAGCAGAACCCCAAGATTAAGGTCGTCGCCGTCGAGCCCGCCACCTCCCCGGTGCTCTCCAAGGGCCAGGCCGGCCCGCACAAGATCCAGGGCATCGGCGCCGGCTTTGTGCCCGACGTCCTCGACACCCAGGTCTACGATGAGATCATCCCCGTTGAGAACGACGATGCCTTTGCGACCGGCCGCGCCGTGGGCCACAAGGAGGGCGTGCTCGTGGGCATTTCATCCGGCGCCGCCGTGTGGGCCGCGCTGCAGCTGGCCAAGCGCCCCGAGAACGAGGGTAAGACCATCGTGGCCCTGCTTGCCGACACCGGCGAGCGCTACCTGTCCACGGCATTGTTCCAGGACTAAGGACCCGTCACTTGTCGATAGGCCCAAGGCACGCCGGTCTCCCCTCTCTTCTGGCAGTCTGGGCTCATCCCAACAGGGTGTCCCACATGACGCCCGAACTTGCTACAATGTCTGCGGCGCGGAACCAGCCTCCCGCGCCGCTTTTCTTTTTTGGCCACATGCCACCAAGGAGAACCTCCCCATGCACAATAAGCGCGTGCTCGTCGCCATGAGCGGCGGCGTCGATTCCAGCGTGACCGCGTACCTGCTCAAAAGCCAGGGCTACGAATGCGTCGGCGCCACCATGCGTCTCACCTGCCCCGCGCCCGACCCCGCAACAGGTATGAGCAAAGTCGATCGCGACATCGCCGACGCGAAGGCCGTCGCCGAGCGCCTAGGCATTCCGCACCATGTGCTCGACTTGCAGCAGACCTTCGACCGCAACGTGATCGAGCGCTTTGTGAACGCCTATCAGGAGGGGCTGACGCCCAATCCGTGCATTATCTGCAACCGCCACATTAAGTTTGGCGCGCTGCTCGATGCGGCGCTGGACATGGGCTGCGACTACATCGCAACGGGACATTACGCCAAAACAAGCCAGGCGACAGACGGCACCTGGCAGCTGCATCGCGGCGAGGACCCCAAAAAGGACCAGAGTTACTTTTTGTATTCGCTTACGCAGGAGCGCCTGGCGCACACGATCTTTCCGCTGGCAGGCCTAAACAAAGAGCGCGACGTGCGCCGCATAGCCGCCGAGCAGGGCTTTACCAACGCCAAGAAGGCCGAAAGCGAGGATATCTGCTTTATTCCAGACGGTGACTACGCGGGTTATATCGAGCGCCGCTGCGGACATCCCGCCGCACCGGGCGACATTGTGTGGCGCGACGGCAGCGTGGTCGGGCGCCACAACGGCGCGCTGCGCTACACCATCGGCCAGCGCAAGGGTCTGGGCGTTGCGATGGCGCATCCCGTGTACGTAACGGGCGTCGACGCCGCCAACAACACCGTGCATCTGGGCGAGGCCGAGGACCTAACCGCCTCGGCGCTAACTGCCGATGAGTGGATCTGGAGCGCGCCGGACGCACACATGGAGGCGGAGCTCGATGCCGGCGGCATTCGCGTAGGTGCCAAGTACCGCTACCGTCAGAAAGACCAGACAGCAACCCTTACACGTGGCGCCGGCGGACAAATGCTGCTAACTTTTGACGAGCCGCAACGAGCCATCGCCCCCGGCCAGGCCGTTGTAGTCTATCGCGGCGACATCGTCCTGGGCGGCGGCACCGTGACCGGCGCACTTAAGTAGCCGCAGGTTTATCGCTGCACGTGTCGAAGTACCTCAACAGCGGCACCAACCTCGATTACGCGACGCTCGAGGCCGCGGCGGATGGCCTCGAGTCGACCCTCCGCCGTGGCCCATTTGCTCTGCGAAAGAATCTCGATCGCCTCATCAACAAATCCGTTGAGCCGCGATGAATCGAACCAATCGAGCGAGTCCGCAAGCGCCAGCTGGACGGAAGGGTCGGGCCCAAACGGCTTAGCGGAAAACCCAAACTCCCCAGCTGCGAGCACGGCAGTTGGTACGTTGTACCACAGGCAATTGCCGCTATCGAACAGCGGAGCAGGCCTTATCTCCAGGGTATCGACATTGCGGATGATGCCGAAGTTTCGCCAATGGCGGTCGCTGTTGGCCAAAAGGGCATCGCAGACAATCACCTGCGACATAGACCTTCTCACAGCGGCCTCATCGGCACCATGCTTGCCAAGGTAGCGACAGTATCGATCGTATGTCGAGTTTCCCCGCTGGCTAGCAAGTGCGCCCTTAACGTAAACAGCCGGAACGTATTCCTCGCGGCCATCAAGAAAGTCGTCGCACAGACACGCAGGGCCATCGAACATGCGCTCAACCGTGTAAGGAACAAACTCCCCCTTGGAAAGCAAACGACGATGCAGAGCTGTTGCGACCGCCTCGTTAAAGGGTCGTTGGTCGTCCACGCCACACCCCTTGACCAGAACGCGAACACCGTTGCGAATCATCCACGATTTAGGAAGCTCGCCCTCGGATGTGTTGTCGGGATTTTTAAGACCGATGCCCTCCAGCCAACCCGAACGCCCCTCGGGCGCCGATCGCTCAAACTCGTTCTCAAAGTAATTAATGTTTTGCCATTTGAGTTCGGCGCAATCGGTCGGCCGCAGCCAATAACAATCCGAAAGTGATAGACCCAGGCACTGAACCGGCACCTCAACGCCGTTAGCAATCCCCAGCTCGCGGTAGCGCGAAATAAGCCCAGGGCGGACGTCAGGCACCGACCGATGGCTCCACCACACGTTGAGCTCCCGTTTATTCACCGTAGGAGAAGAGCTCGAGCACGTGCCAAACGGCATTCGTTGCGCATCGAGGACCTCGGCGATTTCGAAGGGAAACTCACGCGTCGGATCAAATGAGACACGCGCAACCTCGTAATCGGCGGACATCAGCGTAAACTTGCGCCCCACATCGGCCGCAGGACGGCGTCCACGTTTGCGGACCTTTTGATAAGCGACCGCGGAATTGTACTCGACCATCTTCCGTCCGCCCACAATATCGCACGCGAGCGTTCCCGATGCGGCAAGTTGAGATATGCGGGCTTTCGTAACGCCCAGCAGGCGGGCAGCATCACCCATAGACAAGTACTCGGACGTATCCATACACCGCATCACCTCGTTAAGTAATTTAAACGTTTAGTTAATAGATTACATACATCATAATACTAAACGACCCAAAGCGAAAAAAGGCCCGAGAAATCGGGCCTTAGCGATTGGTCAGCCGAGTCGCAAACTGCTCCCCTAGCGCTGAACGTAGGCGCGAACCAGCTCGTAGGTATTGCGCACGCCGTCGATGTGGCTGCGCTCGTAGTTGTGGCTCGCGTACACGCCGGGGCCGATCAGACCATGGCGAATGTCGTAGCCGGCCGAGAGCGTGGCCTCGACGTCGGATCCGTAATGCGGGTACACATCGATGGCGTAATCGAGCTCCAGCTCGCGCGCGATGTTGGACAGCGTGGTTACCAGGTCGTAGTTGTACGGACCACCCGAATCCTTGGCGCAAATCGAAACCATGCGCTCGGTGCAGCCCAGGTCGTCACCCACGCAGCCCATGTCCACGCTGATCATCTCGCGCGTGTCGGCCGGCACAAAGGCACCGCCGTGGCCGACCTCCTCGTACACCGTAAAGAGCAACGAAACCTTGCGCGAAAGCGTCACCTCGCCTTCGGCGACGGCGCGGGCCAAACCCAGCAGAATCGACGCGGACAGCTTATCGTCAAGGAAGCGACTCTTGATGTAGCCGCTCTCCGTCACCGTGGTGCGCGGATCCATAGCGATGATGTCGCCGGTTTGAATACCCAGCTCGAGCACATCGTCCTTGCTGTCAACGTTCTCGTCGAGCAGGATTTCCATGTTCTTCTCGATGGTCTTGACCGGCTCATCGGCCACATGCGCCGAAGGCTCGGTATTGAGGACCACGCCCGTGTAGACATTGCCGTCGCGCGTATAAACGGTGCAGTTCTCGCCATCGGCCGTAGACCACTGATGCCCGCCGAGGGTCGTGGGGCGCAGGCGACCATTGTCCTTAATGGAACGCACCATGGCGCCCAGGGTATCGACATGGCTCGCCAACACGAGCGGCTCACCCTCACCACCAAGCCCAACGAGCACATTGCCCTTATTGGAGCGCTCGGGCCCAAAGCCCATATCGCGCAACGTCTCCATCAGATAATCAGTCGCCGCACGGGTATAGCCTGTAGGCGAAGCAATAGAAGTCAGCGCCTTCAACTGGTCAGTAATATAGGAGAGCGTAGAATCCATCTTGGACACCAAAGTCACCCTTTCATATCGAATTAAACCCACAGCAACGATACCACCGCGAACCATCTTTTTACCTAGCGAGATGACCCATTGAGTTCTTCAGAACTGCGCCCGCCACGATAACGAGCCGGCGGGCCCCCTGCCCGTTAGCCCCACAATCTTTCCGCAGGACGGAGGAAGCCCCCGCCGCACGAAGTGCGCAGCGGGGGCTTCCGACATGTCCGAGGACGATTGTGGGGCTAACGGGCAGGGGCCCGCCGAACCAAGTTAGGCAGCCGGGCAGATCTTCTTGAAGAGCTCGATGACGTCGTCGAGCGTCGCCTCGCGCGGGTTGCCCGGGAAGCAGGCATCGGCCATGGCGTCCTTGGCCAGGACCTCGATCTCGTCAGCCTTCATGGCCTCGCAGACGTGCGGGATGTTCACGTCGGCGGAAAGCTGCTTGACGGCGGCGATGGCGGCGTCGGCAGCCTCGTCGGTGCTCATGCCCGTGGTGTCAACGCCCATGGCGACGGCGACCTTGGCCAGGCGCTCGGCGCAAACCGGCTTGTTGAACTCCATGGCGATCGGCAGCAGCATGGCGCAGGCGACGCCGTGCGGGGTGTCGTAGTGAGCGGACAGGGTGTGAGCCATGGCGTGGTCGATGCCCAGGCCAACGTTGGAGAAGCCCATGCCGGCGACATACTGGCCAAGGGCCATGCCCTCGCGGCCGGAGCCGGGCTGGCCGGACTTGGCCTCGGCGACGGAATCACGCAGGTTCTCGCTGATCAGCTTAATAGCCTCAAAGTGGAACATGTCAGAGAGCTCCCAAGCACCCTTGGTGGTATAGCCCTCGATGGCGTGGGTCAGAGCGTCCATACCAGTGGAAGCGGTCAGGCCGGCGGGCATGGAAGCCATCATGTCAGGATCGACGACGGCGACCTCGGGGGCGTCGTTGGTGTCGACGCACACGAACTTGCGGACCTTCTCGGGGTCGGTGATGACGTAGTTGATAGTCACCTCAGCAGCGGTACCGGCGGTCGTCGGCACGGCGATGGTGAACACGGCGTGGTTCTTAGTCGGAGCAACGCCCTCGAGGCTGCGGACATCGGCGAACTCGGGGTTGTTGATGATGATGCCGATGGCCTTAGCGGTGTCCATGGAGGAGCCGCCACCGATGGTCACGATAGCGTCAGCTTCGGCGGCCTTGAAGGCCTCGACGCCGTCCTTGACGTTCTGGATCGTGGGGTTGGGCTTAATCTCGGAGTAGAGGCTCCAAGCGATGCCGGCGGCGTCGAGCTCGTCGGTCACCTTAGCGGTAACGCCAAACTTGACCAGATCGGGGTCGGAGCAGACGAAGATCTTCTTGTAGCCGCGACGCTGGAGCTCGCCGGGGATCTCCTTGATGGCGCCGGAACCATGATAAGAGATGGTATTGAGAACGAAACGATTAGCCATTGATAGCCTCCCATCGTGTGCGGGGCATCCATTACGCCCCGCGCTATAAGTCCCATCCTAACGCTTTTGAAACAAAAAACGCGTGAGAACGTCAAAAGTGTTAAAGCGTTTCAACAGATGATGAAAAAAAATTGCGGCAAAGGAACAGCCCCTTTGCCGCAATCGGTTACTTTCGGCAGCCCTCTTTCCAAGCCTCGGCCGCAACCTTCCAGCGTAAGCGCAAGTCGCGCTCGCGGTCGATGAACATGATGGCAAACGCGACAAACAGCAGCAAGCTCGCCACGACGATGGCGTGCAGGCCCATGCGCTCAATACACCAGTTGCCCAACACGGCGCCAAACACAAAGGTAAAGATCACGCCAAAGTACAGCAGGCCGTTTTCCAAAAAGCCGCGCCTGTGGGTGATGATGTAATCGTCCACGTTTTGCAGCGCGTTGCGCAAGTTGCCGATGCACATGGTCGTAGCGATGCCGTGACCGTGGATCTTGCGGAAGCTCTCGACCTGCATGCCGCAGGCAAACGAGGTGAGGCAGTTGGCGAGCAGGTTGAAATTGCCGCCCGGGATAAAGCTCACGCCCAGCAAGATGACGGCTTCAAAGAACACCGTCACCTGACGCCAGTGGATCACGCTGCCAAACCGCTCGTGTACCAGATCGGCAAGCATAATACCCACGGCAAACGACACCACAGGGAAGAAGTAGCGCCCCGCAAGTGCCCAGTTGCCCTCCGAGATGCTCACTCCCACGAGCAGGATGTTGCCTGTTTGCGCGTTGGCGAAAACATGGTCGCGCCCAATGTACGAATACACGTCCATAAAGCCACCGGCGAGCGCCAAGATGATGCCCAGCTCAATAGACTCCGATATCTGTTTGGCACGCTGCATCGTCGTGCATCCTCCTTGTTGACGACTCTCTCGTGCGTTGGCGGAAACATAGCCGCCGTTCATACTGTAACCCATTGACAACATGACGTGCGCGCGAGATGGGTTCCCCAACGCGCAGATACACAGTCTGGAAACAAACAGCGGGCGCGGCGCCGGCACCCGCATCGACACGCCGATCCGCCAGCTCGTGTACTCCACCAGTCTTTTTAGCCCCGTCCCAAAAAGACTGGTTACAATTACGTGCAGCATACAAACACCGGGAGGGATCGTGGCAAAAAAGCCTCAGCACGCTCAGAACAACCAGCGCAGTCAGCAGGGCAAACAGGGCCAGCAGCAAAAGCGCGGCGGTAAGGCGCAGGGTGGGCACACCACGCATACCCCAGCAGCGCCCACGCGCCCCTGGCGTCCGGGCCGCGACAAGTTCCTCCCCGTCAGCCGCGCCGATATGGACGCGCGATGCTGGGACCAGTGCGACTTCGTCTACATCTGCGGCGACGCCTACGTGGACCATCCCAGCTTTGGCATGGCCATTATCAGCCGCGTCCTCGACGCGCACGGCTACAAAGTGGGCATCATCTGCCAGCCCGACTGGACCGACCCCGCCAGCATCACCGTGCTCGGCGAGCCGCGCCTGGGCTTTTTGGTCAGTGCCGGCAACATGGACTCCATGGTCAACCACTATTCGGTGACCAAGCACCGCCGCCACACCGACGCCTATACCCCCGGTGGCGAGGAGGGTCGCCGCCCCAACCGTGCCGTTACGGTCTACGGCAACCTCATCCGCCAGACGTTCAAGGACGCTCCCATCATCATCGGTGGCATCGAGGCAAGCCTGCGCCGTCTGGCCCACTACGACTATTGGCAGGACAAGCTCAAGCGCTCGGTACTGCTCGACTCGGGCGCCGACATCCTCATCTACGGCATGGGCGAGCACGCGATTGTCGAGATCGCCGACGCGCTCGACGCGGGACTGCCCGTCGATCAGATCACCTATATCAACGGCACCGTCTACCGCACGGGTTCGCTCGACGAGGTCTACGACTACGACCTGCTGCCCAGCTGGGACGACCTTACCGCCGACAAGCTCAACTACGCACGCAGCTTCAATGTGCAGCAGCAGAATATGGACCCCATCACCGGACACCGCCTGGTAGAGCCCTACCCCAACAGCGTCTATGTGGTGCAGAACCCGCCATCGGCGACGCTCACCACCGATGAGATGGACGAGGTGGCCGAGCTCCCCTACGCACGCGATTGGCATCCCGACTACGACGCGGCAGGCGGCGTGCCGGCCTTTGCCGAGATCAAGTTTTCCATTAGCTCCAACCGTGGCTGTTTTGGCGAGTGCTCGTTTTGCGCCCTCACCTTCCACCAGGGGCGCGTGCTGCAGATGCGCAGCCACGATTCGATCATGCGCGAGGCCGAGCTGCTCACGCGCGATCCCGAGTTTAAGGGCTACATCAACGACGTGGGCGGACCGACGGCAAACTTTAGCCGCCCTGCCTGCGACAAGCAGCTCAAGCACGGCGTGTGCAAGAACAAGCGCTGCCTGTGGCCGAGCGTATGCAAGAACATGGTGGTCGACGAGAGCGGCTACACGCAGTTGCTGCGCGACCTGCGCCAGCTGCCGGGCGTCAAGAAGGTCTTCGTCCGCAGCGGCATCCGCTTTGACTACACCATGGCCGATGCCTCGGACGAGTTTTTGCGCGAGCTGCTGGAGCACCATGTCTCGGGCCAGCTGCGCGTAGCGCCCGAGCATGTGAGCGACGCGGTGCTG
The DNA here is from genome assembly GCA_900544725.1 of uncultured Collinsella sp. GTDB lineage: Bacteria > Actinomycetota > Coriobacteriia > Coriobacteriales > Coriobacteriaceae > Collinsella. The sequence goes on from UQWK01000059.1 coordinate 10,756, forward strand.
TCCGTGATGGGCAAGCCGAGCCGCGCCGTCTACGACGCGTTCTGCCGTAAATTTGAACGCCTGAACCGCGAATACGGACTCAAGCAGTATGTGGTGCCGTACCTGATCTCGAGCCACCCCGGCTCGACCATGAAGGAAGCTGTGGACCTTGCCGAGGCCGTGCGCGACATGGGCTACATGCCCGAACAGGTGCAGGACTTCTACCCCACCCCGTCCACCATGTCGACCTGCATGTACTACACCGGCGTGGATCCACGCACTATGCAGCCGATCTACGTGGCGCGCGACCCGCACGAGAAGGCCATGCAGCGCGCGCTCATCCAGTATCGCAAGCCCGAGAACTACAAGCTCGTGCGCGAGGCGCTGGAAAAAGCCGGCCGCCGCGATCTGATTGGCTACACCAAGCATTGCCTGATTCGCCCTGTGCCGCCACGCCCGGGCGAGACGTCTGCTGGCGGTGGGCATGGCACCGGTAAGAAGGGCGGCAAACCGCATGGCGGCGGCGGCAAGGGACCCAAAGGCAGCAAGGGGCACAGCGGCATGTCGCGTGCGCAGAACACCGCAGGCCGTAACCGCGCGGCCCAGGGACGACAGGGCGCCAACGGAGGCGGACGCCGCAACTAGGGCAGCGGTGCGCTCGCTGCGTCCATCCCACACGCGTGGCGCAGCGAGCGCATCGCCTCTACCAGCACAAAGCCGGCGATGGCAACCGTGACCACCACGTCGAGCGGCGTGTTCACAAACCACAGCAGGCCCATGAGATACGACCCGGCATTAAAGGCAAAGTGCAGCAGGATCGTGTAGCGGAGCTTTCCGGTCGTCACGAGCACCCAACCAAAGATGAGGCCGGCGGCACCCGCGTAGCAACCCTGCACCCAATTCATGTGCATAAAACCGAAGACCGCCGCCTGCAGCACGATTGCCGCGGCGATACCCCACGTGCTTGGGGCCGCCCAGGGCACCATGGCGCCGTCTTGCGCGCTCGCACGACGCCGGCGCTTCCAAAGTGGGCGGCACTGCGGATTAAACGCTCGGAGCGAAAACTCAAAAATAATGCCGCGCACCAGCAGCTCTTCACAAAATGGGGCACCGAGCACCGTAGTCAGGACGGCGAGATAGCTGGTGTCGCCCATGCCTGTTTCCTCGACAAGCTCGCTGTAGTCGGCCGCGGCATCGGGCAACAGCGACAGCGCGGCGTCGGTCACGTAGCCAACAACCACCTGCAGGGCCAGGCCAATCACGATAACGCAGGCGATGCGCTTCCACGCCCCACGTGCTCCCCCGCCGAGCGGATGCTCGCTTTGCCGGCGTGCCATAAACGAACGCGGCCACAGATAACGCCACCACAGTAGCGCCATCAAAAACGATGCCGTCTGCGCGACGGCCTGAAGCAATTGAATGTCGAGGTCATCGATCGAAAAGCCCATGAACACCGATGCGACGCCAAGGGCGGAGAACAAAACGATGCTCAAGGCAATATCGGCAGCGACGACGCCAAAACAGGCAAGCGCCCAAATCATGGCATTGAGCATGCCAACCTCCTCAAAACCCGGCACTTGGGGACGTTCCTTAACTGCCGGCTGAGACGATATGAGCAGGACATAAAAAACATTGAGAGCCCCTGCTGCATGAAAGAC
>UQWK01000060.1 GCA_900544725.1 uncultured Collinsella sp.
GTGTTCTATTACTTTCTGACCCAGCAGGTCCGGGAACTGGTGCGGGGGATGGCGGGCGTTTTCCCCGGCAGTGTGCTGGTCTTTGATGCTGCCAATCGGACGGCGGTAAAGATGATCGCAAAAACATGGCTTAAGACTGCAAAAATCAAGGATGTGGGGGCATATTTTGCGGTTTCGGATGCCGCCAAGGAAATCGGCACGTGGGACAGCCGTCTGCAGGTCGTCGGCAGCGTCAGATGTGTATAAGAGACAGCATATTGGGCGTGCAAGGACACACATACAGCAGCGGGCACGGATTCGATTGAAACCGTGCCCGCCATCTGATGCTATATTATTTTATCGAACGTCTGTTCTGTTATCGCCTATTACAACAGCATTGCGTTCGCATTCACGGAGCTTTACGGCAGAAGCTGTGGGGGCGGTGTGCTTGAGATTCTGCCCAAGAAAGTTGGCAATATCCATGTTCTCAATACCGGTCTATTGAACATTAATCCCGAGCTAAAAAGAAACGTTATCAGCATAATTGACGGAGTAGCAAGAAATGGGCGCAATATCGACGAAGCGTTGGATTACATTGATGCAAAGATACTCGTTGGTGTACTTAGATTCGATAAAGATACCTGTCGCGCATGTAGACGCATATGGAAAGACATTGAAAGCAAGGCGCCTTGGCAGAGGCACAAGATAGGCAGTGACTATAATGACCAGCACAAAATTTACTTGGATTAGCTTTTATGAAGAGTTATCTGACAAGCTGCTGACCTATCGAGACAGGCGCGACGATCTGATAAACAAGCTAGCAACTGTCTATGAATCGATCGGGATGAGTCTCCCTAAGCTTGAGGCAGATGAGCTCCAAGACATCGATCCGTTCACCGTCTTCGGCCTCTTCAACAAGGGCATCACAGACGCAAACCGGCAAAAGATCATCGCCGGCATCGCCGAGGTGTTCGACATTGGGGCAGATCAGCCCACGGACTTCGAGGGCATCCCCGTGCTCAACAACCTCAACGCGACCTTCTATGCCTTCGCCAACGACGAACGTCGCGGCGATCACGACATCGATAACCTCTGGCACGTGTTCGAGGCCGAACTTGCACTGGCCGCCGACGACAACGAGGAAACCCGGAAGGCCTTCGTCGAGGCATTCGATACCACCGTCATCCAGTTCACACTTGGCTGGAAGCTCACCATGGGCCTCTACTGGGCGAGGCCCTACAACTTCATCAGCCTGGATTCGCGCAACCGCTGGTTCATGGCCGACGTCGCAAAGGCTGGCACCGCCATCGCCGGCATAGTGCCGAAGGAGAAGGACTCGCCAGTTCATGACGGAGATCGCTACCTCGCCATTTGCGACACCATCAAGTCGGAGCTCGGAAGCGAAGAGTGCTCGTATGCAGACTTCCCCTCGCTGACGGCTGCCGCCTTCGTGGAGTCTGAGCGCGTCAACCGCGAGAGGAAGGTCGCCGAGAAGGCTGCAGCCGAGAAGGCGGAAGAAAATTCCCTTGGAGACGAGGGGGTCAAGACCACACATTACTGGACCTACTCCCCGGGAGACGGTGCCGCGAGGTGGGATGACTTCTACGCACGTGGCGTAATGGGTGTCGGCTGGAGCAAGCTCGGCGACGTCGAGAAATACGCCAGCAAGGAAGACATCCGCAAGAACCTGCGCACCCTGTACAGTAGCAAGTACTCGCAGAAGAACTCCGCGCTCGCGCTCTGGCAGTTCTCGCGCGAAATCAAGCCGGGCGACGTTGTCTTTGCTAAGCGGGGCCGCAGCGTAATTATTGGTCGCGGCATCGTTGAGGGGGATTACCAATTCGACGAAAATGGCGACTCCTATCCGAACATCCGCAGGGTACGCTGGACGAACAGAGGAGAGTGGCACACGGAAGACTTCCTCGCCGTGAAGACCCTGACGGACATCACCGCCTATCCCGACCTCGTTGAGAAGCTCAACTCGTTCTTCGAGGACGAGGGCGGCGAAGTCGAGGAAGACACGGAGGAGGTTGAATACCCAGCGTACACGTCCGAGGACTTCCTCTCGGAGGTCTACATGGACGGCGAGCACTACAGGACCCTCGTCAACGTCCTGCGCGCGAAGAAGAACATCATCCTGCAGGGTGCCCCAGGCGTAGGCAAGACCTTCGCCGCAAAGCGCCTGGCCTACTCCATGATGGGCGTGAAGGACGCCGAGCGTGTGATGATGGTGCAGTTCCACCAGAGCTACAGCTACGAGGACTTCATAGAGGGGTTCCGCCCGAACGCGCAGGGCTTCGACCTCGAGAAGGGCGCGTTCTACAACTTCTGCAAGAATGCGAAGGACGATTCTGACAACGACTACTTCTTCATCATCGACGAAATCAACCGTGGCAACCTCTCGAAGATCTTCGGCGAGCTGTTTATGCTCATCGAGAACGACAAGCGCGGGCCCAGGAACACGCTGCAGCTCCTCTACTCGCACGAGCTGTTCTACGTCCCGAGCAACGTATACCTCATTGGCATGATGAATACAGCGGACCGCTCGCTCGCCATGCTCGACTACGCCCTGCGCCGCCGCTTCGCGTTCTTCGACCTCCGTCCCGCCTTCGACACGGAGAGCTTCATCGCCTATCAGGAGGGACTTGCCAGCGAGAAGTTCGATAGGCTCATCTCCTGCGTCGTGAAGCTGAACGAGGCGATCGCGTCCGACGAGTCGCTGGGAGACGGCTTCTGCATCGGCCATAGCTACTTCTGCCGCATGTCCCCGGACGACGTAACGGACGATAAACTCTCGGCAATCGTCAACTACGAGCTCGTGCCGATGTTGCGCGAGTACTGGTTCGACGAACCCACCAAGGTCGACGAGTGGGCCGGCAAGCTGCGCAGGTCAATCCGGTGATCCGGATACAGAACATCTACCACATGCTCGCCTATGCGTTCCAGACGCTGCAGGGGCAGGGCTACCGCGACATCGCAGCCGAGGAGTTCGACAACACCGCCGACCTCCTCGCCGAGATACTGTCACGGGGCGTGAGCCTGCAGCTCAAGCGCGGCCTTGGCCGGGAGTACGTCGACCGCGAGGATATGCTCTCCTCACCGAGGGGCAAGATCGAACTTTCCGAGTCCTTGAAGACGCGCTCGATTCTGCGCAGGCAGCTGGTTTGCAGCTACGACGAGTTCAGCACGGACACGTGCATGAACCGCATCCTCAAGGCGACAATCATGCTCTTGATTCGCTCGGACATCGACAAGGCTCGCAAGAAGGCACTTAGACGGCTGCTTCCGTACTTCGTGGACGTGGAAGACGTGAACCTTTCGGGCGAAGACTGGCACATGCGCTTCGACCGGAACAACCAGACTTATCGCATGCTCATGAAAGTGTGCTGGCTGGTCGTGAAGGGCCTTCTCCAGACGCGGGAGAGTGGGAGTCTCCGCATGATGGACTTCCTCGACGAGCAGCGAATGAGCCACCTGTACGAGAAGTTCATCCTCGAGTACTACAGACGTGAGCACCCAGAGCTTTCCGCGGGGGCGCCGTACATCAGCTGGGCGCTCGACGACAGCTTCGATGACATGCTCCCCGCCATGCACACCGACATAACGCTCACACGAGGCAGGACCGTCCTCATCATCGACGCGAAGTACTACAGTCACACGACGCAACAGCAGTTCGACAAGCAAAGTGTCCACTCCGGCAACCTGTACCAGATCTTCACCTACGTGAAGAACAAGGAAGCGGAGCTCGCCAGCACTCACGAGCAGCATAGCGTGTCGGGCATGCTGCTCTACGCCAAGACCGACGAAGACGTGCAGCCTGATGGTGTGTATCAGATGAGCGGTAACCAGATAAGCGTGAGGACATTGGACCTGAACCAGCCCTTCGAGACAATACGTTCGCAGCTCGACGGTATTGCTGAAGCTCATTTCTCAAAAGAAGCGGCTTATGTTTGAGAGCCTGACAAAACATCTGCCTGCGATTGAGAATGCCGAGGGATTTGGCAACTGGGTTGTAGACCGAGAGAGCAAGGGCACCATGAACGACCCAATCAAGCTGCCCTACGTGAATTACGGAACGACGGTTGCTGACGTCGAACAATCAATCTACGACTTCGTCGACGAGCATCCCGAGTACGAGCTCACGCATTACCGCGACATACTTGAACGCAACGGACTCGAGTGGGGCAGCCAAGCAATGTCTGGGGCAGATGTATCGGAACTCGACGGCCAGGCGGTGATGGCGCTTCTGCTCGGAGCCGTGAGAGCAGAACGCTTCTGCGATAGGGCACTGCTCGGCTTCTTTGGGGACGGGAGCATGAGACGCTGGCTTTTGCGTCTGCGCGAGATTGATGACAAAGGCAGCGATGAGTAACAACTTGATCCTCACCATTGAGATACGCAGCGATGAAGACGGACGATAGAGTTGCGACCATCTTTCCCAATGAGGGACTTGTCGTCGGATATGGCACGGTGTGGGCCAGCAGCAAGACGGAACACGCGCGCTTCCGCATAGATGCTGCAAGCACGTTGGAATGCAACATCTCGGCATGAAAACATGTATGAGGGACAATGGATTAATCACCCCTCATACATGCCGGCTAAGCGGCGCGAAGCGTAAAAAACAGACCGCCAAAGAACAGCACGGCACAGGTGCTCACAACCAACTCGAAGTTCGACTTATGCAGCTTCGTCGTGGTATCGGACATTGCCTGTCGAATCTTCTCAGACTCCTGCATGACCTTATCGAACTGTTCGTCGGTCAGATTGCCGCTCTGGAGCAGGGCCTGCGTCTCGTCGGTCTGCATGCTCAGGACTTCCATCTGACGCATGGCAACAGAGTGATTGGTGTCCATGGCCTTATCCATGCTCTGCTTGGCGAAGTCGGCGAGATCCTTGCGATCCATGTCATTGTCCTCGTAATGCGGTACCAGCGTGTTAGTCGCCATTGCTAGTTCTCCGTTCTCGGGCTCACATGGAGCCCGTTAGTGTTTTGCATTGATTACACGGCTTGATGTCCGTACCTCGTGGCCGCATAATGCATGGTAGTACGAAGTGTTGCGTTCTGTGAACAGCCATTATGGCACCAAAATGTCCGTACTAAAGGAGTCAAGATGAACAATGCTGAAGCTGATGCTTTTGGAGAGAAAATTGACCCCGAGTGGTTTAAGTGGGTGATACACCGGCTTGACTCGAGCATACGTAAGCTTGGAGCTGATGCCGACATTGACAGAACAGAGAAAACCATACTTCGTGCGGTGAAGTCGGGAACAATACGTCCCGAATTGCTGGATCAGATTGCAAAGAAGCTCGACGTCTATCCAGACTATCTTGCAGGTCGCTACGCATGGACGCTCAATCTCGACATCATGAAAGAAGAGGGAGTCCTTGACTACTGGCGCGAACACTATCTGAATCCAAAGCAATTCCCATACAAACTTGCGGAGCAGTTACGGCTAGGCTCCTATCGGCAGCTTATTGATACGCTGCTCATCCATGGCATTTCTGAAGCTGAGTACAAGGGTCTAAACTGGGATAAGAGGCACGAGCTCGAAAGAGAACTAGATCGACAAACAACCCGAATTCTCAACCACTGGTTTCCTGACCATGCGAGGCCTGTGGAGGATCTCGAATACTTCCAAACTATGGAATGGCAGGATGAACGTGATGTGATTGAAGCCATGCTTGACTACTTAGAGGACCGAGGGCTCGTGACTGTTTATGACCAAGAACCTGATGATGACTCAGAGGATCCATTCTTTGAGGAGTACAAGCACCTGCCTGTAGTTAGCATGCCTACGATGTCCCGCATCGTCATCAAGGGCGAATCGGGCTTTTGTAGCGTTGATGAAGCATTCACCGACATGGTTGTCATCACACCCGATTGGATCAGCTACAAATACAAGCCTCGTAAGATATCAGAGCATAACTTGCCGATGAGCTGGGCATACCAGCCAAGCGGCCTTGGCTATCGTGCGCTGTTCGATGAAGTTGCCGAGAAGGTCGCCGGTATCCTAGAGCTAGATGACGAGGAGTTTGTTACCGACATAGGTTCAACGACGTTTGCCGTCGCATATCCCAATGGAACAAAGAAGCATAGGGTCTTTTGCCTGCCAGGCGACGACTTTGCTGAGTGCTTTGCACTGGTGAAGAAGATGGTTCCGAGCGAAGAGGCGATTCCACGCGTCCTTATAACCTCAGATAATGAGTAGAAAGCAGCTCGACATCATGCATAGAAGAACGTGAGGTCAAGCGACAACTCCGAGCATAATCTGCGTACTTGTGACACGGTCGGACACTGTCTCCCGAGGACGAAAAGTCGATCTCGGGAGGCAGTTCTTTTATGGAGTCAATCATCGTGGCGTGCATTACTGGTGTCGTAACGCTGATTGGGGTGATCCTTTCCAACTCTAAGAGCAGAGCCGTCATGGAGGTCAAGCTCGACGCCCTCACGAAGAAGGTCGAGAAGCACAACCAGGTCCTGGAGCGCACCTACGTGCTCGAGCAGGACATGACTGTCGCGAAGCACGACATCGAGTCCTTGAGGGAAAGGTGGGCTGACTTGAACGAGTTTCTGGCAAGCAACGAGTGGTACTGGCGACTGGCGCGCACGATCGTGTAGGGAGTCCTTGGCGTGGTCATCGCCAACATTGACCTGATCATGGACTGGTGCGTGCTGGACCCGAGCGTGAGGGGCCTGGTCGTGGCGATTGGAAGACCTCTTTCTGACATTTCCCCAGGCAAATTGATATTTCCTTACGAACAGCCTCCGGTTCTCCGAGGGCTGTTCCATTATTCCCGTACGAAATCGACGTCCCGGAAGAACCGTTAGGGGGAATAATTGCGTGCTCAAATACGGCAAGATACACGGCGTCATTCGGCGGCATTCGGGGTTACCGAAACTGCGTAAACCGATTTTCGCGTTTCTTTATTCCCGTTTGTTGACCTAGGCGAATGCAATCAAGGAGGGCTTGAATTGACCCCGCAGTTTCAACTTAGTTTCGCCCGCTCGAAATCGCCCCTCGGGGAACCCGAATTGTGAATTATTCCCGCAGGGCCCAATTATTCCCGTACCGCCGAATACTCCGCCATACCGCTCAGTAGGGGTATACGGGAATAATTAGGTCGTTTCCCCAGGTAGACATGCAAAAAGAAAGCCTCCGAACCAGAGGGTTCGGAGGCCGTTATTCCCGCTATTTCGCTGGTGGCTCTGTCCTGCGGCGATGCCGAAACAGTATCAGGCGGTATTCGGCAGCACCAAAACGCGAGTTCAGAAGCCAGTTCCCGTTATTCCCACTCAATCGTCGCGGGCGGCTTGGACGTGATGTCGTAGCACACGCGGTTGGCGCCGGGGACCTCGGCAACGATGCGGCCGGAGATGCGGGCCAGGACATCGTAGGGCAGCTTGGCCCAGTCGGCGGTCATGGCATCGCTGGACTCGACGGCGCGCAGGATGATCGGGCGCTGATAGGTGCGCTCGTCGCCCATAACGCCAACGGACTTGATGTCGGGCAGGACCGCGAAATACTGCCAGCAGCTGTGCTCGGAGTTGCGCTCGCCGGTCTGCTCAAACAGGCGCTGGTTGTAGGCGTCGAGCTCCTCGCGCACGATAGCGTCGGCATTCTTGAGGATCTCGAGCTTCTCCTTGTCGACCGCGCCGATGATGCGGATGGCCAGACCCGGGCCCGGGAAGGGCTGGCGGAACACGATGTGACCCGGCAGGCCCAGTGCCAGACCAAGCGCGCGGACCTCGTCCTTAAAGAAGTGATCGAGCGGCTCGATAAGGTCGAAGTGCACGCCCTCGGGGAACGGGATCAGGTTGTGGTGGCTCTTGATGGTGGCCGTCTTGCCGCCCGTCTTGCGAGCGCCGGACTCGATGATGTCGGGGTAGATGGTGCCCTGGGCAAGGTACTTGACCGGCTTGCCGTCGGTCTCGAGCTGCTGCGCCACGGCGAAGAACTCTTTCCAGAACTGCGTACCGATGATGCGGCGCTTCTCCTCGGGCTCGGTCACGCCGGCCAGAAGCTCGGCATAACGGTCCTCGGCGTGGACGTGGATAAAGTCGACGTCAAACTGCTTGGTGAAGACCTCCTCCACCTGCTCGGGCTCGCCCTTGCGCAGCAGACCGTGGTTGATGAACACGCAGGTCATCTGCTTGCCCACGGCGCGAGCGCCCAGCGCAGCCACGACGGAGGAGTCGACGCCGCCGGACAGGGCCAGAATCACGCGGTCGTCGCCGACCTTCTCGCGGAACTCGGCCGTCATGGTCTCGACCAGGTTGTCCATGCTCCAGTTGGGCTCCAGGCCGCAGATCTCAAACAGGAAATTGCTCAGCAGCTGCTGACCGTACTCGGAGTGCTTGACCTCGGGGTGGAACTGCGTGGTGAAGATCTTGCGCTCGACGCACTCCATGGCGGCAACCGGGCACACGTCGGTGCTGGCGGTAACGGTAAAGCCCTCGGGCACCTCGGACACGGCGTCGCGGTGGCTCATCCACACGGTCTGCTCCATGGGCGTGGAGTTAAAGAGCTTGGCGCCTGCCGTGCGCGTGATGGTGGCGCGGCCGTACTCGCCCACCTCGGAGTGGCCGACCTTGCCGCCGAGCGTCACGGCCGTGATCTGATGGCCGTAGCAGAAGCCCAGGACGGGAAGGCCCAGGTCAAAGATGGCGGGGTCGATGGACGGAGCGTCCTCGGCGTACACGGAGGCCGGACCGCCGGAAAGGATGAGCGCAGAGGCGTTCATCTCGCGAATCTCGTCGGCCGAGATGTCGCAGGGGACAATCTCGGAATACACGTTGAGGTCGCGGACGCGACGGGCAATGAGCTGACCGTACTGCGCACCAAAGTCGAGTACGAGGACCTTTGCGGAAGCTTTTTGATCCATGGTTTCCCCTCTTGTTGGCGGGGAGCCAGTGCCCGCCCGCGCGAATAAACGAAAACAGCTTTCATAGTGTACACGTAACCAGCGGTTCTGCGCCCGTCATAGCCATCAGCGCACGGCAAACGCACGACCTGGGCCCCTATTTGACGGCAATTGAAGTGTTACCAAACGTTGCAGATGATGTAATACGTTTGAACATTGGACGCCCTGTGCCACAATACTGCCGAACGACTCCGCCTCTGCGGCGGCAAATACGATAGGAATACCAGCATGAAGCGCATCCTTCTCATCGCCACGGGCGGCACCATCGCATCGACCGAGGACGGCAACGGCCTCTCCCCCGCCCTGACCGGTGAGGAGCTCGCCCAGAGCGTCCCCGAAATCTCAGGCCTCTGCGAGCTCGACGTCGTGCAGCCCATGAACATCGACAGCACCAACATGCGCCCGAGCGACTGGATGCGCATCCGCGACGTCATCGTCGAAGGCTATGCCGACCACGACGGCTTCGTAGTCCTGCACGGCACCGACACCATGAGCTACACCGCGGCAGCACTTTCATATCTGATTCAGGACAGCCCCAAGCCCATCGTGCTCACCGGCTCTCAAAAGCCCATGGGCAACCCCTTTACCGATGCCAAGCTCAATCTGTACCAGAGCCTGCTCTATGCGCTCGACGAGCACTCACACGATGTGTCGATCGTGTTTGGCGGCGTGGCCATTGCCGGCACGCGCGCCCGCAAGCAGCGCACCATGAGCTTTAATGCGTTCATTAGCGTCAACTATCCGCCCATTGCCTACATCCGCAACGACCGCATCGTGCGCAACGGGCTCCACGGTACTCGTCAGGGCGAAAACCCGGTGCGTTTCTACGACAGCATCGACCCGCGCGTATTTGTACTCAAGCTTACGCCCGGCGTAAACCCGGGCATCCTCGACGCCCTTGCCGATAGCTACGATGCTGTAATCCTGGAGACCTTTGGCATTGGCGGTATTCCCGAGTTTGGCGAGTCCGGCGAGTCATTCCAGGAGGCGATTTTCCGCTGGGTCGATTCGGGCCGCACCGTCGTTATGACCACGCAGGTCCCAGAAGAGGGCCTTGACCTGGGTGTTTATGAGGTCGGCCGCGCTTACGCCGATTATCCGGGTATTTTGCGCGGCGATGACATGACCACCGAGACGCTCGTGGCCAAAACCATGTGGGCACTCGGCCAGTCACGCGATGCCGCCGAGATCCAGCGCCTGTTCTACAGCCAAGTCAACCACGACCGCATCCCGATGGCGTAATTCAATTGTCGGCGGGTATCCCCTATTCGATACCCTCGAGAAGTTCTGACACCGTCATGCCGAGTGCGGGCGCGATCTTAAATAGAACCTTGAGCGTGAAATTTGCCGTCCCATCTTCGATTCTGTCGAGATAGGGGCGGCTGATTCCTGCTGCCACACAAAAATCGACCTTGGAGATACCAAGGTCCCTGCGTGTCTCTTCGACCCGCCTGCCAAGAATCTGTTTCGCACGTTCGTCCATGCAGCCGAGTTTGAAATGGAGCCGAACATAAACGTAAACTATAGTTTACGTTTTGCCGAATACACAGGAGTTTTCTATGTCGGGTTCTTCGGTCCGCATGTGCCGAGCCACGCCTCGCACAAACAGCGCACCACCCAAGCTCGTCGTCGTTGAAGCAGAATGCCTTTCGCCCGATGAGCGCACAGCATTTGCATTGCTATCAAGTCGCGTCGCCGCCGTTCTGGTCCCTTGCCCGGCGCAAGGTGAACTTGCCATCCAATGCCAAGCGCACAGCTGCTCACTCAATCAGGCTGCCGTGATCGCAACCAGCCAGCGCGGTCTGCCCCTTCTCCTGGAAGCCGGTACCGCACTCGCCCTTCGCGGCGCCGGATAC
>UQWK01000061.1 GCA_900544725.1 uncultured Collinsella sp.
CCCCCGCTGCGCACTACGTGCGGCGGGGGTTCTTTCGTCCTGCGGAGTGTCCGCGAAGGTTAGACCTCAGATCCTGCTACGACTACGTCCTCGGATTGTGTGGGCTGATGAAGGACGTGGCTGGTCGGGTATTCCGTCCCCTTCGCTGTTTCGCGGCTTTGCCGCGAAAGGCGCGCCACTTTGGGGATGGATAGGGGACGGGGCTGGATTGCGGATTCAAATGGCTAGAGAGATATGGGTGCGAACGAGAAATCGTTATTGGGGTCATCCTTTTCCATAAACTCATCGAGACAAAACGTCATGTAGATTGGAACGTACAGAACCTTGCCCTCTTTGCTGAGATTCTCGTGGCTCAGTACAACGGCCTCGGGTATTTTGTACTCGCCCACACTCATCAGACGATCGAGGGCCGCGTGCGCTCGAACTTTCTTGCCCGATTTGACCTCGATTGGGACAACGTGCCCGTGGGCGCCTTCGATCACAAAGTCAACTTCACCGACCTCACGCGTTTGGTAGTACCATGCATCCGCCCCGAGGGCAACGAGTTCCTGCGCGACCACGTTCTCATAGAGACCACCAAGGTTGGGAGTTTTCATATCAAGATAGACAGCGCGTGCGGTGCTGCCGGGGTACCGCGATGCGAGCATGCCCGTATCAGACTCATATAGTTTGAAGGCCGTCGTTTTCTCCGTCCTCTTGAGAGGACTCCGTGGCTCCGTCACCCTGGCGACCATCAATCCAACACCTGCGTTAACAAGCCACAGGAAATCCTGCTCATATTTTTTAAGGCGAGCTCCCTCACCCAGAGACGAAACAACAAAGCGATGAGACTCCGCCTCAAGCTGAACGGGAATTTGCTCAAAAATCGACCGAACGTTAAACGCTCGAGTCGATGCATATTTTGAGATATCGCTTTTGTACTGATCGACCAGCTGAGTTTGAAGCTCACGTGTGCTCACGAGCGAATAACCCGAATCAATATAATTCTGAACGACCTCCGGCATGCCGCCGCAAACGATATAAGCTCTATAGTTCTTGAGCATCGCCTCATGAATATAGTTTTCGACAGGATGTTTCTCGACAAGGCAGCTGCGAATGCCTGCAAGCACATTCTCGCTAACGCTGTTTGCCCAACAAAACTCTTCAAAATCCATCGGGCGCATAACAATGTGCTCTACATACCCCACCGGAAAAGAAGAGATCCCCTTAAACTCAGTCCCAAGCATAGACCCCGAGAAGACATAGCTAAAGCGCCCATCCTCGACCAACGCCTTCATGAGTGTAACGATCTGCGGATACTCCTGAATCTCATCGACAAAGACAAGCGTATCGCCCTCAACAAGCGGCGCATCCGCAAGAAGGGCTACACGGTTGATAAAGTCAACGGAGTTCTTTGCGCCAACAAGTGCATTCTTTGCTTCGACATCGAGTAGTAAATTGACCTCAAAATACGAAGCGTAGTTGTTTTTTCCAAACGCGCGAATCGCATAGCTCTTGCCAATCTGACGCGCACCAGTAACGAGTAATGCCTTATTGGAGTTATTCTTCCAGCTCAAAAGCCTATCAGTGACCTTACGGCGTAGCATTAAACCCCCAAATGACAAAAATTGACAGATAGAATCGCCTAAAATCATACAAAAATTGGCAGATAATAATGTCGTAAATATACAAAAATTGGGAGATAGCAAAGGTTCGAATAGGCCTCAAAGCCACTGAAACAGTGCTCTACTTTGCGAAGGGGCTGGGGACGCTGTTGGGTGCGTCTCCAGCCCTCTGATTCTTACTTTGGATCCCGATGGTGGGGCGTTGTCGGTGCTGCTTGCTTGGTTACCTTGTCTCGCCGCTCTCTGTGCGTAGGCGGTAGCCGTGGACGAGGTCGCTAATAGCCGGCCAGGGAATCTGGCGGTCAACCCAAAATTGGAGCTGGACCAGATAGCGCTCGGTGGCGCGGGTGAGGGCCGCGAACTGTTCGTGAGTCTCAACCTGGGCGTAGAGGTCGCGGCTGTGGGCGAGGATTGCCGTGGTGTCATCCATTTTGCCGGTGACGTCGAAGGCGCCCGAGAACCAGTCGCACAGGCGCGCGGCGCTGTTGTTGATCGTTGCGAGGTCGGCGGTGCCGTCGTTGGCGTTTTCGTTGGCTTGGGCTCGCAGGAGGGAGAGGGCGTCGGCTGCGTTCATGCAGTAGCCGACGGTGAAGTTCCAGACGGCGAATTCGCGGCCGGTGTCGAGCTTGCGGCGGCGCATGTAGTCGATATCGCGCGGTTCCTCGAGCATCATTTGATCGGCGAGGGCCTCAAGTGCAGTGGTGTACTCGGCAAGGTCGAGTACGAGCAGGGTGTTGATATCCATCATCTTTAGGCCTCCGCTTCGATCTCGACGATTTCGTTTTTAATGTACATGCCCTGGTTGTCCCAGACATTGCGGCAGGCGGCGGCAAAGCGCTTGCGGTCGGCTTCGCAGATGCGGGCGAACATGTTGCAGGTGCCAAAGGGCTCGCACACATCAAAGAAGATGCAAATTGACGACCAGCCGCCATACCAGCTCACGGCGCCCGCCGGCTCGTGAAAGACGGGGTTCTCGATGTGCTCGTAATTGGCGATGGGGCCCGATACGGGATAGGTTACCTCGGCATCGCAGATCTTGGCCGAAAAGATACGTGACTCGACCGGACAGGACGATTCGAACAGCTTGCACGCCTTGGGAGCCTTGTCCCAGAGCATGTCGGCGAGAAACGTCTCGCCATTCAGCGTGATCTTGAGCATTTTTGTCATAGTAAGGACCTCCTCAATCCGTCGCTCAAGGGGTTCGCTGGCGGATAAGGAGAAGGCAGCAGCGGGGTCGCCGAACCCAAACTTCACGACAGATCTCTGTCGCCCCAGCCCGCGCTGTTCTTCGCTAAAGTACCATGCAGCAATTGCGCGCGCAATATCAGTTTTTGATTTTCTGGAAGCGGCAACCGACGAGACGGCTCGCCGGCTGCCGGCCGACGCGCGGCAAAGGCACTCGTCTATTCCTTAAGTTGGATGAAAAACGCCATGTTATTGCAGGGCTGCATACTCGTCCAATAAGTGCATAGAATCTCGTATAGTGCGAGTAAGATTTTGCGCTGTCTGTTTTATGTTTAGCAAAGATACAGTTTGCATAATCTGGTCTAATCCCTGCTCTATTAAAATAAAGTTGCACGTAAATGACGTAGATATGCTTGAGCTGGGGTTCTTTACGCTGAGCGGGTAAAAGCGACCGTTCACCGTTCAACTATTTTCAAAATGAATAAAATGAGCGATAAAGAGAATATAAACCTTAATAAACTCGCGTATCGCACGGGCGCGGGTTATTAATGGGTTGTAGGCCTTTTACAGAAAGGATTCCAGCAATGTCTAAGCCTCTTGGCAAGCCCGATCGTATCGTCGTCGCCCTTGGCGGCAACGCCCTCGGCAACAACCCCGTCGAGCAGATCGAGGCCGTGAGCAACACCGCTCACGCTCTTCTCGGCCTGATCGAACAGGGTAACGAGATCATCATCACCCACGGCAACGGCCCGCAGGTCGGCATGATCCAGAACGCCTTCGCCGCCGCCCACGACGCCATCGGCACCCCCGAGATGCCGCTGCCCGAGTGCGGCGCCATGTCCCAGGGCTACATCGGCTATCACCTGCAGCAGGGCATTGGCCGCGAGATGCACAAGCGCTATAAGCGTTGGCACGCCGCAACCGTCGTCACCCAGATCGAGTGCGACCCCGACGACCCCGCGTTCAAGAACCCGACCAAGCCGATTGGCCCGTTCTACACCGAGGAGCAGGCCAAGGAGTTCATGGCCGAGGATCCTTCCAAGGTCTTCGTCGAGGATTCCGGCCGCGGCTGGCGTCGCGTTGTCGCTTCCCCCGACCCCAAGAAGATCGTCGAGGCCGACTCCATCCTCAACCTGCTCGACAACGAGTTCATCGTCATCGCCTGCGGTGGCGGCGGCATCCCCGTCGTCCGCGACTACGAGAACAAGGGCTGCTACAAGGGCGTTCCCGCCGTCATCGACAAGGACCTGGGCGGCGAGCTGCTGGCTGAGGACTGCGACGCCGACGTTCTGTTCCTGCTGACCGCCGTTGAGCATGTCGCCATCAACTTTGGCAAGCCCAACCAGGAGGAGCTCGAGGACATCACCGCCGACGAGGCCGAGCGCCTGGCCGACGAGGGCCAGTTCGGCAAGGGTTCCATGGAGCCCAAGGTCCGCGCCGCCATCAAGTTCGCCCGTTCCCGCAAGGGCCGCACCTGCATCATCGGCGCCCTGGACAAGGCTGCCGAGACCATGGCCGGCCTCTCCGGTACCCGCATCCACGAGTAGCCTCTACTCCGTTGCCTCTCTCGTGGGCGCCAGGCAAGGCGCCCACAAACTAGCCTCTCTTCATGAGCCCCGCAGTCCGCTCCGACTGCGGGGCTTTTGCTATTTACCTAGTCCCCGATGGGAGGGTAGTCATTGGGGACGTTCTTAAACGACTAGTCAAACAAGAACGTCCTCAATGACTACTAATTTAAATCTGTCCCCAATGACTGCGGAAAGCGCATCTCACACCGACGCATTGCTTTCGGGCCCTCTCTCCGTGCTCCCTATAAGTTCAGCTGGACTCCCCGCAACCTGTTCCGCGTTGGCGGAACGAGCGCGACGTGGAGTGTCATTCTTTACCGCGTTAGACTAGACGCAGGGAAAGGAGGAGGACATGGATGCTCGCGTCAAGCAGCTTGTAAATATGATCGAGGACGCTCAGCCTGTCGCTGTCGCGGTGCTTGCCAAGCGTCTCGAGGTAAGCGAGCGCGCCGTGAGAAACTATATCCATCGCGCAAACGACAAGCTTGCGGGGGTTGCACGCATCGTTGGCAGCAAAGGGCAATATCGTATCGATGTTGCACATGCAGATGAGCTTGCTCGCTTGCTAGACGGTGCGGCTCTGGCCCATCCGGGCATTCCTGATACGCGCGACGGCCGTGTGTCCTTCCTTCTTAACGACCTTCTCATGCGGTCCCAGTGGGTGACGATTGAGGAGTATGCGGATTTACTCTACGTTTCGGCGCGAACTCTGTCCAATGACATGCGTCTGGTAGAGCAGAAACTCGCCCAATTTGACTTGATGCTCGAAAAGCGCCCTCGCTACGGAATCCGCGTTGCGGGTGGGGAGTCGCAACGGCGTCTGTGTCTGGCCTCACTGGTGAGGCCCGTGTTGCCCGACACCGACGATGCAGAGCTCGCCGAGCGCCTGCGGGCCATCGCCGCATGTGTGGACGATGCCCTGACTGCCTCGCCCGTCACGGTGAGCTCGCTGGCATTCCGCAATCTCATCATGCATCTTTACATCGCTCTTGGCCGCATCGAGCAGGGCTGCTATGTCCCGGCTGCAGAATCGGACGTTTTAAAGCTGGAGGGAACGCGCGAATACGCTGCGGCTTTCCAGATTGCCGCAAACATCAAGGATGCCCTGGGCGTGAGCATGCCCCGAGAAGAGGTTGCCTTTATCGCAATCCATTTGCTCGGCAGGGGCACGGGCGTGCCCGAGAAGGGCTCGGCCGTTATCTCGGACGAGATGTGGGAGATCGCTTCCGAGATGGTATGTGCGGTCAACGATGAGTTTAGGTTTGACTTTAGCAGCGATCTTGAACTTCGCATGAACCTTGCTCGGCATATTGGCCCTCTGGGCTATCGCCTTGAATATCACATGCATATGGATAACCCCATGCTGCCCGATATCAAGACGAGGTTTCCGTTGGCCTATTCGATGGCGGCCGGCACCTCGCAGGTACTCGAGCGTCATTTTGGCAGCCAGCCCTCTGATGAGGAGCTCGGCTACATCGCCATGGCATTTGCCCTGGCCCTCGAGCAGCAAGCCGACCAGCCGCGTCGCAAACGCATCCTGATCGTGTGCGCCTCGGGAGCGGGAAGCGCCCGTATGCTCGAGCACCAGTACCGCAAGCAGTTTGGTATGTATATCGAGTCGATTGAGACATGCGACGTCGCCCGCGTGGGAACGCTCGACTTTTCGCACATAGACTACGTGTTCACAACGGTGCCGCTCAACGTCAAGTTGCCCGTGCCCGTCCGCGAGGCCGATTTCTTCTTGGAGACGAGCGATGTCAACGCTATCCGCAAGGTGCTGAGCGACGACACTGCGCAATCGGACTCCGTGAGCTCTTTCTTTAGCCGTGCCCTGTTCTTCAACCGCGTTGAGGCGTCGTCGAAGCAGGCCGTTCTCCGATATCTCTCCGAGCGCGCCGTCGAGAGCGGCCGTGTCGATGCCCAGTTTGCCCAAGAGGTCGCCGAGCGCGAGAGCGCGAGCGCCACCTCGTTTGGCAATGGGGTAGCCATGCCCCATGGGATGCATCCCTTGAGCGCCGAGGCCTTTGTTACCGTGGGCCTGCTCGAACATCCCATTCTTTGGGACGAATACGGCCATGAGGTCGATATCGTCTTTATGGTGTCGTTTGCCCGGTCGGGCGGCGATGAGGCGCGGATCTTGAGCTCACTGCTCGCCGAGATCTTTATGGACCGCCAGGGGGTCGAGCGCCTACGCGAGCGCCGGTCCTGGCATGAGCTGATGGCGCTTGTGCAAGCGCATACGGCTTAAGACTTCTTTTGTCGATGACCCTGTCAGTCTACCTGCAATAAACCTCGAGGATTGCGGGCGGGAGATAGGCGTTTCGAATATTCAAGTACAAACCAAACATCACGGGAGAGGAGACCGTTATGGACGATCAGGGAACCGAGATGGTTTCGTTTCAGCTGGTCGCTGCAGCGGGAGAGGCACGCAGCCTTGCCTTCGAAGCCCTTGAAAAGGCAAAGGCGGGGGATTTTGACGCCGCCGCCAAACTCATGAAGCAGTCAAAGGATGCGGGAATCAAGGCTCACCACATCCAAACGCAGCTGCTTTCGACTGAGGCAGCGGGCGAGCATCTGTCGGTGGATGTGTTGCTGGTCCATGCTCAGGACCACCTCATGTGCTCCATGCTTGCTCAGGAGCTCGTGCAGGAGCTGATCTGCCTGTATGAGCGCACTGCAACCAAGAACGCCTAGCGGCGTGCGGTGACTATCCAACCAATCAATGCGAAGGGAATCCCTTATGAAGATCCTTCTTGTTTGCGCAGCTGGTCTGTCTACAAGCATTCTGATGAAGAAACTCGAGAAATATGCGGAGCAAAACGGCATCGAGCTTGATATCGATGCGGTGGGTATCGGCGAGTATCAGGAGACGTGCGCCAATTATGACGTGCTGCTCTTGGGGCCGCAGGTGTCCTACCAGCTCAACACCGTCAAGCAGGGGAGCGGTAAGCCGACCGCGGTCATCCCCGCACAGGACTACGGCATGGGCAACGCCGCCAACGTGCTGGCACTCGCCCAGTCGCTGTTGGGTTAGGAGGCAACCATGGAGAAGTTCATGACCCTGCTTCAGGAAAAACTGACCCCTATCGCCAATTTCTGCGGCACCGAGCGCCACTTTGCCTCCATGCAAAAGGGCTTTATGAGCGCGATCAGCTTCATCTTGGTATCTGCCGTCTTTATGATCCTCGCCAACCCGCCGGTCACGGCCGACCTGGTGGCGCAGGGCGGGTTCTGGTCCGTCTTTGGCCCTTGGCTCGATTTTGCCACGGCCAATAAGCTCACGCTGCTCATTCCCTTCAACATGACGATGGGCATACTGTCGGTGATCGTGACGTTCGCAATCGCCTATAACCTGGCGGGCACCTACAAGATGCCCAAGCTTAACGCCGGCATGACCTCGCTGGTGATGTTCCTGATCGCCGCGGCGCCGTCGTCCTACTACCAGCTTGCTGACGAGTCCGTGCTCCAGGCGGTCCCCTGCACCTATCTGGGTGCGCAGGGCCTGTTTACCGCCATCATCGTTGCCTTGGTCTCCGTCGAGGTCACGCGCTTCTGCCAGACCAAGGGCATCACCATCAAGATGCCCGATGGCGTGCCGCCGTTTTTGTCCGAAACCTTTGGCGCCATCGTACCTATGCTCGCCAACATCCTCATCTTCTTTGGCGGCAACCTGCTGATCCAGATGATCGATCCCGCGCTGTCCATCCCCTCGGTTATCGAGAAGCTGCTCGCTGCCCCGCTTTCCGTCGCAGTTGACTCTGTGCCCGGCGCACTGCTTATCTGCTTCATGACGCTGCTGTTTTGGTGCTTTGGCGTCCACGGCAACATGATCGTAATGCCCATCACCGCCCCGGTCACGCTTGCCGCCTTTGCCGCCAACGCCTCGCTCTATGCTGCCGGGCAGCCGCTTGAGTTCCACCCGGCGCTCATGTCGTTGGCCATCAACCTCATCGGCGGCACGGGTAATACGTTCTCTTTTGTGGCGCTCTGCGCGTTTAGGGCAAAGTCGCAGCAGCTCAAGGCATTTGGCAGGGCATCGATCGTGCCGAGCTTCTTCCGTATCTCCGAGCCCGCGATCTTCGGCGCGCCCATCATCTTCAACCCGATCCTCATGATTCCGTTTGTGCTAGGCGGCATGATCTCGGCCCTGCTGTATTGGGGTGCGGTCTCACTGGGTCTTGTCTCTAACTTCTACATCTTGGTGAGCGGCACGTTCCCCATCTTCGTTCAGGGCTTTGTCCAGTGCCTCGACCCGCGCATCTGGGTGTTTACGATCGTTTTGATCGTGGTCATGGCTGTGGTCTGGTACCCGTTCTTTAAGGTGTACGATAACCAGCTCCTGGCTCAGGAGCAGGAGAACGCCGCGGCAGCTTCTGCCGAGGATGCTGAGTAGCATGAGTTACTTTGACAGAACGTCTGCCGCCGGTATGCCCGAGGGCTTTTTGTGGGGTGGTGCCCTCGCCGCCAACCAGGCCGAAGGGGGCTGGAACGAGGGCGGCCGCGGCATGTCGCACTCCGACCTGATCCCACAGGGTTCCGACCGCTGGGATGTAATGTTTGGCAGGCAAAAGCCCGTGGACGATCCGGACAGGCTGTATCCATGCCGCTGGGGCAACGACTTCTTCCATCATTGGCACGAGGATGTCGAGCTCTTTGCCGAGATGGGCTTTAAGTGCCTGCGTCTTTCAATTTGCTGGAGCCGTATTTTTCCCACAGGGATGGAGACCGAGCCCAACGGCGAGGGCTTGGAGTTTTACCGTCAGGTATTCGAGGCGCTGCGCGAGCATGGAATCGAGCCGCTTGTGACGCTGTCGCACTACGACTATCCGTTGGCTCTGGTCGAGCGCTATGGTGGCTGGCAAAGCCGAGAGATGATCGAGCGGTATGCGCACTACGTCGAGACCGTCGGACGCGCGTACCAGGGCCTCGTGCGTTATTGGCTTACGTTCAACGAGATCAACAGCGTGGCGCTGTCCTATCTCAACGCGGGTGTCACGCTCGAGGATGAGCGTGACCGTGCAGCCGTGACTGCGGCGTTCTCGCACCATATGTTTATGGCGAGCGCTCGCGCTGTCGAGATTCTGCACAAGATCGATCCCGCAAACAAGGTGGGTTGCATGGTCGCTGCCGGTGCGACCTATCCGTACCGTTGTGCGCCCGAGGACGTATGGCTTGCGTATGAGGAGGACCGCGGCCGCTACTTCTACACAGACGTGATGGCTGCGGGCGCCTATCCTGCTTGGAAGCTGCGTGCACTCGAGAAAGAGGGTGTTCACGTGCCCTTTGAGCCGGGCGATACGGAGTATCTGGCAGAGCATACGGTCGACTTCATCTCGTTCTCGTACTATTGCTCGCGCTTGGTGTGCGCCGATGATCAGGTGATCGCCGAGAAGGCGGAGGGCAACGTGTTCCCGACGTTGCGCAATCCGTACCTCAAGGATAAAGAGACTGCCTGGAAGTGGCAGATCGATGCGCTGGGTTTGCGCGTGACGCTTGCCGGCTACCACGATCGTTACCATCTTCCGCTCTTTATCGCCGAGAACGGTGTGGGCGGACTCGATGCGCTGGAAGACGGCAAAGTCCACGATGCGTATCATATTGATTACCTGCGAAGGCATATTCTTGCGCTGCGCGATGCAATTGTCGAGGACGGTGTTGACCTGATGGGATACACGCCGTGGGGCTGTATCGATCTGGTATCGGCCTCGACGGGGCAGATGAAGAAGCGCTATGGCTTTGTTTATGTCGATGCCGATGATACGGGCAAAGGCACGTTCGATCGCTACCGAAAGGACAGCTTCTGCTGGTATCAAAAGGTCATTGCATCAAATGGCGAGGACTTGAGTTAACCCTTGCAAGCCTGCTGCCCCCGCGGCCCGTTTCGGCCGCGGGGGCTTTTGCTATTTACCTAGTCCCCGATGAGACCCTCATTCTGTGGGTAGTCATTGGGGACGTTCTTAAACGACTAGTCATTTAAGTCTGTCCCCAATGACTGCGGAAACCCGGCACTTGGGGACGTTCCTTTCCTGCCGGCAGCTTGAGACAGTCCTTAAAGGCCACTGTCGATCAACTGCGGAAAGTGCATCCTAGGATGAACGTCCAAAACGGGATCTAGTTTCCCTTGAGGTCCTCAACGGGAAAATGGGGACCTCGGACAAAATCTCGGACCCAATGTGGGTCCAGGAGGGAGTCCGATGTA
>UQWK01000062.1 GCA_900544725.1 uncultured Collinsella sp.
ACAACTTTTTTGAAAAAAGTACTTGCGTCTTTTGGGCAACTCGCGTAAATTAATAACCCGCAAGCGGACATGGCTCAGTTGGTAGAGCACAACCTTGCCAAGGTTGGGGTCGCGGGTTCGAGCCCCGTTGTCCGCTCCAAACGCAACAGCCCGACTACCACGGTAGTCGGGCTTTTTTGTATCCATCGCATGGGCTCGAACCCGAGAGGGAGCGAGCGTTAAGCAAACGCGGAGCGTTTGTAGCGAGCTGGCGAGGGCGCCGGCAGGCGGCCGAAGCCGGTGCGGATCCGCGAAGCGGATACGCGGACGCCCCGTTGTCCGCTCCAACTATCTTACGCGGTTCTAACGAACCGCGTTTTTTGTTGACGCTGCGCGAGCCCCGGGCACCCCATCTTGCCCCTCAATCGTCGGTCGCGTACATAAAGTACGCTTCCCTCCTCTTTCGCGGCAACCTGGGGCGCCCGGACCCCGCTCGCTGTCGTGGCCGGGGAAGTGGGTCGTCCGTTCTTTTCACTAATCGGCCGATTCGTCCCAGGAGGCTCGAACCCGAGAGAGCGAGCGTTTGGGACGTGGCTGCGGCGTTGATTGCCGTGAATGTCAGCTTTGGGCGTATCATCGTGGGCATCTCACAAAACCTCGTTGCAAGGGAGACACACCCCATGGCTACAGAAAAGTCCTCCTCGCGCTCATGGATGTCCGATGCCGCGATCTATCAGATTTACCCGCGCTCGTTTAAGGATTCGACTGGTTCGGGTCTGGGCGATATCGCGGGCATTACCCAGCAGATGGACTATCTTGAGCGGCTGGGTATCGAGGCCATCTGGCTGAGTCCGTTTTACCCATCGCCTCTTGTCGATGGCGGCTATGATGTGGCGGACTACTGCGATGTCGACCAACGCCTCGGCTCGCTTGACGACTTCGATGACATGATCGCCGCGGCTCATGCGCACGGCATCAAGGTCATCGTCGACATCGTGCCCAACCATTCGTCCAACCAGCACCCCTGGTTCAAAGCCGCTCTTGCCGCCGGCCCCGGGTCGCCCGAGCGCGCCCGTTATATCTTCCGCGATGGTCGCGGCGAGCACGGCGAGCTGCCTCCCGCCAATTGGAATGCCAACTTTGGCGGCCCCGCCTGGACGCGTGTTGCGGACGGTCAGTGGTATCTGCACATGTTTACGCCCGAGCAGCCGGACTTTGACTGGTCATGCCCCGAGGTTCGCGCGCTCTTTTGCGACGTTCTGGCGTTTTGGAGCGATCGAGGCGTCGACGGCTTTCGCATTGATGTGGCACACGGTCTCGCCAAGGATCTCGACCGCGATGATCTCGACCAGTGGCATCTCGCCGAGGGCGATGACATGGTTGACGACGGCACCCATCCGCTGTGGGATCGCAACGAGGTTCACGAGATCTATCGCGAGTGGCGCCGCGTGTTCGACCGCTATAATCCGCCGCGCAGCGCTGTTGCCGAGGCGTGGGTGCTGCCCGAGCGCCAGTATCTCTACGCGCGCCCCAGCGAGCTTGGCCAGACATTTAACTTTGAGTTCGCCAAGGCCACTTGGACCTATGATGACATGCACGCTGCAATCGAGGAGGGCTTGAAGGCGGCCATCGAATCCGATTCCGCCTCGACCTGGGTACTCTCCAACCACGACGTGCCGCGCGTGGCGACGCGCTATGCCCTGCCGCAAATCAAGGCGACGCGCTACCACCAGATTGCGCTCGACTGGCTCTTACGCGACGGGTCGTCTTATGACGAGAACCGTGAGCTCGGCGAGCGCCGCGCACGGGCAGCGTTATTGCTTGAGCTGGCGCTTCCGGGCTCGGCATACGTGTATCAGGGTGAGGAGCTCGGCCTTTTTGAGGTGGCTGATATCCCGTGGTCTGCACTCGAAGATCCCAGTGCAACCAATACACATGGACCGAAACGCGAGAAGGGGCGCGACGGCTGCCGTGTCCCCCTGCCATGGGCATCGGCGGACGATCCCGCGCAGGGCGGATCGTTTGGGTTCTCGCCGGCGGGCGCCGATGCGGCACCCCATCTGCCGCAGCCCGCGTGGTTTTCCGACTACGCTGTCGATAGGGAAGAGACGGACCCGGCATCGATGCTCGCGCTCTATCGCGACGCCCTTTGGCTGCGGCGCAGGTTGCGCGGGTGTGCTAACGATCTTTCGTGGCTCGATCTTGACGGGCGCACCGGTCTTGCGGATGGTGCCGAGGGTACCGAGGGCGGCGTCATTGCCTATCGCCGCGACAACGGCTGGGCGTGTGTGACGAACTTCGGCGCAGCGCCCGTGGAGCTGCCGGCGGGCAAGGTCCTGCTCACCTCATCACCGCTCACAGACGGCAAGCTCGCGCAGGACTGCTCGGCCTGGATTATGCTCGGCGAGATATAGGGGGCATCTCGTGGCGAGCCTGCGTTTGTCTGTGCCTTTCGTGACGGCTGATGCCTTCGCGAGGGTATCGCAAAACTTTTTAAAAAAAGTTCTTGCATAGGATGCAGGCATCACGTAAGATTAATCCGCGTAAGCGGACATGGCTCAGTTGGTAGAGCACAACCTTGCCAAGGTTGGGGTCGCGGGTTCGAGCCCCGTTGTCCGCTCCATTTGGGCGTTTAGCTCAGGGGGAGAGCGCTTCCCTGACACGGAAGAGGTCAGAAGTTCAAATCTTCTAACGCCCACCAAATGTTCGCAGCTCAGAGGCTATGTCCTCTGGGCTGATTTTGTATCTGTCCAACTGATGTCCAAACAGCTGTCCAAATTCGGCGGGATT
The DNA here is from genome assembly GCA_900544725.1 of uncultured Collinsella sp. Taxonomy (GTDB): domain Bacteria; phylum Actinomycetota; class Coriobacteriia; order Coriobacteriales; family Coriobacteriaceae; genus Collinsella. The sequence continues at coordinate 2,770 of UQWK01000062.1, forward strand.
CACCGGACGATATGGAATGTCAAGTTATGCATGGACTTGAGTATCGGCACCTTGAGGTGCCGATATAATGCCACCAATATTCCATAATCATCTAACCATTATTCGGCTCATGTGATTCGGGAGCCGGACTCTTCAGTTTCTGGTCGTAGGGTAGAATTGCTTGCATGATGGATGATGCTAAGAAACTCACAGCTTGGGGTATGGATGACGGCGTGCATGATGCGCTATCCCTTAAGCCCATAACGACTCCTGAGCAGCAGATCGATCTGCTCAAGGGCAAGGGCGTCACGTTTGAGCTCTGTGCGGAGGAGCGCGCGCTCGAGATCCTTTCGAGTGCCGAGACCTACCTGCACCTCTCCGCCTACCGGGTGCTTTTCCAGCGCCATGAGGACGGCTCCGACGCTGGGAAGTTCGTGAACCTCGACTTCGGGGACCTCTTGGACGTGAGTTCTCTCGACGACGTCCTACGCGAGACGTTTCGCCTCATGGCGAAAGACGTCGAGCGCGCGGTCAGGGCATGGCTCGTGTCCGAGGCCGCCGGGCGCGGGGAGGACGGCTATGGCGTCGTCGCCGACTTCGTGTCCTCCCTGCCGCGCGGCTTTCGCGAGGGGCTGAGACGCGACCTCGCATCGCGGTCCCAGGCGGACGAGTACGCTGGGTCGCTGATCGACCACTACCGGGATGCCATGCCCGTATGGGTGCTGTTGGAAGTGGCACCGTTCGGGACGCTGCTCGCCTTTTACCTCTTCTGCGTTGAGCGCTGGGAGGAGGTGGGTAGGCGGGAGGTTCACTACGCTCTCAAGGACGTGAAGGCCGTCCGCAACTGCGCGAGCCATGCGGGCTGCCTATGCAACGGCTTCGTGCCCGAGCGCGAGACGAGGCACGCAACCTCGGGAGTCGCGCTCGAGTGGCTGAACGCCCACGGCATCCGCAACAGCAAGGGCCGTCGAGCCAGACTGCGCAACCGTCGCACGCAACAGCTCGTGACCACCGTGGCGCTGCATGACATGCTTGTGGGCAAGCACGCCGCCCCGGCAGCGCTTGACGCGGTCGCTGGTCTCCGTCCCCTAATGGACGACGCGATCGCGCGCTATGGGACGCAGAACCCCCTCGTGTCCCACCTTGCGTTTCTTGCGAGGGTTCTTGACGTGGCACGAGGCTGATGCCATGATGTACGCAGATGCAAAAACCTTTGAGGTTTTGTAAGGGCCGGTCCTCTCGGGGACTGGCTCTAGTTGTTTATGGGGCCTGAATTGATGCTGAATGCCATACGGTGACAAGGAGAACAACCGGTGGGTGATGTGATGAACGGCGAGGAGCTCAACGGTGTAGTCGCGTCAGTCAGGAAACTCTCCCATTCTGACCTTCCTGCACTGCTCTCCCTCTGCCTCGGCAACCCGCAATACTACGCATTCCTCGACGAGGAGCCGACGCTGGACGCGCTCGCCGCCGAGATGGTCGAGCTGCCTCCCGGCTGCTCCCCAGATCAAAAGTCCTATCTTGGCTTCTTCGATGCCGGCGGGAATCTCATCGCCGTACTCGGCCTCGTCCGGGGCTATCCGGCGGAGGGGTGTGCCTTCATCGGGTTCTTCATGGTCGACGCCTCTCGGCAGGGGACAGGTGTCGGGAGCCTGCTCATCTCACAGTTGCTCAACCGCCTCCGCTGCGAGGGCGTTTCTCGCGTGCGCCTCGCCTACGTCGAGGGGAACGAGCAGTCCCGCCGCTTCTGGGAGAAGTGCGGCTTCGTCGAGGTGGATGCACCAATCGGCCAAGGTGAATATAGGGTCGTACCTATGGAGTACCGGCTGACGTAGCCTATGTGATCTGAGTTCTCTGCATATGAGGTACGAGGCTCAGCGAAGAATCGGGACGAAAGAATTAGAGATCAAAGGCGCGATCGGACACCTTCTCAGCCTGCCACGGTGGGGACGGAGGCTGCCATGAGGAAGGTGCTGCGAGCGCCTATGACAGGAGAATCTTCTCGATAGATGTTGACGCCTGATACCTAGCGTCGTATAGTGTGTGTAACACAGTATATGACGAGGGGAGGTGTGCGGATGGAGGCCCAGATGAAGCGCGGCTTCCTGGAGGCCTGCGTGCTCGCGGCAGTCTCGGGCGAGGAGTCATACGGCTACCAGATCGTGAAGGACGTGCCGGCGAGCATGGGGCTCACGGAGTCGACGCTCTACCCGCTGCTCAAGCGCCTGGAGAAGGCCGGATACATCACGGCGCGCTCCGCCGAGCACAACGGGCGGCTGCGCCGCTACTACCGCATCACGGACGCCGGGCGCGCACGCATCGAGGAGTTCCTGGCCGAGCGGCCGTCCGTACAGGAGATCTACGCATACGTTGAGGAGGCGCACCATGACGTGCGATGAGTTCCTGGGCCGGCTGGGCGAGCTGCTCGCCTGCCTGCCGGCCGAGCAGGTGGAGGAGACCAAGGCGTTCTACGCGGAGGCCATCGCCGACCGCATGGAGGACGGGATGAGCGAGGAGGAGGCCGTGGCCGCCATGGGAACGCCCGGCGAGATTGCCGAGGCCACACTCGACGACCTGCCCGCCGTGCCGCGCGCCATCGCGAGGACGCGCCGGCGCAGCACCGCGCTGCTGTGGGTGCTCGCCATCGTGGGGTCGCCGGTGTGGGCGCCGCTGCTCGTCGCCTTCGCCGCCGTGGCTCTCAGCGTCTACGTCTGCATCTGGGTGCTGGCATTCTGCGTGTGGGTCATCGCCGTGGCGCTCGGCGCCGTGGGCGCGGCGGCACTCGCGCTCGCGGCGGCGGGCGTGACCGTCGGCCACGTGCCCTATGTGCTCGCGATGCTGGGCTGCGGCCTTGTCCTTATCGGGGCGGCACTCCTCGTGGGCGCGGGGGCCTGGGCGGCCTCCAAGCAGATTGCGCGCCTCTCGGCGCTCTGGGCGAGGAAGGCCGCCTCGCCCTTCTGGAAGGACCGGGGCGAGAAGAGCGGTGCGGCCGCGCACCTCGCAGCATAGGAAGGAGCGAGTACCATGACTAGCGCCAATAAGATTTACCTCGCCGTGGCGGGCGGGCTCGTGGCCGCGGGCGTCGTCCTCGCGGGAATAGGCTTTATCGCCTCAGGCTTCGATCCGGCCGTTTTCACGGCACAGATAGACACGCGCGACGACACCGTCGTCCTCGGCGGCGTCGAGGTGGGCGACCCCGAGGGCATCCCGTTCATCGGCCAGCTCGCAGATTTGGGCGAGGTCGACACTTCCGGCATCACCGCGTCCGAGTCCCCTGCTGCCCCGGGGGCACCCACCGCTCCCTAGGCATAGCGCGCCCGGACGCCCCGTCCGTCGGGCTGTTCAAGCCTGTGGAACCCGAACCTCAACCTCAACCCAACCGGCCTCAAGCCTGCGTCGATTCGCTCCCCGCCCTACGCGGGGCCCGTGACGCATACCCAAAATCCGTCGAGGAGAAAGGAACGCAATGACGACAGCCATGCCCCTCCGCCTTTACGGGGTCCCGGTGGACGTATAGACGTTGAGGGTCATGGCCGCATTTGCGTGACCGAGAAGATAGGAGACGGTCTTCACGTTCACCCCTTGGGAGATAAGGCGCGTGGCGAACGTGTCGCGGAGGTCGTGGAACGTGGCTCGCTTTCCGGCAACCCCGATGAGGTTCATCGCCTTGGCGAGCGGCATGAAGTCTTTCGTGATGCGGTCGGGCGTGTAGAACGAATCTCCGTCTCCGAGGACATGGCGGTCCTCTCGCGCGCTTACCCCGAGAGAGCTCCTGAGGGAGCGCAGAGTATCGGCGAGCCCCTTCTCGAGGACGGCCTCCCGTTCGCCTGCCTCGGTCTTCGTGCCCTTGAGATAGGGTCTGCCATTCGACACCCCGACGGCGCGACCGACTCTGATTCTGTTGGCGACGAGGTCAACGTCGCCCCACCTGAGGCCAGCGACCTCCTCCCTTCTGAGCCCGGCGAGCAGCCCGAGGCGCGCCGCAACGCTCTGCTTGGTCGTGGGGGACGCGTCCAGGACGGATAAAAGCATCGAACGGCTCCTCTCGTCGAGCGCGTTCGGACGAGGCTTCCGACGCTTCGGCGGCTTGGTCGCCTTGTTGAAGGGGCTGCGATGGATATGGCCCATCTCGCAGGCGTAGTCCATAACCTGCTTGAAGGAGCGATGGCCCTTTGCAACGGTGTCGGCGACGAGGCCGTCCGCGAGCAGGGCCACCTGCACGTCCATGACGTTCTCCGGCGCTATCTCTTCGATTGAGTAACCCTCGAGATAGCGTGCGAGATGCTTGATGGAACTGCGGTAGTTGGTTGCGGTGCTCGCCTCTATCTGCTGGGAGCGCTCGCGCCCGTCAGCGTAATCCAACATGTACGCAATGAGCTCGCGACTTGAGGCGCCGTCGCCGTCCTGCTCGATCAGCTCCCTTCTGATGTCCTCCATGATGAGGGTCGCGGCTCGGCGAGAGGTCGCTTCGAACGATCCGGTTACGATGCTCGAGCTGTTTCTGTCGGTCCGGCAGAAGCGTGCCTGCCAGTGCCCCTTGCTTCGCTCGCGCAGGCTTCCTTTCGAGTAAGTTGCCACTGAGACCAGCTCCCGAATGTCTGTCCAAATGAATGATGTCTGCTGTCCAAACGCTGTCCAAAATAGGTTTGGACCCACCGCAACGGACGGCCTGTCTGGAATCATAGGGAATCAGAAAAGCCGAGATAGACGGACCAATCGGACGCTCTGGATGCATGAAGTGTGAAGATTGACTCACTGGGAAACGCCTGTTGGCGGAGCGGCAGGGCGCTGACACGGAAGAGGTCACAAGTTCAAATCTTGTAACGCCCGCCAAATGTTCGCAGCCTAGAGGTTTTACCTCTAGGCTGTTTTGTTTTCTAGACAATTCAACCAAAATACTTCGGCTGTGGCGGCTGGATGACTTTTGAGTTTGAAGGATCGCTTGTGCCGGACTTGATATCGGTTCGACCGCAACATGTTGGTCAAGCAAAATCTTTTGGATTCTTTTGGCGTGAGCGGCTTGGTTTTGGTAGGATTTGTCGGCGGCTTGACTAAGGGGGTTTATAACTGCCATGCAGGTAGCCGTGTTGGTAACGTTTTACCGACTTGCCAAGAACCCCTCGTTTTTAATGCGTCTGCAAATAGACTAATTGCTTTGACCTGCTGAAACACTATATGTTGTGTTTGACCTAAAAAAAGAATACAGGATATAGATGCGTCTTTGTCGTATGATAGATGGCGGACAGAGAACGAAGACCTTACTCACCCCATTCGGATGGATCTTTGAGCCGCTTGATCGGCTGCAGGGATTGTCCGCATGAGGACCTATGGTTTATCGAGAACACAGATTGCGCGACGGCGCCGCAAGGCAGGGGCAAGCCCGGCCGGGCATCGTTTGGCTCTGAAGCGCAATGAGATTACGACGCGAAAGAGGCAAGAGGATGAAGATCATCAAGCGCAGCGGCACCGAGGTTGTCTTTGACATCGATAAGATCGTCAATGCCATCCGCGCCGCAAACTTGGAGGTTGAGGAGGGCTCTCGCCTTACCGACCGCCAGGTGATCTACGCGGCTCAAAACGTCGCCGAGGCATGCGAGAATGCCGGCCATACCGTTTCGGTCGAGGAGATCCAGGATCTGGTCGAGGACGAGATCATGCGTCTTGACTGCTACGAGGTCGCTCGCCACTACATCATCTATCGCTATGTTCAGAGCTTGAAGCGCCAGAAGAACACGACCGATGACAAGATTCTGTCGCTCATCGAGTGCAACAACGAAGAGGTCAAGCAGGAGAACTCCAACAAGAACCCGACCGTCAACTCCGTTCAGCGCGACTACATGGCCGGTGAGATCTCCAAGGACCTGACGCAGCGCGTGCTACTGCCCCAGGAGATTGTGGACGCCCACAATGAGGGTCTGATTCACTTCCACGATTCGGACTATTTCGCCCAGCATATGCATAACTGCGACCTGGTGAACCTGGAGGATATGCTCCAGAACGGCACCGTTATCTCGGGCACGCTGATTGAGAAACCGCACAGCTTCTCGACGGCCTGCAATATCGCGACGCAGATCATCGCCCAGGTTGCTTCCTCCCAGTACGGCGGCCAGTCGATTTCGCTGACCCATCTTGCCCCGTTCGTCGAGGTGAGCCGTCAGAAGATTCGCGGCGAGGTTGCCCGCGAGCTCGAGGAACTCGGCGTTTCCGCATCCCCCGAGAAGGTTCGCGAGGTTGTCGAGGATCGCCTGCGCGACGAGATCCGTCGTGGCGTCCAGACGATCCAGTATCAGGTCGTGACCCTTATGACCACCAACGGCCAGGCGCCGTTCGTGACGGTCTTTATGTATCTCAACGAGGCCCGCTCGGCCCAGGAGAAGCACGACCTTGCCATGATCGTGGAGGAGACGCTGCGCCAGCGCTATGAGGGCGTCAAGAACGAGGCTGGCGTGTGGATCACCCCGGCGTTCCCCAAGCTTATCTACGTGCTCGAGGACGATAACGTCTACGAGGATTCCCCGTACTTCTATCTGACCCAGCTGGCTGCCAAGTGCACCGCTAAGCGCATGGTGCCCGACTACATCTCCGAGAAGAAGATGCGCGAGCTCAAGCTGTCGAAGGGCGAGACCGCGGGCAACGGCGACTGCTATACCTGCATGGGCTGCCGCAGCTTCTTGACGCCCGACCGCTCGGGCAACGGCTTCAACAACGTTGCCAACGCGCTGAACTATGACCCGAACAAGCCCAAGTACTACGGTCGCTTCAACCAGGGCGTCGTGACTATCAACCTGCCCGACGTCGCGTTGAGCTCGCATCAGGACATGGACAAGTTCTGGAAGATCTTTGACGAGCGCCTCGAGCTGTGCCACCGTGCCCTGCTGTGCCGTCATGAGCGCCTGATGGGTACACTTTCTGACGCCGCACCGATTCTTTGGCAGTACGGTGCCCTCGCCCGCCTGAAGAAGGGCGAGACGATCGACAAGCTACTCGTGGGCGGTTACTCCACCATCAGCCTGGGCTATGCCGGCCTGTATGAGTGCGTCAAGTACATGACGGGCCACAGCCACACCGAGAAGGAGGGCACGCCGTTTGCCATGGCCGTCATGCAGCGCATGAACGACAAGTGCGCGGAGTGGAAGGCCGAAAGCGATATCGACTTCTCGCTGTACGGCACGCCGCTTGAGTCGACGACCTACAAGTTCGCTAAGTGCCTGCAGCGTCGTTTTGGCATCATTCCGGGCGTGACGGACAAGGGCTACATCACCAACAGCTACCACGTCCACGTGTCCGAGGAGATCGATGCTTTCGACAAGCTCAAGTTCGAGGGCATGTTCCAGCAGCTTTCGCCGGGCGGTGCCATCTCCTACGTCGAGGTTCCCAACATGCAGGACAACCTCAAGGCCGTCATTCGCGTGATGCAGTACATCTACGACAACATCATGTACGCCGAGCTCAACACCAAGAGCGACTACTGCCAGGTGTGTGGCTACGACGGCGAGATCAAGATTGTCGAAGATGACGGCAAGCTGGTGTGGGAGTGCCCCAAATGCGGTAACCGCGACCAGGAGAAGATGAACGTCGCCCGTCGTACGTGCGGCTACATCGGTACCCAGTTCTGGAACCAGGGTCGAACCGAGGAGATCCGCGACCGCGTGCTGCATCTCTAATACCGCTCCGGGGCTGAGCCGAGAGGGCCGCTTGGGCTTTTGCTCGATATGAGTTCCGCACGCAAAGAAGGCCACTTAATGTGG
>UQWK01000063.1 GCA_900544725.1 uncultured Collinsella sp.
TCCGCACATGTGCGGATGAATGTGGGAAGTGTTCGGATGAAGTTGATAATCAAGGAATGGGTAAACAAAGGGTCACGTATGGTGCAAATTTCGCACGCACCCAGACGCTTTGATATAGTGTTGAGAACTCTTTACGTTGGAGGATGTAACCGGCATGTCCGATTCGAGCGACAGTTCCAAGCCGCGACCCAAGGCCGCGGCCGTTCCGCACTACACGGTGGGCGAGGAGATCATGAACTCCGTCACCCATGGTGTCGGATGCCTGCTGGGTATCGCAGGCCTCGTGCTTCTGATCGTATTTGCCGCCCTGCGCGGCGGCGGGCCGTCACACATGGCCGCGGCAATCGTTTACGGCGTCAGCATCATCCTCGAATACCTAGCCTCCACGCTCTACCATGCGATTCAACCCGCGCGCGCCAAGCGCGTGTTCCGCATCATCGACCACAGCTGCATCTACCTGCTCATAGCCGGCAGCTATACGCCGTTTTGCCTCATCACGCTCGCAAACGACGGCGGCCCTGCGCTGTTTTTTGCCGTGTGGGCCATCGCCATTATCGGCATTGCGCTCGAGTGCTTTTTGCGCGAGCGTCAGCCGCACTGGGTGAGCGGCTTGGTCTACCTGCTGATGGGCTGGCTCGTCGTCTTTAAGCTGCCTGCGCTCGTGGCACTGCTGAATCCCGTCGCGTTGGCGCTGCTCGCCGTCGGCGGCGTGTGCTACACCGTGGGCGTGCCGTTCTACATCGCCAAAAACGTGCGCTACCTGCACAGTGTTTTCCACCTGTGGGTGCTCGCCGGCAGCATCTTCCAGTTCATGGCGGTGATCCTCTTCGTAATCTAACGACCACGCATCCGCGCCCACGGCCCCGCTCGCACGGGCGACCGGCGCAATTGCCCTATCCGCTACGTACGTCTCCTGCCAACGTCCCGAATCTTGGAGGTTCGAGAAACTCCCGATGGACATAACCATCTCCCTTATTACCACGCTCGTCCTGACGCTTATCAACGGCTACTTCTCCATGTCCGAGATGGCTCTCACCACGGCCAAGCGCGCCGTGTTGGAGCACGATGCCGAGGAGGGCGATAAGCGCGCCGAGCGCGCCGTCCAGCTCGCCGCCGACTCCGACCAGCTGTTGGCCACCATCCAGGTTGCCATCACGCTCGTGGGCTTCGCCTCGTCCGCCGTCGCCTCGACGAGCCTGTCCGACCCGCTTGCCACGTGGCTCATGAGCTTTGGCATCGCGCCGCTTTCCGCCATCGCGCGCGGCCTGGCGCCGGTCATCATCACCGTCGCCGTCGCCTTTGTGTCCATCGTGATCGGCGAGCTCGTGCCCAAGCGCATCGGTCTGGCTAACGCCGAGGGCGTATCCAAGCAGGTTGTGGGACCGCTCTCCGTGTTCCAAAAGATCGCCCGCCCGCTCGTGTGGCTGACCGGTGCCTGCTCCGACGGCCTGGCCCGCATCCTGCGCATCAAGAGCGCCGATGACCGCCAGAACGTCTCGGAGGAAGAGATCAAGTACATGGTCTCGGAGCAGGACGACCTGCTCGACGAGGAAAAGCGCATGATCCACGAGATCTTCGACCTGGGCGACACCGTGGCTCGCGAGGTCATGGTGCCGCGCGTGGACACCACCATGTGCGAGGACGACGAGACGGTCGCCGACGTGCTGTCCACCATGCGCCAGACCGGGTTCAGCCGCATCCCCGTCTATCACGAGGACCCCGACAACGTCGCGGGCATCGCGCACATCAAGGACCTGATCCAGCCCGCGCTCGACGGCAAGGGCGACCAGCCCATCGCCGATTACCTGCGCGACGCCACCTTTGTGCCCGATACCAAGGACATCCTGCCGCTGCTGTCCGAGATGCAGACCTCGCACGACCAGATCGTGGTCGTCGTGGACGAGTACGGCGGCACGGCCGGCATCATCACCATCGAAGATATCGTCGAGGAGATTGTCGGCGAGATCGAGGACGAGTTCGACCCCGACAACAAGTACCTCACGCGCCTCTCGCGCCGTGAGTGGCTCGTCGATGGGCGTTTTTCGTGCGATGACGCGATTGAGCTTGGTTGGCCGCTCGAGGAAAGCGATGATTATGAGACCATCGCCGGCTGGATTTTGGAGCTTTGCGACTCGGTGCCCGACATCGGAGAGGTGTTTGAGGTCGCAGGGTACAAGTTCAAGGTACAGTCGATGCGTGGCCAGCGCATCTCGCTCATTCGCGTGATCGCTCCGGCCGAAACCGATAAGAAGGATTCCGAGTCCTCGGCAGAGAAGCCGGCGGCGTCGGGTGTGGGCTCTGCGGATCCGCACGATGGCGACGAGTAGGGCAAGGACGAGTAGGGGAGAGTTATGGCAGGCCTGTTCAACATCCTTAAGGTCACCGTCAGCGAGGACAAGATTTGCGCGCACGTGCTGGTGAACCCCGGCATGCCGCTTATGACCTCGGAGGATATCGAGGCCACGGCGCGCGTGTACTACCTGGTGCCGGCGATTGCCAAGCATCTGTGCTTGGGCGATTCGGGTCGCGAGTTCCAGGACTGCATGGGCCAGACCGAGCTTTGCCACCTGCTGGAGCACGTGACGGTCGAGCTCATGAACGAGACCGGTCTTGCCGGCAGCATCTCGTGCGGTCGCACGCGCGTGAGCGAGCATGACGAGCGTGTCTTTGAGGTTGAGCTTTCGTGTCCCGATGACGCGTTGGCCATTGGCGCGCTGTCGTCGGCGACCTTTATGATGGACTGGGCGTACCTGCACGCCGATCAGCCGGCCCCCGACGTGGAAGGCACGGTCGCCGGCCTGCGCAACCTGGTGCTGGGCATGCGTGCCGAAGCCGAGGGCAAGGACCCGCACGAGGCCGTCGCCGTCGCGAACGGCGAGGACGTGGCCGAGGATGCGCCCGAGGACGACGCTCCCGCCGACGCCGACACTGAGCCCGTTGCCGAGGCGCCTGCTGAGCCCGAGCCCGCGGAGCCCCAAGGCGTCCCGAGCTTTGACGATGAGCCGCAGATGCCAATCGATACCGAGGGCGCGGTCGCCGAGAACCACGAGGCCCCCGCGGCCGTCTTTGGCGGTGCGGCAACGGCTCCGTCCGGCTCGGCGCACGAGGGCAACCTGCCGCTCGTCGATGGCGCCGGCGAGGATCCGGCCGCCACGGTGGCCATGCCTGCCATGCCGCAGGAGTAGGCTCACTCGCTTATCACCATCATGTACCTGCGCTTTTACCGTACGCAGATGAGCGCGACGGCAAGTGTTGCGCTGCGGGTATAATGGACAGCATTCAAACGGTGGGCATCGAGGTGCCCGCAGGAGAGGAATGATCATGGGAAAGACTTTCAGCTTTGTCTCCGGTGCGCTCTTTGGTGCTGCCGCCGGCGCTATCATCGGCGTTGCTCTGGCCCCGCGCTCGGGTGCCGAGACCCGCGCCATGGCCGCCGATATCGCCAATGACGCTTGGGACAACATGCGTGACACCTACGAGCACAGTGCCGAGGAGGCTCGTGCCGCGGTCAACGACTTTGGTCCGATGGTCGACGCCAAGACCGATGACCTGCGCGCCAAGGTCGACCTGGCCCGCGAGCGCATGGACCAGCTTCGCGAGCAGCTCAACGACGCCATCTCGGGCGGCAACGTGACGCCCGCTGCCGACGTCGTGGTCGAGAACGTCGCTGAGGCCGACACCGAGGCCACGGAGCCCTCGACCGAGGCATAATGCGCGCAGGGGATTTTGTCGGCGTCAAGGTTTATCGTAAGCCTGCCGAAGACAAGCGCACCAAAAAGGACGGCACGCCGCGCAGCCCTAAAAAGCTCGGCAAGATTCACTTTCCCGTCTTTACCCCGGGCGGCACGCGCGTGGTGGGCTTTATGGTCCGCCAGTCCGATATCGCGGGTATGATCGAGCGTCCCGACCGCTTTGTGGCGCTCGATGCCATCGGCGTCTATGAGGGTGCCGTCGCGGTCGACGACGTCAAGGACACCTACGATGCCGCCGCGGCCAAGCGCCTCGATATCAACCTGGACGATTGCATCATCTGGGTTGGCATGGACGTGCGCACGGAATCGGGCGATGTCGTGGGCTACTGCTCGGACGTTGAGTTCAAGCCGCGCTCGGGTATTGTGCAGGCGTTCTATGTGACCGCCGGTGCCGCTTCGAGCGTGCTGGTGGGCGACACGCAGGTGCCGCCGACGATGCTGCGCGGCTACGAGAATGGCGCGATGATTGTCTCGGACGAGGTCAAGGCGCTCGGGTATTCGGGCGGCGCGGCCGCCAAGGCTGCCGAGGCCAGTGTCGTGGTGGGCGATAAGGTCAAGAAGGGCGCCAAGGTGCTCGATGACAAGGGATCGGTCGCCGTGGACAAGGGCAGCCGCGCACTGGGCAAGCAGCTCGGCAAGACGCGCGGTATGTTCAAGGCCTTTAAGGACGAATATCAAAAGGCGAGCGGGGGCTCGTCAAAAGCTAGCAAATAGCGACGTACCAAATGATGGGAGGCGAGCCGGAGACATGTTGCTCCGGCTCGCTGTGTTTATGGGGGAGGGCACATGCGCCAAAACGGATCTAACTTAAACGGGCGCTCGGGTGCGCGTCCGACGGCGCGCCGCGACCTGGGGCAACTGCCCAGCGGCCAGCGCAAGCGTCACCGTAAGCCCGGCGCGATGTACCTCAACCATAGCCGTGGGTTTAGCGATCGCAGCGCGCGCATCGGCAACGGGCGCTCGCCGCGCCGACCGTCCCGTCTGCCTTATGCGCTTATCGCCGTGGGTTGCGCGCTCGTGCTGTTTATCGCTGCCGTCGTGGGCTACGTCAACCGTAGCGTGGACGTGGAGCTCAACGGGCAAAAGACCGCGGTGCGCGTGGGCTCTACGTTGCAGAATCTTATCGACGATCAAAGCCTGACCGAAACGTACGACGCCGGCGATCTGCTGGCCGTCGACGACAGCGTGCTCAAGCGCCATGGCGGCGAAAAGCTGTCGGTGAAGGTCGACGGCAAGCGCGTGAAGCAAGGCAAATGGGATAGCCGCGAACTTGAGGGCGGCGAGAAGGTGACGGTCAAGGATGGCCGCAACACCTACGAAAAGCACGAGGTCCAGGCCACGACTATCGAGCCAAAGCTCAAGGTCGAGGGCACGGGTGCCATTGAGTATGTCAAAACCTGGGGCGTTCAGGGCCGCTCCGAGGTATGGGTCGGCGAGCAGTCAGGCAAGACGCAGGACCGCGGCGAGGTCGTGCCCGCCACCGACTGCGTAGTCGAGTGCGCAAGCGTAGCGCCCAAGGGCAATGAAAAGTACGTGGCCCTGACATTTGACGAGGGTCCGAGTGGCGCGACCAAGCAGATCTTGCAGGTGCTCAAGGAAAAGGGCGTCACGGCGACGTTCTTCCTTTCGGGCGATGCCGCGGAAGCCTCGCCCGCTACTGCCAAAGCGATTGTCGATGCCGGGTGCGAGATCGGCTCCAACAGCTACAGCGATGATTCGCTCAAGGGCGAGGATCGCGAGACGGTGCGCAAGCAGATCACGAAGGGCACCGAGGCGATTAAGTCGGCGACCGGCGTCGAGACGATGTTGCTGCGTGCCCCCTACGCCGCGTTTGACGAGCAAAACTGGATCGACTCGATGGACCTGGTGTCCGCCGTGGTTTCGTGGAATATCGATTCGGGTGACTGGCTGCTCAACGGCGCTGACGAGCAAGTATCGACCGTGCTCGACTCGGTGACGCCGGGCAATATTGTGCTGCTCACCGATAGCGATGAGTGCGCCGAGCAGACGCTCGAGGCGCTGCCGCAGATTATCGACGGCCTTGTCGCCGACGGCTACAAGATCGTGACGCTCAGCGACCTGGTCAAGACGGACACGGCATTGAGCAAAAAGCTCACCTCGCTCACCAAGGTTTCCATGCCCAAAAACGCCGTGTTCCCCCAACTCCCCGAGGACGACGACACCGCAGAGTAGCCGTGTAAGAACGTCCCCAATGACTGTGTCACGGATACGTCAGCGTTTGGTATGCCTGCAATGTGCAGCGCATAAATTCGGCGCCGCAGCGCGATGCTGATGCTATAGTTACTGCGGTTAATGAGGGTCAAGAGAAAGGTTACAGGTGAAATCCAAACCTCGACCATACAGTCGATGACCCCATGCAGGTGCTTTCTGCGCGTGCACGGGGTGTGAGCGCCGAGCGGCGTGCCGCCCGCGCATGCGTATACATATCAAAAAGTCCACGGATTGCGTGCCGGCATGGTCGCGCGGTCCGTAGGAATCATGATGGGGAGCACCATTGAATTATCTGAGTGAGATGCTCAAATTGCCGGTCTTGGACGTCGACGGCGAAAAGCTCGGCGTTGTGAACGATTTTGGCATTGCAACCGGCGAAGTTTTTCCGCACGTGACGTCGCTCGCGTTCCGTGGTCCCGGCAAGACGCCGTTTATGATCAGCTGGCGCAAATGGGTCGACCGTATCGACGAGACGGGTGTACACCTTAAGACCTCGGCCACCGAAATCCGTTTTTCGTACTTGCAGCCGACCGAACTTTTGCTTGCCCGCGACGTGCTTAACAAGCAGATCGTCGACACGCAAGGCATGAAGGTCGTGCGCGTAAACGACATCAAGTTTTCCATGTCGGGTGAAAATCAGCTGCGCCTGCTGGGTGCCGAGGTCGGCGCCCGCGGTCTGCTGCGTGCAATCAGCCCCACGCTCGAGCACGTCGTCGAGGGCTTTATGAAGCACTTGGGCAAGCCGCTTAGCGAGGACATTATCGCCTGGTCTTACATGGACCTGCTCGATCGCTCGACTAAGAACATCCAGCTCTCGGTGTCGCACAAGACGCTCGGCGAGCTGCACCCTGCCGACATCGCTGACATCATCGAGCAGCTCGACCCGCGCCTGCGCGCGCAGGTGTTCGCGCAGCTCGATACGGCACAGGCCGCCGAGGCCATCTCGGAGTTCGATGACGACGAGCTCATGACCGAGATGCTCGAGGGCCTGTCCGATACCGACGCATCGTCGATGCTGGCCATGATGGACCCGGACGACGCTGCCGACCTGATCGACGAGCTCGATTATGAGAAGGCCGAGAAGCTCCTGCGCCTGATGGGCGTCAAGGAGGAGAAGGCGATTCGTAATCTGCTGGGCTACGAGGACAACACCGCCGGCCGCATCATGACCTCGGAGTTTGTCTCGCTGCCCGCCACAGCGACGGTCGGCGATGCCATCGAGGCGATTCGCAAGCTCGACGAGGACTTTGAGAGCGTCTACTACGTCTATACCGAGGATCCGAGCGGCATGCTGACGGGCGTGCTTTCGCTGCGCACGCTGATCGTGGCCGATCGCGACGCCACGCTGGGCCAGCTTGCCTATCGCGATCTGGTCTACGTGTCGCCCGACGAGGACCAGGAAGACGTGACGGACGAAATGACCAAGTACGACCTGGTTGCCATCCCTGTCTGCGACGAGAACCGTCATATCCTGGGTATCGTGACCTTCGACGACGCCATGGACGTTATCGCCGAGGAGCATCAGGAGGACCTGCAGATCGCCGGTGTCGGCTCGGGCGATAGCGCGTCGGACGACTCGACGAACGTGCTCAGCTGGTTCGTGCATCGTCAGTACTGGGTCGTCGTGTGGGGCATCGCCTCGTGCCTTATGGCGACGGTGCTGGGGACGGCGCTGGGCTCCGCGCATCTGGTGGTGTTCCCCATGTGCGCCATGCCGCTCGTGCTGCTGGCTGCCTCGCGCATGGTGTCGTTCGTCAAGAACTACTTCCTCGAGTACGACGGTCACGACGACGAGCCCAAACCGTACCTGGGATTCTTCTTCCAGAGCACGGGCATGGGCCTGATTCTGTCACTCGTGACCTACCTGTGCGCGCAGCTGGTGCGCACGGCCGCGTTCCCCGATGCCACTATGTTTGAGGAGCAGCTCTTTACCGGTTGCTTTAATATCGCTGCCGTCATTTGCCTGGTTGGCAACATGAGCGCTGTGATTTATCTGATGGTGCTGTTCTGGCGCGACGAGCACGACCTTAACACGTCGGGCACTGCCATGAACGTCATCGCCGTCATGATCTCGTGTGTGGCGTACTGCATCGCCGCGGTGCTGCTCACCATGTCGGTCATGGGGTAGGTGGTCGCGTGCAAAATACGAAGCAAAAGCCGAGCACCAAGCAAAAGCTGACCATCGCGGCCATCTTTGGCGCCATGGGCCCCGGTCTGCTGGCGGCGCTTTCGGGTAACGACGCCGGCGGTATCGCCACGTATTCCAGCGCGGGCGCCAGCTATGGCTATAAGATGCTCTGGATGCTTCCCGTCATGACCGTGCTGCTTATCGTGACGCAGGAGACCGCGGCGCGCTGCGGATGCGTCACGGGTAAGGGCTTGGCGTCGCTCATTCGCGAGCGCTTTGGTGTGCGCAAGAGCGTGCTGGCCATGGCGGCGCTGTTGATCGCCAACACGGCGGTGACCATCTCGGAGTTCGCGGGTATCGCGAGTGGCCTTGCTCTGTTTGGCGTTCCGGCGAGCATCTCGGTGCCGCTCGTGGCGCTGCTGGTGTGGATGCTTACCATGTCGGGCAGTTTCCAGCGCATCGAGAAGATTTTGCTGCTGGTAAGCTGCGTGTTCGTGACCTACATCGTCGCCGCGTTTATGGCCGGCCCCAACTGGGGCGAGGTCGCGGTCGACTTGGTCGTCCCCAATATTCAAAACGACCCCAGCTACGTGTCGCTCGTGGTCGCAACAATTGGTACCACCATTGCACCGTGGATGATCTTCTTGGCTCAGAACAACGTGGTCGATAAGAATGCGGGCGAGGACGACATCGTGCTGCAGCGTATTGATACCGTGAGCGGCTCGATCGCTGCTGATATCATTGCGGGCTTCATTATTATCACGACCGGTACGGTGCTGTTCCCGGCGGGTATTCAGATTAGCGATGCCGCCGATGCCGCCCGCGCGCTGGAGCCCATCGCGGGCCAGTGGTCCACGGTGCTGTTTGCCTCGGGCCTGGTCGCAGCGAGCTTTTTGGCTGCCTGTGTGCTGCCGGGCGTTACGTCGAGTGCTATCTGCGAGGCATTTGGTTGGGAGCGCGGCGCCGACCGCAGCTGGGATGAGGCCCCGGTTTACCGCGGCATCATTACGGCCATCATTGGTATTTCTGCCGTGTTGGTGCTCATGCCCGGCGTCGATCTGTTCCAGATTATGATGACCTCGCAGGTCATCAACGGCGTGCTGCTGCCCGTAGTCTTGGTATTCCAGGTGGTTATCGCGGCGGATCGCCACATTATGGGCGCCAACCGCAACGGCCGCGTATGGAACGTGCTCACTTGGGCGACTATCGGCGTGATTACGGTGCTGACAGTCGTCATGTTTGTGCTGCACGCGATGGGCTACAGCGCGTAGCGCCTCTTTTGGGTTTCGAACAGGCCGCAGCGATGGGCTGCGGCCTGTTTTTCGTCTGCTATAGGGCGTTAGTTATATGGCAGTGGGCAAAAAATGCCAAATATGAGTACTGTTACTAAGTGAATAGCATTTACATCCAAACAGATAATGAACATAACCTATAGTATGTTCATTAAAATTGGCTTCAATACGCCTTAAACCAGTCAGGTTGGCTGCTTTAGGGGGCTGTAGGGGTCGCACGAACGTCAATTTGGGTGATTTTGCCTGCTACTAAAATGGTAACAGTACTCATATTTGCCCTTTTTTGCCCACAGACCTTTGAGGTTGCGGCGAAAAGGGCTTGTTTTGATTGCTCGGAGCAGGCGCGAGGCACGGAACCGATGTCTGGAGCGGCGGAGCGGCTTGGAATTCATCCGTAGAGGTCTTCATTGGCTGCGCCAGGAGTGCTTCCGGGTGCCGGTGCAAAAGGAGTATCCCTAACTGCCGCAGGGGGCGTCGGCCACGGCCGACGCCCCCTGCGGGTGGGAGCAGATTTGGCTGCGCGTTACTTGTCGGCGCCCAGCTTGTGTGGCTTGTAGGCGAGGGCATTGACGAGTGCGTCGGCGGCGGACTTGACGGCTGCCGGCTGCGGATCGTTGGCGTGGTCCTCGGGATGCACGGGCAGGTCTTTCTTGACTGCATCGTGGATCAGGTTGAGGTACTCGGTCACGCCGGTAGTCGACAGGTGCGTGCCGTCGCCGTCGAACAGGTCGTTACGATTGGCACTGTATCCGTACCAGTCGATAATGCGCACGTTCTTGTAGCGCGCGGCGGCATTTGCGATAGCCTGGTTGGTGGAACCCACCCACGGCTGCGGACTGCGTGTGTTCACAAACGCGACGATACGCTTGTCGCCGGCATCGGCCATGATGGCATCGATCTGGTCATCAGTTACCAAACCATTGGTGCCCAGGGCAAAGACCACGATCTTGCCGGCAAGGTTCTGCTGGATATAGCCCTCAAATGTCGCGCGGCCCGCATCAAACTGGCGGCCCTTTTCGGCATCG
>UQWK01000064.1 GCA_900544725.1 uncultured Collinsella sp.
CGATGTCGACGGTGTTGGGGTGGATGGAGGCGTCGTCGCCCTTGATGTCAAAGTGGAAGTCGAGGCCCTGCTCGCGTGCGAGGTCGAAGGCCTGCTTGATATTCTCGTCGTCGGTGTCGAGGCCCAGGATGCCCGCGACGAGCGCGCGGTCGGTGCCGTGGCCGCGGTAGGTGTGGGCGAAGGAGTTCCACAGGCCAAAGGTGACCTTGGTGATGCGGCCCTCGAGCAGGCTGGCGGCCACCTGTGCGCACCGCAGGGCGCCGGCGGTATGCGATGAGCTGGGGCCGACCATGACGGGCCCCAAGATCTCGAATGCCGAGGTCGTAGCTAGTGTTTGCGGCTTGCCTGCCATGGCTGCTCCTTTGGTCTGTTCCGTCGTCCCGAGGGGCGGGGCATAAGGTCGCCTGCTCGGACAGTCCTGCTCGCACGGAGAGCACATTAAGTGCTCTCCGGCTCGTGCGGAACTCGCGATCGACCTTATGCCCCGCCCCTCGGGACTAAGGATACATGGTAGAAGTGCGCATGCTGCAAAATTCATTAGCTGGTGACGCAGCGTGGGCTCATATCGAAATATCTTCACCACCGGATTAATAAAAAAGAAGTACCGGTTGGAGCCGGTACTTCTTTTGGTGTGTTGTTATTTGGCTGTAGCTTTTCTCGCTAGCTTACAGGCCGCAGGCCGCTTTGAGTTCTTTGACTCGATCGGTCTTCTCCCAGGTGAAGTCGGCGTCTTCGCGGCCAAAGTGGCCGTAGGCTGCCGTCTTCTCGTAGATCGGTCGACGCAGGTCCAGGTCACGGATGATCGCGCCCGGGCGTAGGTCGAAGGTCTTCTCGACGGCCTCGACGATCTTGTCCTCGGCAACATGCGCGGTGCCGAAGGTGTCGACCATGATAGACAGTGGCTTGGACACGCCGATGGCGTAGGCCAGCTCGACCTCGCAGCGGTCGGCCAGACCGGCTGCCACCACGTTCTTGGCGACCCAGCGCGCGGCGTATGCGGCGGAGCGGTCGACCTTGGTGCAGTCCTTGCCGCTAAAGGCGCCGCCGCCGTGACGGCCGTAGCCGCCGTAGGTGTCGACGATGATCTTGCGGCCGGTGAGGCCCGTGTCGCCCATGGGGCCGCCCACGACAAAGCGGCCGGTGGGGTTCACATAGATGTCGGCGTTGTCCCACGGCATGTTCTCGGCAGCCATGACAGGAGTGATGACGTGCTCGATGAGGTCGTCCTTGATCTTGCCCATGTCCTCGATCTCGGCGGCGTGCTGCGTGGAGATGACGATGGTCGTGACCTCGACGGGCTTGCCGTCCTCGTAGCGCACCGTGACCTGGGTCTTGCCGTCGGGGCGCAGGTGGGGCAGGGTGCCGTCGTGGCGCACGGCGGCCAGGCGCTCGGCCAGGCGGCTCGCCAGGTAGTGCGGCATGGGCATGAGGGTCTTGGTCTCGTTGGAGGCATAGCCAAACATCATGCCCTGGTCGCCGGCGCCGATCAGGTCGATCGGGTCGGTGGTGGCGCCGGTCTGGGTCTCGAAGGACTCGTCGACGCCCTGGGCGATATCGGGCGACTGCTCGTGGATGAGGCTCATAACGCCGCAGGTATCGCAGTCAAAACCGAACTTTGCGCGGTTGTAGCCAATGCGGCGGATAACGCCACGGGCAATCTCCTGCACGTCGACGTAGGCCTGGGTGCGGATCTCGCCGGCAACGATGACGGTGCCGGTGGTCACGAGGGTCTCGCAGGCGCAGCGGACGTTCTCAACGTTGGCGGGCACGCCGTTGGGCGCAATGTAGCCCTGCTCCTGCAGCTCTATTTCTTTAGCGAGGATTGCGTCGAGGACGGCGTCGCTGATCTGGTCAGCAATCTTATCGGGATGGCCTTCGGTCACCGACTCCGACGTAAATACAAAGGACCCGTGTTGGGGTGGGATGGAACGAAGTTCTTCTGACATGATTGTCCTTTCAAAAACGTGTCCCGGCGACCGTTACCATTCCGCCGAGCTCTATATGCAAGGGCACATCATATCGCGTAAATCCAACATTCACACCCTTTCCGCACCTACTCATTGGGGACAGACTTAAATGACCAGCCAGGTGCTCATTGGGTAGTCATTTAAGTCTGTCCCCAATGAGTGGGTCGGTGCCCTTTGTGCGGAGGTTGCTTTGTTGCTTTATACTGATGCGGTTAGACATCCATCCTGCAATCGAGGAGATTTCCATGGCATCAGACGTTCGCGTCCGCTTTGCACCCTCACCGACGGGCAAGCTGCACATCGGCGGCGCCCGCACCGCTATCTATAACTGGGCTTTCGCCCGTGCAAACGGCGGCACGTTCATCCTGCGCATCGACGACACCGACCCCACCCGTTCCACCGACGAGAACACGCAGATTATCCTGCGCGCCATGCGTTGGCTGGGCTTGGACTGGGACGAGGGTCCCGAGGTGGGCGGCGATTACGGCCCCTACGCACAGACCGAGCGCCTGGACCTGTACAAGCAGGCCGCCCAGAAGCTCTGGGACGAGGGCAAGGCCTATCCCTGCTTCTGCACCAAGGAACAGCTCGACGCCGATCGAAAGGCCGCCCAGGAGCGCAAGGATCCCTTCCAGGGCTATCAGCGCCGCTGCCGCGATCTTGATCCCGAGGAGGCACGCCGCCGCATCGAGGCCGGCGAGTCCTACGTCCTGCGCATCAAGGTGCCCGAGGGCCGCGGTGACGTCGTCATCCACGACGCCGTCCACGGCGAGGTGACCTTCGACGCCAAGGAGCTCGACGACTTCGTCATCTTCCGCTCCGATGGCACGCCCACGTACAACTTCGCGACCGTCGTCGACGACGCCATGATGAAGATCACCCACGTCATCCGCGGTGACGACCATCTGTCCAACACCCCGCGCCAGGTCATGGTCTACGAGGCCCTCGGCGCCCCCGTGCCTACGTTCGCCCACATCTCCATGATCTTGGGTGCCGACGGCAAAAAGCTCTCTAAGCGCCACGGCGCTACCTCGGTGGAGGAGTACCGCGACGCCGGCTACCTGTCCGACGCCTTTGTCAACTATCTGGCGCTGCTTGGCTGGTCGCTCGACGGCGAGACCACGATTATCCCGCGCGATGTCCTGGCCAGCAAGTTCTCGCTCGACCGCATCTCCAAGAACCCGGCGACCTTCGACCCCAAGAAGCTCGACTGGGTCAATGCCGAGTATATCAACGGCATGTCCGATGCTCAGTTTGCCGACGAGATCATGGTCCCCGAGCTGCACGAGGCGGGTCTCATCGAGGGTAATGTCGAGTACGGCGAGGATTGGATCGACGCGCTTGCCGCCATCGTCAAGCCGCGCACCAAGATGCCGGCCGACGCCGTGACCGTCGCCGCTCCCATCTTTGCCACGGCCGAGACGCTCGAGTATGACGAGAAGTCCGTCCACAAGGGTCTGGCCAAGGAAGGCATGGGCGCCATTCTGGATGCCGCCAAGGCCGCGCTCGAGGGCGTGGACGAGTGGACGGCCGCCAACATCGACGCCGCGCTTGAGCCGCTGCCCGAGCAGATGGACCTCAAGAAGCGCGTGGTGTTCCAGGCCGTGCGCGTCGCCGTCTGCGGCAACATGGTGAGCCCCCCGCTGGGCGAGACCATGGCACTCGTCGGCCGCGACGACTGTCTGGCGCGCATCGACCGCGCCCGCACGATGGCGCTGTAGCAGCTGCGTAAACGCATGTATCTGAGCCCCGCTCACCACGAGTGGGGCTCTTGTTTCTAAAGACGTATGGGATAGGAGGTGCTGGGGCCATGGCCGAGCAACTTTCGCTGTTTGGTTCGCCGGAACCGGAGGGAGCTCCGAAGTTCGTGGCCCCTGTCGCCGCCCCGGCGCAGCCCGAGCCTGCCCCTGAGCCCGTCGCCGCCTACGCGAGCGTGGTTCTCGACATCCCGACCCGTGCACTGTCCGAGCCGTTTGCCTACGGCATTCCGTCGTCACTCGCCAACGATGCCCAGATCGGCTCCACCGTTCTAGTTCATTTTGGCAACCGTGCTGCCGCGGGCTACATCGTCGACATCGCGTCCGAGCTGACCGACCTGCAAGGTAACGAAGCTCTCGATCCCGCGCGCATCAAGCCTATCGAGGCTATCCTCAGCAAGCCGCTCTTTACCGCCGAGGCCGCCCGTATCGCACGCTGGATGAGCCGCGAGTACGTCGCAACGCTTTCCGAGTGCCTGCGCCTGTTCTTGCCACCGGGTGGAAGCCCGCGCGTGGTCAAGGGCGATGACGGCGTGTGGGCCGTTGAGCGCCCCGCCGTCAAACCCATTCAAAACCGCTGGGTTATGCTCACGCCCGAGGGTTTCGACTACACGCCGCCCAAGACCGCGGTCCGTCAGCGTCAGCTCATCGAGGCGCTCCAATGCGGTCCGGTCACGACGCGCGACCTTAACCTGCTCTACAACAGCATGTCGGCGACCATCAAGGCGCTCGAAAAACGCGGCGTCGTGGTGGTGGAAGAGCGCCGCGCTTGGCGTGGCTGCAGCGAGCGGACCACGCTGTCCTCGGCGAGCGGCAAGGCCCCGGTGGCACTCACCAACGGTCAACGGCAGGCCCTCGCGCAGATTGAACGCGCACGCTTGGACGCTCATGGTGATGTGGTGCTGGTCGATGGCGTTACCGGTTCCGGCAAAACCGAGGTCTACCTCTCGGCGATTGAGCGCGTGCTGGCGGCAGGCCGTTCGGCCTGCGTGCTTGTGGCCGAGATCTCGCTGACGGCCCAGACCGTCGGCCGCTTCCGCTCGCGCTTTGGCGAGACGGTCGCTGTGTTCCATTCGCGTCTTTCTGCTGGCGAGCGCCTGGACCAGTGGGACATGGTCGCCAGCGGTGCCGCGCGCGTGGTCGTGGGCGCTCGCTCGGCGCTCTTTTGCCCGCTCAGCGACTTGGGTCTCATCATCATCGACGAGGAGCACGAGACCAGCTACAAGCAGGGTTCCAGCCCGCGCTACCATGCGCGCGAGGTGGCGTCTGAGATGGCGCGCCGCTATCGCTGCCCACTCGTGCTGGGTTCGGCCACGCCTTCTGCCGAGGCCCTCGACCGCTGTCGTCGCGGCACGTACAACGGTGCCACTTGGACGCGTGTCGAGATGCCCGAGCGCCCGGGACACGCCGTGTTGCCCACAGTCCGCATTGCCGACCTGCGCCGCGAGTTCGCGCACGGCAGTCGCTCCATGTTCTCAAAACCGCTGATGGAGGGCCTCGAGCGCGTAGTCGAGCGCCGCGAAAAGGCCGTGTTGCTGCACAACCGTCGCGGCTTTGCGCCCTTCCTGATGTGCCGCGAATGCGGCTGCGTGCCCACCTGCAACCACTGTTCCACCGCACTCACGTACCACGAGCGCACGCACACGCTGCAGTGCCACACCTGCGGATCGTCTTGGCGCGTGCAGCCCTATCCGGCGCCCACGAGTCGCTGTCCCAAGTGCGGCAGCCGCTACCTGGCAAAAATGGGCCTGGGTACGCAGCAGATCGAGGACGCACTGCACCAGATGCTGCCCGACGACGTCGCCATCATTCGCATGGACGCCGATTCCACGCGCGGCAAGGATGCGCACAAAAAGCTGCTCGAGCAGTTCGATGCCGCCGATTGCGCGGTGCTGCTGGGCACACAGATGATCGCCAAGGGCCTCGACTTTCCCGAGGTCACGCTCGTGGGCGTGGTCAATGCCGACTTT
Organism: uncultured Collinsella sp.; assembly: GCA_900544725.1. Classification (GTDB taxonomy): domain Bacteria; phylum Actinomycetota; class Coriobacteriia; order Coriobacteriales; family Coriobacteriaceae; genus Collinsella. The sequence continues at coordinate 5,695 of UQWK01000064.1, forward strand.
GCCCTCAAGCTTCCCGATTTTAGAGCAGGGGAGCGCGCCTACGATTTGCTGGAGCAGGTCGCTGGCCGTGCCGGGCGCGGCGATCGCCCCGGCGAGGTTATCATCCAGACCTATCTGCCCGAGGACCCGGTCATTCGCGCCGTCGCCGAGCACGACCGCTCGATCTTTACCGACTACGACCTGGACCAGCGCCGCGACGCCCTGTACCCGCCGTTCGTGCGCCTTGCCAACATCTTGGTATGGTCGACGAACGCGGATGACGCGCGGGACTACATCGGTCGTATCGCGAAGCTCCTCAAGCGTCGCTGGCATGCCGCCGCGCCCGACTTTTTGCGGGCGGGGAGCGCCGTGCCCCAGGTGCTTGGTCCGGCTTCGTGTGTAATCGAGAGAGCCAAGGACCGTTACCGCTTCCATCTGCTTGTAAAGTCGCCGGTAGGGTACCATGTCTCTGATGATATCGACGCCTGCCTCAAAGAGGTGGGCTCCGTGCGCGGCGTGAGCGTGATCGTTGACGTCGACGCCTATGATTTGATGTAACAACCCGAAAGGATGGCCATGGAAGCCAACGGAATCGTACTGTCGCCCGACCCTCGTCTGCGCCAGGAGTGCGCCGTCATCGAGGAGATCACCCCAGCGATTGAGGCGCTTGCCGAGAAGATGAAGAAGATGATGTTCGACAACGGCGGTTGTGGTCTTGCTGCCCCGCAGATCGGTGAGCTCATTCAGCTCGTCACCATCGACTGCGACTACAGCGACAAGAACGACTATGACCCGTACGTGCTCATCAACCCTGTTATTGTTGAGCAGAGTGACCATCTGGTGCCGTTTAGCGAGGGCTGCCTTTCTATCCCTGGCATTAGCTGCGAGATCGAGCGTCCCGATCACGTTGTCGTTGAGGCGTATGACTTGGATGCCAACTTGATTCGCTACGAGGCCTCGGGCGATCTGTTCTGCGTGTGCCTGCAGCACGAGATCGATCACCTGCACGGCAATACCATGTTCGAGCGACTCAAACCTATGCAGCGCATCAAGGCGGTCAAGGAGTACCAGGACGCCCTGGCCCGCGGCGCTCGACCGGGCGAGACGGAGTAGGTCCCACCGTCCCCGGTGCTGAGCGCCCACATATCATCCCGTGCTCAAACATTCTCGCTGCGCTGCGAAACTGCGCGCGGGACGATATGTGGGCGCTCAGCACCGGGGGACTGCGTTTTCTTGGCTCGGTTCGCCCGGGTGCCGTCGGGCCAGGGAAGGGCGTCTTCGCTGATAATTGCTTTGGTGGAAGAGCTGCTTTTATTGCGGCTCTTTCTTTGGTTTTGGGTATATTTGTTCTTGTTGAATTGTTATTGCGGATGGGCTGGGTACTTGGCTTTCCGTTGTTATTTGTAGCCGTCTCGGCTTTGGTTGAGGGGAGACGTTCTTTATGCGTATTGTGTTTATGGGTACGCCTGATTTTGCTGTGCCTTCGTTGACTTCGCTTGTTGAGGCTGGGAACGAGATTGCGCTTGTTATTACTCGTCCCGATGCTGTTCGCGGGCGCGGTAAGAAGCTTGAGCCTTCTCCCGTTAAGGCCAAGGCGCTCGAGCTTGGTCTGCCCGTTGTTGAGGCCAATCGTATGACGCCGGAGGTTGTTGAGGCGCTCCAGGCTGCGCAGGCTGATATTTTCTGTGTGGCTGCCTATGGCTGCATTTTGCCTGATGAGGTGCTGCATATGGCGCCGCTTGGTATTGTGAATGTTCACGCTTCGCTGCTGCCTCGTTGGCGTGGCGCTGCCCCCATTCAGCGTGCCATTCTTGCTGGTGATGAGGTTGCTGGCGTTTCCATTATGCGTATTGGGCATGGCGTGGATACGGGCGCTTATTGCGCCCAGGCGTCTACATCGGTTGTCGGTAAGCATGCCGAGGCGCTGACCATGGAGCTTGGTGAGCTTGGTGGCAAGTTGCTTGCCGATACGCTTCCCTCGCTTGCCGATGGCTCGGCTGTTTGGACTGAGCAGGATGAGTCGCTCGTCACTCATGCTGCCAAGATTTCCAAGCAGGAGATGCGTCTGGATCCGCAGATGGCGGCGCTCGATTGCGTGCGTCATGTGCTCGCTTCGTCCGATACCGCGCCTGCCCGTTGTGTGATTGCCGACAAGACGGTTCGCGTGCTCGATGCTGCGCCGGCTGATGTGTCGCTTGGCGAGGGCGCTGTTGCCGTCAAGAGCAAGCGTGTTTACCTGGGCCTTTCCGATGGCGCGGTTGAATTGCTTGAGGTTAAGCCCGATGGCAAGCGTGCCATGGCTGCTTCTGCCTGGGCTGCCGGCCTGCAGGGTGCCGAACTTTCGTGGGGTGTACTGTCATGAGCAAGTTGTCTCCCGCGCGCAAGCTTGCGCTCGATGTACTGATGGAGGCCGATCGTCGCGGTATGTACGCACGCGACGTGTTGTCTTCCCGTGCTTCCGCCAAGGCCATTGACCAGCGCGATTCCGCTTTTGCCGCGCGTTTGGCGCTCGGTGTTGCCGCCACGCAGGGCATTTTGGATGATCTGCTCGATCAGTTTTTGGATAAGCCCAAAAAGGTCGCGCCGCGCGTTCGCACGGCGCTTCGCATCTCGGCCTTCGAGATGCTCTATCTGCATACGCCGGGCCGCGTTGCCGTGAGCCAGGGTGTTGAGCTGGTGCGCAGCGGTGCTAAGTCTGCCGCGGGCCTGGCTAACGCGGTACTGCACAAGGTTGCGGACAACGTTGAGGACTTTGCCACGGCATCCGACGTGGATGAGTCCGAGCGCCGCCTGGTTCGCCTTTCGCGTTTGATGGGTCTTCCTCGCTGGCTGTGCGCTCGTATTATGGCCTCGTTCGATACGCCCGAGGGCGCGCTCAACTTTGCCGGCAATCTGGCGCCTGCGCCGCTGGCCCTGCATGAGAACGCCTTTGCAACCAAGGCCGATCCGTATATCTCGCAGCTCGTTGCGCCTGTCTTCCCGGGCTGCCATGCTCCGGTCGATGCGCAGGTCACGGTTGCATCGGGCGTGTTTGAGCGTGCGGCTGCGGTCGCCTCGGACCTTAACGCCCAGCTTATCGCTACTGCCGCGACACGTCCCGGTCGTTGTCTGGAGATTGGCGCCGGTCGCGGTACCAAGACCTATGTGATGATGTGCCAGGCCAAACGTGCCGGGTACGAACGCCAGCATACCGCGCTCGACCTTCATGATCGTAAATGTGATCAGAATCTCGCACGCCTGCATAAGGCGGGTATTACGGGTGCTCGCACGGTGTCGGGCGATGCCTGCGAGCTCAATGAGGTGCTCACGTCCTTTGACGCGATGCTCGGCGAGCCTGCCCTGTTCGACACGGTGTTTATCGATGCGCCGTGCTCTGGCACCGGCACCATGCGCCGTCATCCCGAGATTCCGTGGCGTCTGACCGAGAACGACGTTACGACTGAGCTGCCCCGCCTGCAGCTGACGATGCTCAAGGAAGCAGCCGCGCGCGTGGCTGCCGGCGGTGAGCTTATCTATGCCACCTGCTCGGTTTTTGATGAAGAGAACACGCAGGTCGTGGATGCCTTCTTGGCCTCTCCCGAGGGCGCCGGCTTTACCGTGGCGCCGCTATCCGAAGCCCAGATCCTACAGCTCCCCGAGTTTGCCCAGGCCAAGAAGCTCGTTTCCGTACGCCAAAACGACCGTGGGCTATTCCAGAGCGTCCCCGTAAACGCAGATTCCTACGACGGCCACTTCTGCGCCCGCCTGGTCCACGAGTAGCTACTAAGTTGCGGTGAAATAGGGATCGAATGGGGGTGCGGACGATTTCCTGGACCGCCTAGGCGTATCCAAGCTTCCTGCGGTACTCCATCGGGCTCAGCCACCCGAGGGACTTCTTTATCCGCTCCTCACGATAGTACACGAGGTAGGCCT
>UQWK01000065.1 GCA_900544725.1 uncultured Collinsella sp.
CGGAGGGAGACGTTGGGCGCCAAGTGCATGGTGCGTCACTTCTTTGCAAATTAGCTACATGGTCCCGCACGCAGTGGGGAATGTGCAAAACTAGCGGTTGGTAAATCGCTTTAGCGACATGGCGCATTGCTTTGGACGCTTGTTTTGGTATTTGGAGAAAGGAGACGGTTCCATGGCTCTTTGGGGCGGTCGTTTTGAGGCGGGCGTGGCCGAGGTCACGCAGGAGTTTGGCGCGTCGCTGCCGGTCGACAAACATCTCTATAAGCAGGATATCGCTGGCTCTAAGGCGCATGCCAAGATGCTGGCCGCCCAAGGCATCATCAGTGCCGAGGACGAGCAGGCGATTGCCGAGGGCCTGACCGGAATCGAACAGGATATCGATGCCGGTAACTTTACCTTCGATATCAACGACGAGGACATCCATATGTCCATCGAGAGCGAGCTGACGCGTCGCATCGGCGAGGCCGGTAAGCGCTTGCATACCGGACGTTCGCGCAACGACCAGGTGGCGACCGACACGCGCCTGGGCGTCAAGGCACTGGCCAAGGAGCTCATGGAGGCCAATCTTGAGCTGCGCCATGTGCTGGTGGATGCGGCCAAGAAGTACGACAAGGTGATTCTGCCGGGCTACACGCATATGCAGCACGCTCAGCCCGTGCTGCTGTCGCATCATCTGCTGGCATATTCCTGGATGTTCGCGCGTGACTTTACGCGCCTGAAGGCCGCCTTTGATGCCGCCGACAACTGTCCACTAGGTGCTGCCGCGCTTGCCGGTACGAGCTATCCGCTCGATCGCCAGATGACGGCTGCCGAACTTGGCTTTGCGGGCGTGATTCCCAACTCGCTCGATGCGGTTTCCGACCGTGATTTCCTGCTCGACCTGCATTACGCCGGCTCCGTCATGGCCATGCACCTGTCGCGTCTTTCCGAGGAGATCGTGCTGTGGTCGAGCTCCGAATTTGGCTTTATCACGCTTTCAGACTCTTACTCCACCGGCTCGTCTATCATGCCGCAGAAGAAGAACCCCGACTTTGCCGAGCTTATCCGCGGCAAGAGCGGTCGCGTGTACGGCAACCTGGTGCAGTTGCTCGTGACCATGAAGGGCTTGCCGCTCGCATATAACAAGGACTTGCAGGAGGACAAGGAGGGCGCGCTCGATACCGCCCATACGCTCATGCAGTGCCTGTCCGTTATGGCCGGAATGATTTCGACTTGGACCGTCAACGAGGATGTCATGGCGCGCGAGTGCGGCGTGGGGCACCTTGCCGCTACCGATGTTGCCGATTACCTGGCCAAGCGTGGCCTGCCGTTCCGCGAGGCACATGCCGTGGTGGGACATCTGGTCCTGATGTGCGAGAAGCGCGGCTGCAATCTTGAGGATCTGCCGTTTGAGGTGTTCCAGGAGGCAAGCCCGCTTTTTGAGCGCGACATTACCGAGGCGCTCGATATCCCGTCGATTGTCGCCGCACGCACGACCGAGGGCGGTACCGCCCCTGCCGCCGTGGGCGTGCAGCTGCAGCGTGCCGAGGCACAGCTCGTGGCCGACGAGGGCGTGTTTGGGTCGCTGACCAAGGTCGTCGAGATGGGTCACGGGGCAAAGTAGAGGTTTGGCTGAAGCCGTATTGTCCATTTATTGATAAATCGTTTTCGCTTTACGGGCGCCTGCTGATGTGGGCGTCCGTATTTTGTTGCTAAGGGGGAGGGGCTTGTCGAGAACTTCTGTAGGACCTTTGGGCAGGTTGTGAAGGAGATACGTTCGCGGGTGGCAACCGACCGCCCGCTCGGTTCGATGCGGTTGATGGACGGTCGGATGGTACTCTAATCGGGCTTCGAAACAGAAGTGACACATATGGAGCGCTTTAATAAATTGCAGCGTTTCAATAAACAGCTTTTTGTTTAACTGCAGCTAAAACTCTGTTACGATGCAGTCCAGGCGGGTGCCGGAATGGGACTTGGGCACGCGCGAACCTACTTGAAAGGCTACCTTATGGCTATCGAGAAGACCTTCATCATGATTAAGCCCGACGCCGTGCGCGACCGTAAGATCGGCGAGATCGTTGCTCGCATTGAGCGCAGCGGTCTTGTCATCGAGCGCATGGAGATGACCACGCTCGAGCGCGCTACCGTCGAGGAGCACTACGCCCATCTGGCCGACAAGCCCTTCTTTGGCGGTCTCTGCGACTTTATGACGAGCGGTCCGGTCGTCAAGATGGTCGTTTCCGGTCTCTCCGCTGTCTCCAAGATGCGCACCCTCATGGGCGCCACCAACCCGCTTGACGCTGCCCCCGGCACCATTCGCGGCGACTTCGCTGTCGATGTTAACGCCAACGTGATCCACGGCTCCGACTGCCTGGAGAACGCCGAGATCGAGATCAAGCGCTTCTTTGGCTAAACCAGCTTTGACTCCTTAAAGCTGTTAGCGTGTGGCTTGGGCGCCGCGGAATTCCATCCGCGGCGCTCTTTTTATTTCAGTAGACTTTTGTTAAATGCCCACAAATCTACTAAAGAGCCCCCGTCCGGACGTTTCTTTCGGGCGGGGGCTGGCGTTAGCGTATGGCTTTGTAAGTCTTTAGGCTTCGTCGACGACCTTGAGGCCACGCGTGTGGTCGATCTCGTTGAGGAGATTGACGCGACGCTCGTGGCGACCACCCTCGAACTCGGCGTCGAGCCACTCGTCGACAATCATCTTGGCGAGTTCAGATCCCACGACGCGGGCGCCAAAGGCAAGCACGTTGGTGTTGTTGTGCATGCGGGAGAGCTTGGCGCTGAAGGGCTCGGAGCACACGACGGCGCGTACGCCCTCGACCTTGTTGGCGGCCAGGCTGATACCGACGCCGGTACCGCAGATCAGGATACCCAGATCGACGTCACCGTTGGCAACGGCCTTACCCACCTTGTAGCCGGCGATGGGGTAATCAAAGCTCTCGGAGGTGTCGGTTCCAAAGTTCACGACCTCGCAGCCGCGCTCCTTAAGGTGCTCGGAAATGATGTTCTTGAGCTCGACGGCGGCATGGTCGTTGCCGATACCAATCTTCATGAGTGGTTCCTCTCTGGTCCGTGCGGCGGAATTGCTAAAGGTTTTACCGCGTTCGACTGCATGATAGCGCGACTTTTGTGTAAACGCTCGGGCGTTTTTTGGTCAAACGCTTTAGCATGCAACAAGACCGGCTTTTCATGAATGAATGCCGTCAGATTGCGCTTAAGCGCCGTCCGTCGGAACCATGGTTGCGGTTTCTGATGCATTGTTATCAAATAAAAGAGTTAACTATTATCGAGAGCCCAGTTCGTTATGTAAGCAGGAGATACCTATGTCTACCGATTCCATCCGCGATGCCGCTTTTTGCGATGTCTTGAACCGCGAGCTTGTCTGTGCGCTCGGCTGCACCGAGCCCATTGCCGTTGCCTATGCAGCGGCGCTGGCGAGCCAGACACTCGGTTGCGAACCCGATCATATGGATGTTGCCTGCTCGGGCAATATCATCAAGAACGTTAAGAGCGTGACCGTGCCCAACTCGGGCGGCATGCACGGTATTGAAGCGGCGGCCGTGCTGGGTGCCGTGGGCGGCGACGCCAAGAGTGCGCTCGAGGTGCTCGAGAGCGTCGATGACGCGGATCGCGCCCGCGTGGCCGAGCTGCTTGCTGATACGGACTACTGCGATGTGTCGCTTGTCGAGGGTGTGCCCAACCTCTACATCAAGGTGACCGCCACGGCCGGGGGCCATACCGCGGTCGTCGAGATTACCGACCACCACACCAATGTCACGTGTCATACGCTCGATGGTATTCCGGTATGCGGCAAGTCGGCGGGGGAGTGTGCCGCCTGCGCCGAGCGCGTCGTGGCCGAGCGTGCGGCAGATAGCGCCGACACACCCATGTCGATTGAGTCCATCATCGACTTTATCGAGGACGGCGACATCGATGACGCCCGCGCTGCCGTTGAGCGTCAGATTGAGCTGAACGGTGCGATCAGTGCCGAGGGCCTGGCGCACGCTTGGGGCGCCGAGGTGGGCCGTACGCTGCTGGGCGCACGTGCCGATGACGTCGCCTGCCGTGCCCGTGCCCGTGCAGCCGCCGGGTCCGACGCTCGCATGAACGGTTGCGCGCTGCCGGTCGCCATCGTGTGCGGCTCGGGCAATCAGGGCATTACCTGCGCGCTGCCTGTTATGGAGTATGCTGAGTATTTGCGCTGCGACCATGATCGCCTGGTTCGCGCCGTGATGCTGTCCGATCTTATCGCCGTGCATATCAAGAGCTATATTGGTGCGCTCTCGGCGTTTTGTGGCGCTATTTGCGCCGCATGCGGTGCCGGTGCCGCGATTACCTGGCTGTGCGGCGGCACGCGTGAGCAGATTGGCGCGACGGTCTCGAACACGCTCGGTAACGTTGGCGGCATCGTGTGCGATGGCGCCAAGGCGAGCTGCGCCGCCAAGATTTCCGCTGCCGTCGATGCGGCGATTCTGGGCCATGATATGGCCATGCAGGGCCGCGGCTTCCGTGCCGGCGAGGGCCTCATCCAGGATACCGTCGAGCAGACGATCGCCAGCATGGGCTACGTGGGCCGCGTGGGCATGAAGGACACCGACGTCGAGATCCTCAACATCATGATCGGCAAAACCCAAGTCTGTTAAGACAGTTCGTTGGCTACTTGGTGTTCGTAGAAGGCTTCTACTACGGCGTTGAAGTCGTGGGCGAAGTCTTCCATGGTTCCGCGCCAGGTGGCTCGGCTGGGCCTGCCCTGGCCAACATAGGCGGTTTGAATACCGCAGGCGGGGCTGGGGAAGTCGCGTTTGGGATCGTTGCCCACCATAAGGACCTCGTGCGGCTCGAGCCCCATCACCTGAAGCTGCTCTAGATAGTAGGTGGCATCGGGCTTGCAGCGGGTGGTGTTTCCCATGTGCGTGACGAGCTCAAAGGGGGCGTCGGTCAGGTCACCCCAACCCATGCGGCACTCGATGGCCCCCTGCGGAAAGCTGGGGTTGGTGAAGAGTGCGCAACGCAGTCCTGCGTCCTGTACGGCCTGGAGCGCGGCGTGCGCGCCGGGCATGGCGTGGGCGTTAATGACATCGTCGTTCTTGTGCGGAAGAACTTCGCGGTCATAGTAGGTAAACGCCTCGTAGATGAGTGGGTCCGAGAGGCAAATGCCGCACCGGCGCTCAACCTCTTCTTGGTAAAACTCAAGATTGGTGCGATTATCCGTGCCGCTGCGGCGGTTGGCGTTGAGGTCGACCAAGATGGTGCCGAGGCGTGCCATCGTGCCACCGCGACTGCGTCGCCCGATGTCCGCGAGCATCGACGAGACATCCTTAAAATACCGAAGGATGAATGCGTTGAGGTTAATGCTAAGAAGCGTCTCGTCCATATCGAAAACGACTGCTTTGAGCACGCGGGCACCTTTCTCGATAAATCGTTCTAGAATCGTTGGCTCCGGATACTTTACCTCAAAGGCGTATGGGCAAACTGCTTATCGTCAAGTTGTGGAGACAGCTGTCCATAAGATTACGAAAAAGTCTCCACACGAGTAAAAAAACGCAGTTCACGCTTGAAATCGAACCCATTTCCCCGTAACCTATACGAACGTGATTGCATAAGCGTCACATTAGTATCTGTCGGCTCCCGAGTGTTCCTAAACGTTGTGTGCTTGTCGCACCCTTCTGTAGGTCCTAGCAATCGGGGCCCCGTAGTTCGAAAGGGGTCCACCTTTGAGTGAGATTCAGAACTCGTCCATTTTCTCTCTTGACGATGTCAACGAGGAGGAGATGAACAACCTCATCGACGGTACGATTACCGACTTTGATGAGGGCGATCTCGTTAACGGCACTGTCGTTAAGATCGAGCATGACGAGGTGCTCGTTGACATCGGATTCAAGTCCGAGGGCGTTATCCCGGTCCGCGAGCTGTCCATCCGTAAGGACGCTAACCCTGCAGACATCGTTGCACTCGGTGATCCCATCGAGGCCCTAGTTCTCCAGAAGGAGGACAAGGACGGTCGTCTGGTCCTCTCCAAGAAGCGTGCCGAGTACGAGCGTGCTTGGAACCGCATCGAGGAGAAGTTCAACTCCGGCGAGAACGTCGAGGGCGAGGTTATCGAGGTTGTCAAGGGCGGCCTGATCCTCGACATCGGCCTGCGTGGCTTCCTGCCCGCTTCCCTCGTCGACCTCCGTCGCGTCAAGGACCTCACCTCCTACATGGGCACCCGCATCGAGGCCCGCGTCATCGAGATGGACCGCAACCGCAACAACGTCGTCCTCTCCCGTCGCGTCGTGCTCGAGGAGTCTCGTAAGGCCGAGCGCTCCGAGATCCTGTCCAAGCTCAAGTCTGGCATGCGTCTCCAGGGCACCGTTTCCTCCATCGTCGACTTCGGCGCCTTCGTCGACCTCGGCGGTATCGACGGCCTCATCCACATCTCCGAGCTCTCCTGGAACCACGTCAACCATCCTTCCGAGGTTGTCAAGGTCGGCCAGGAGGTCGAGGTCGAGGTTCTCGACGTCGATCTCAACCGCGAGCGCATCTCCCTGGGTCTCAAGCAGACCACCGAGGATCCGTGGCGCGCACTGGTCAAGAAGTACCCCGTCGGCGCTATCGTCGAGGGCACTGTGACCAAGCTTGTCCCGTTCGGCGCTTTCGTCGACCTGGGCGAGGGCATCGAGGGCCTGGTGCACATCTCCGAGATGGCCAACAAGCACGTCGATCAGCCTTCTCAGGTCACCCACGTGGGCGACAAGGTTCAGGTCAAGGTCATGGAGATCGACCTCGACCGTCGTCGTATCTCCCTGTCCATGAAGTCCGCTGCTGAGACTCTGGGCGTCGAGATCGAGGTTACCCCGCTGCCTTCCGAGAAGAAGGACGAGGAGACCGACGCCGAGTAAATCGGTTTGACGATCACTTGTTTTAAGGGATCCGTCCGCAATGGACGGGTCCCTTTTTGCATTTGTTGCTGAGGTGCGCGATGCTGCCCGGGCTGTCCACGGGCTATTGGGTTGTCGGTGCATGAAAAAATGCCGACATCCCGCCTCGGGGAGGAGGCGGGAACGCACCGAGTAGACGGAGGGGTGCGGAGCGCGGTCGCGTCTCGACTGACGACGTTGCCCATCGACGACCCTATTGTACTGCATAGCGTGGTTCTTGGTTTATCGTGTCGAACGCTTGTGTTGTGCCATCGCCTGCGGCAACGGTGTGCTACACTCTTGCACTGCTGAGTGGGCCAGACGGTTGCGCGATGTGCTGCTTGCAGCACACGTGAGGAAAGTCCGGGCTCCAGAGGGCGGGATGCCGGCTAACGGCCGGGCGGAGTGATCCGACGGAAAGCGCCGCAGAAAAGAAGACTCCCACCTGCGCCGCAAGGCGTAAAGGGAAAAGCTGAAACGGTGGTGTAAGAGACCACCAGCGTCGTGGTAACACGGCGGCTTGGCAAGCCCCATCCGGAGCAAGCGCGAATAGGAACGCTATGGGCCGGCCCGGTCCGCGTTCGGGTAGCGTGCGTGGAGCTGCATGGTAACGTGCAGACAAGATAAATGACCGTTCACGACAGAACCCGGCTTATCGGCCCACTCGGCACTTTGTTGACGCTGCGAACCCGTCAGCGCGGCAATCTGCCTTTCAAGCCTTCGGGTATGACCATAAGGTCAATGCCCTCGTCTTTCAAGGCACCTTGCTCGCGCTGACGGGCTCTCGCTTTCGTTGGCGGAATCATCGGCGGTTCCGTTCTTGGCATCTCGCTGTTTTTGCCTGGTCATCGGCGTTGCCGTTCTATTTACCGGGGTTATCGGTACGGCCTTTGCCGTATTATTGAGGCTGTTTGTTGCTGCGCTTTATTCTATTGAGGGGCTTTGTTGGACAGCTATTTTACTCTGCAATCGAATATTGAGGCTTCGGGCGAGTTTGTGGACCGCAAGAGCCGGTTTATTGCCCAGCTGGTCCATATTGAGTCCGAGGATGAGGCGAATGCCTTTATCGAGATGGTTCGCAAGCGTCATTACGACGCTCGACACAATGTTCCCGCGTGGATTTTGGTCGATGGGCGCGAGCGCCAGAGCGATGATGGTGAGCCGAGCCGCACGAGCGGCATGCCTACGCTCGAGGTGCTGCGCGGTGCGGGGCTCAAAAATGTTTGCTGCGTGGTGACGCGCTATTTTGGTGGCACGCTGTTGGGGCCTGGTGGCTTGGTGCGCGCCTATACTGCGGCAACGCAGGCGGCGGTGGCCGCGGCTCAGGAGGCCGGGCAGATCGTTGAGATGACGAGTGTCGTGCCGGTTGACGTGCATGTGGCCTATCCGCAGTATGAGCAGGTGCTTCGTTTGGCGCAGGATTCGGGCGCCAAGGTTTCGGATACCGATTACGCGGATGCCGTGACACTTCACTTGGTGTTTAAGGCGGGGGAGCAGGAGCCATTTTGCGCCAAGATGCGCGAGCTTATGGCGGGACGCGAGGAGATCGAGGTCGGCGCTCCCGAATTTGCCGAGTTCTGACGGCGACGGCCGGCGTGCTTTTGGATGGATTCCAAGCGCGCCGGCCGTCGTTTTTCTGTTGCTGCCGTTTACTCGGCGAGCTGCTTTAGCACATCGCAGGCGATCTCGATGGCATCGTCGATGCAACCGGGGCAGCTGCGGAGCGGACCCTTATCCGATCCGATGCCCTTGAGCGTGCCGCAGACGGTCGTCGTGTTCTTCTCGCCAAAACGCTTGGCGATCTCGCGCGACAGCTTGTAGGTCTGTCCCTTGGTCTTGGGGTTTTCCATGCCATCGCTCATCACAAAGCCCATGATGGCCACGGCGCCCGAGATGGCGCCGCAGGTCTCGGTCATGCCGCCCATGCCGGCGCCGAAGCCCTCGGTGAGGGTAAAGGCGGTCTCGGGGTCGAGTCCGACGGCGGGCGCGAGCGTGCAGGCAACGGCCTGGGCGCAGTTGAAGCCTCGAGCGTGGTATTCGGCAGCTTGAGTCTGGCAGGCGGCGGTGTCGAGCTGGGCGGTATCAATCTGTTTCATGTGCCTCTCCTTAAATGCGGTGTACCCGCCTATGGTACCCTTGCCGGCGCATTTGCTCATTGAGACCGCGGTGCATATCTCATTGTTTTTCGCCATCGAACTCAACCTTTCAGATTTGCGACAAATAAACCTGATTACTTTGTCCCATAACCTATCGGCGGGATGGGTTGAGAGGGGTGCGCGGGAGCGGTATCGTGAACCGAATAAAACAAAACCCGAGCAAGGGAGCTAGATATGAGCGATCAGACCATCGGTACCACGTGTGTTCAGGGCGGCTATCGTCCGGGCGATGCGGAGCCGCGTCAGGTGCCCATCTACCAGTCCACCACGTGGAAGTACGACACGTCCGAGCATATGGGCAAGCTGTTCGACCTGGAGGAGTCGGGCTACTTCTATAGCCGCCTTCAGAATCCCACGTGTGACCTCGTTGCCGCCAAGATCTGCGAGATGGAGGGCGGCA
>UQWK01000066.1 GCA_900544725.1 uncultured Collinsella sp.
AAGACCATCGCGGTCTTTGCCCTGCCCTATATGCTCTCGTACTTTTTGCAGATGCTCTACGGCATGGCCGACCTGTACATGATGGGGCAGTTTAGCGGCGCCGCCGGCATCACCGCCGTGGGCAATGGCGCGCAGACGCTCTATATCATTACCGTGACGCTCGTGGGCCTGGCCATGGGAACGACGGTCATCGTCGGCCACGCCGTGGGTTCGCGCCGGTTTGACCGTGCCGAGACCGCCATCGGCAACACTATCACGCTGTTTATGGGCGTCTCGGTGGTACTGGCCGTCATCTTGTTTGCACTATGCCCGCAGGTTGTGGCGCTCATTGGCACGCCGCCCGAGGCGGTCGAAGGCACCGCTGCCTACCTGCGTATCTGCTTTGTCGGCATTCCGTTTATCGCCGCATACAACATCCTCTCGGCCATCTTTCGCGGCCTGGGCGATTCGCGCTCGCCTATGTACGTGATTGGCGTCGCGTGCATCATTAACATCACGCTCGACTTTCTGTTTATCGGCCACATGGGGCTCGGCCCCGTGGGCGCGGCGCTCGGCACGGTAACTGCCCAGACGGCAAGCGTTGCCCTCGCGCTCGTGTGGCTCAAGAGCCGTCGCACGAACATCCATGTTAAGCGCAGCGACCTGCGTCCCCAGCCCGAGGTGCTCGGCAGCATTCTTAAAATCGGCGTGCCCGTGGCCGTACAGGACGGCTGCATCCAGGTGGCATTTATGTTCATCACCGTCATCGCTAACCATCGCGGCCTGGTCGACGCCGCTGCCGTGGGCCTGGTCGAAAAGATGATCAGCTTTTTGTTCATTGTGCCGAGCTCCATGGGTGCCACCGTCAGCGCGCTCACGGCGCAAAACGCCGGCGCGGGCAAGGGCGATCGTGCACGTCAGGTGCTCAAGGACGCCATGACGATCTCGGTGGTGTACGGCTGCCTGATCACGGTGCTGATGTGGCTGGTGGCGCCGGCGTTTATTGGCTTTTTTGCCAAGGACCCTGCGGTGGTCGCGGCCGGTACCGGCTATATGCACAGCTACATTTTCGACGCAATCTTTGCCGGCATCCACATTTGCTTTAGCGGCTTTTTCGCTGCGTATGGCAAGAGCTACATCGGCTTTGCGCACAACGTGCTGGCCGTGGCGCTCATTCGCGTGCCGGGCGCGTGGCTGCTGTCGAATGCCTATTCCGATACATTGTTTCCCATGGGTATCGCCTCGCCGTGCGGGTCGATTCTGTCGGCGGTCATTTGCGTGTCGTCGCGTTTACCGCGCTCAACCGCCGCGGAGCTTTTGACAAGTTGGTGGCGTAGCGAGGCGACGCAAGTCTGGCTCCCCTCCCCTGCTTTTTATCGAAAGGAGCGGTCCTATGACCGACTCGCCAACTGAACATACCGAGGGCCTGCTCCGCATTGGCGAAGTGGCGCGCTTGTTTAACCTGAGCGTGGGCACGTTGCGCCATTACGAGCAGATGGGCTTGCTGGACCCGGCGCACATCGATCCGGCAAGTGGGTACCGCTACTACGGATCGCGGCAGCTCTCCACTCTCAACACCATCAGCCACCTGCGTGTTCTCGACTTGCCGCTCGCGCAAATCCGCGAGTTTGTGACCACGCGCGATGTGGACCTTATGCAGCGGCAGCTGGCTCAGCAGCAGGAGCTCATCGAGCACAAGCGCCACGAGCTCGAACGTGTGTCGCGCAAGATCGATAACCGACTTGCCCTGCTGCATGACGCCTTGAACACCGAGCTCGATACCATTTGCATAATCGATGCGCCCGAGCTTCGCTGCGCCGTGTTGCGCGAACGCGTCAACCCTACCGACGCCTATGCGCTGGAGTGGCAGATTCGTCAGCTGCAGAAGGGCCAGCACGAGACCTTTGTCTTTCTGGGCAACTTGGGCGTTGGGATCAGCGCCAAGCGTCTCGCAGCCGGCGACTTTAACGGCTACGACGAGGTCTTTCTGCTGCTCGATGACACCGATGAGTACTTGGGCGACGTCGAGACACGACCCGCCGCGCGCTGCCTGACCATAAGCTTCCGCGGCACGCACGGGCAAGCGGGCCCGCGCTATGAGCAGCTGCTCGGCTATATGCGCGAACATAACCTGACGCCCGCCGGTCCATCGCGCGAGATTGCCCTGATCGATGATATCATCAGCGACGACCCCGCGACCTACGTGACGCAGATCACGGCGCCCGTTACCCCGTCCAAATAAGATCCGCCCGGAAGGCAGTTCAATCATGCTTTCCGGTCGGTTCTTCAATTAGGCTATCAATGCGCTAAGCCTGGGGCACCTGACCAGTCGCCAGGATCTGCTCGAGCGCATCCTCGTCCAGCACGGGCACACCCAGCTGCTTGGCCTTGGTGAGCTTGGAGCCCGCCTTGGGGCCGGCAACCAGGTAGCTCGTCTTCTTCGACACACTGCCCGAAACCTTGGCGCCGAGCACCTTGAGCGCCGCGCCCGCCTCGTCGCGTGTGCGGTTGACGAGCGTGCCGGTGAGCACGAAGGTCAAACCCGCAAGCGGCTGTGCGTCGGCGAGCTCGCCCGTCACGCCGGCGTCGGCTGCGGCTTGCGCGTGCGCGGCGCCCAAGTCGACCTCGAGCGACAGACCCGCCTGACGCAGGCGCTCCAGCACGGCAAGGTTCTCGGGCACGGCCAGGAACTGCTTGACGCTCGCCGCAATCTTGGGACCAACGCCCTCGCACTCGGCGATATCCTCTTCGCTCGCCATGATAAGCTTGTCAATCGACAGGAATCGCTCGGCGATGACCTCGCCCACACTCTTGCCCACGTGGCGGATGCCCAGGGCGAACAGCACGCGGCCGAGCGGCTGGCTCTTGGACTTGTTGAGCTCGGCGATGATTTTCTCGGCCGTCTTGAGGCCTACCGGAATGGGATCGCCCTTCTTGACGCCCTTTTTGCTGTTGGAGCTGGCATAGGTGCGCCCCGTGTCCAGGCCGGCGATATCGTCGACCGTGAGCTGGTAGAAGTCCGCGACGTCGTGGATCAGCCCGGCGGCAATCATCTTGTCGACAATCTCGTCGCCTAGGCCGTCGACGTCCATGCAGCCGCGACTCACCCAGTGGAGCAGGCGCTCCTTGAGCTGCGCGGAGCAGTCGATGGACACGCAGCGGTAGGCGACCTCGCCATCCTCGTGGACAACGGGGCTGCCGCACACGGGGCAGACCTCGGGCATGTGCCAGTCGACCGAATCGGCCGGGCGCTTATCGAGCACCGGGCCCACGACCTCGGGTATTACGTCGCCCGCCTTGTGCACGATGATGGTGTCGCCCTCGCGCACGTTTTTGCGACGGATCTCGTCGATATTGTGCAGCGTGGCGCGCGCGATGGTGGAGCCGGCGACCGTCACCGGGTCGAACTCGGCGACCGGCGTGAGCACACCGGTGCGGCCCACCTGGATGCGAATTTCGCGCAGGACGGTCTGCTTTTCCTCGGGCGGGAACTTAAAGGCAATGGCCCAGCGCGGCGCGCGGGCGGTAAAGCCCAGATCGAGCTGCTGCTGGAAGCTGTCAACCTTTACGACCACGCCGTCGATGTCGTAGTCCAGGTCACCGCGGTGCTCAAGCGCCTGGGCACAGAACTCGTGGACCTCGGCGGGCGTGGCGCAGCGTGCCACGTTGGGATTGACACTAAAGCCGGCGCTACGCAGCCAATCGAGGAACTCGCGCTGGCTGTGGACGTGCAGCGGGTCGGTATCGGCGATGGCATAGATAAAGGTGGCTAGGTCGCGGCGCGCCGTGACCTTGGGATCCTTTTGGCGCAGGCTGCCAGCGGCGGCGTTGCGCGGGTTGGCGAAGGGGTCGCGCCCCTCGGCATCGGCCTCGTCGTTCAGACGAACAAAGCTGCCCTTGGGCATATAGACCTCGCCGCGCACCTCGATAGTGCGCTCGCGGTCGGCACCCATGTGGGCGAGCGCCGGCTCG
The DNA here is from genome assembly GCA_900544725.1 of uncultured Collinsella sp. Taxonomy (GTDB): domain Bacteria; phylum Actinomycetota; class Coriobacteriia; order Coriobacteriales; family Coriobacteriaceae; genus Collinsella. The sequence goes on from UQWK01000066.1 coordinate 3,952, forward strand.
GACAGGTGCATGGGCACGTCCTTGATGGTGCGGACGTTGAGCGACACGTCCTCGCCCGTGGTGCCGTCGCCACGTGTGGCCGCGCGTACGAAGGTGCCGTTTTGGTAGGTAAGCGCGACGCCCAAGCCGTCGATCTTGAGCTCGCAGGTATAGGTGACGCTGCCGGCACCGAGCGCATCCTCGGCGCGCTGGAGCCACGCGTCAAGTTCGTCCAGATCCATGGCATCGTCCATGGAATACATGCGCGCCATATGCGTGACCGGCGTAAACTGCTCGCTCACGTAGCCGCCCACGCGTTGGGTGTAGCTGTCGGGCGTTACCAAATCGGGGTAGGTCGCCTCGATCTGTTGGAGCTCAACGAGCATTTTGTCAAAGGCGGCGTCCGTGATCTCGGGCGCATCGAGCATGTAGTAGCGATAGGCGTGGTAATCGAGCTCGTGGCGCAGCTCGGCCGCGCGCGCTGCCGCCTGGGCACGGGCGTCGGTCGGTGCGGCGGCATCCGCGCTCGCGGGCGTTTCGGTATCGATGTCCACACCGTCACCAAACAGGCTCGATTGCTCCATAGCGGCACTCCTTCGCTCGATTTCAAACGGATACTAGAGTACCACCGGTCGCAATGGGGCCGAATAACCCTTTCGAACCGCACCGAATCGGCAGCCGCCAGACCGGGGTGGATCGCGCGATCAAACCATGCCCTTACCATTTCACAATGATCCGTTTTCCTCCGCCCCCAACGGATCAATAAGAAAAGAGGGGCTGTCCCGCATTGGTGGGACGGCCCCTCTGGCATCGGTATGTGTGATACGGCTCGTTAGAAACCCTGACCGTAGCCTTGACCCTGGCCCTGCTGGCCCAGCAGCTCCTCCAGATACTGGCGCAGCTGCTCGTCGGTAATACCGCCGTTGCCGGTGTCGGTCGCGCTGTCGTCCTGCTGCTGGCTCTGCAGCTCCTCGTCAGAGCCCAGCTCAACCGTGACCTTCTTCTCTTCCTTACCGCGCACGAGCGTGATCTCGACCTTCTCGCCCACCTCGTGGCTGCGCAGCGCGATGATTAGGCCATCGGCGCTCGTAATCTCGTCGTCGCCCAGCTTGGTAATGACATCACCCTTTTGGATGCCGGCCTTGGCGGCGGGACCATCCTCGACGACGCTCGCCACATACGCGCCGCTATCGGTGCTTAGCTTGTTGGTGCGAGCGTTGAGCGCGTTGACGCTCGAAAGCGTGGCGCCCAGGTACGGGTGCACCGGCGTCTTACCGTCGATAATCTGGTCGGCAATGTTCTTGGCGTAGTTAACGGGAATAGCAAAGCCCACGCCCGAGCTGGAGCCCGAGTAGCTCTCGATGAGCGAGTTGATACCCACGAGCTCGCCGTTGTCGTTAACGAGTGCACCACCGGAGTTACCCGGGTTGATGGCGGCATCGGTCTGGATCATGTTGGCATAGATGGTGTTACCACTGGTAGAGCTCATGGCCGTGGAGCGATACAGCGCCGACACGATACCCGTGGAGACAGACTGCTCGTTGCCGAACGGCGAACCGATCGCCATGACCCACTCGCCCACGTTGAGCTTGGAGGAATCACCGATCTCGATCGGCGTGAGCTTGGAGGCGTCTGCATCCTTGAGTTTGATGACGGCCAGGTCGCTCGAAGCATCGTTACCCACGAACTCCGCCTCGTAGGTGGTGCCGTCGTCCATGGTAACCACGTACTGGTCATAGCCATCGACCACATGGTTGTTGGTGAGGATGTGGCCCTCGGTATCGAGCACCACGCCCGAACCGACGCTGCCCGAACTATCCGACTCATCGGCAGACTGCGAAAGCGAGCCATTCTGGCTGCCACTCGAAGTGGCGGTGATGGAAACGACGGAGGGCAGGGCCTTGGCAGAAACGGCCTCGGCCAGCGTGGTGTCCTCGGAGTCGATCGTAATCTTTTGCGTCGACGAACCCGAAGCACCCGCCGTCACGGCATTCTTTCCGCCGCCAATGTTGAGCGTGCCACTCATAATGAGCGCGATGACTAGCAGGGCGCCGCATGCACAGCCGGCGAGCGCCGTAATAAAGATCGGCAGCTTTTTGGTCTTGGTCTTGACCACCGTGTGCTTGTTTACAACCTGCTGACCGCCCAGCGGCTGACCGGTCTGCGTGTCGTAGGCCTGCACGTAGGGAATGTTGCTGTCGGCAGGCGTCGACTCCACCTGCACGCGCGGCTGCTGCTGGGTCTCGCCGGCGTTGCCCGCATCCTGGGGACGCTGGGAATCGTACTCGCTCATAGCTGCGATCCTTTCGTCAAATAACCAAAGGCCCGCCAAACATGTGGCGGGCCATCATTGTTCACGTTGAGTTGTACCCCAATATGCGGGCGAACGTGTATGAGAACGCAATCTTTTAGGAATGCTTAAGTTCTGTTGCAGATTCGAGAGGAACCCGCATCTGCATCAAAACCACCACAAAGGTGCCTGTCCCCTTTGTGGTGGAAATCTAGTCCTTAAACAGATAACCCACGCCACGGACGGTGGTGATGTGCGCCGCGATCTGTGGGCCCACCTTGGAGCGAATACGTCGGATGTGCACGTCGACGGTGCGCGTGCCACCGCAGTACTCAAAGCCCCACACGCGGTGCAGCAGCACTTCGCGGCTGTAGGCGCGGTTGGGATGCGTCGCCAAAAAGCTCAGCAGCGAGTACTCCATCAGCGTCAGGTCGATGGGCTCGTTATCGAGTGTCACCTGGTAGGTAGCCAGGTTAATCTCGAGGTTATCGATATTGAGTACATCGTCGGCGGTAACGGTCTCCTCCTCGCCCATCAGGCGCTGCGCGCGAGCCTTGAGCTCGTTGGGTGTCGCCGTGGGGCATACAAAGTCGGCATGCGCGTGATTGGGCAGGCGCAAGGTACCGAGCGCCTCGTCGTCGACGATCACCAGCATGGGGACGCCGCCGCGATCGTCAAGCCACTTGGCAATCTGATCGATGCGGTCGCTGCGGATGCCATCTGAATCGAGAATCAGCAGGTCAAAGTCGTGCGCCGCAGTTGGCGAATCGGGGGTTGCCAGGCTCACCTCGACACCCAGGGTAGTCGTCAAGCTGCGGGCAAACTCGTGGAAGCGCGTCGTGCGCGCCATGAATAGGGCACTCTTTTCGGACATATCGGCCTCCAAAGAAATGAGCTCAATCGTACTGGAACAAGCCAGCGCGATTAGGAGTTCGCCAGGTAGTGCTTGATCTCCCACTCGGTGATCGTAGACTCAAACTTATGCCACTCGTCGCGCTTCTTTTTGAGGAAGAAGCTGTGAATGTGCTCGCCGAGGGCATCCTTCATAAACTGCGAGTCCTCAAACACGTCAAGCGCCTCTTTGAGCGAGCGCGGCAGCGGCGCGTAGCCGGCCTCGACCATCTGACGGTCGGTAAGCTTGAGCGTCTCGGCCGTGGCCTCGGGCGGGAGTTCCAGCTTGCGCTCGATGCCGTCCAGACCAGCCGCCAGCGTGACGGCGTTGACCAGGTACGGGTTGGCCATGGGGTCGGGACTGCGCAGCTCGATGCGCGTGGACAGCGGCTTGCCGGGCTTGTAGACCGGGATGCGGACCATACTCGCGCGGTTGCGCAGGCCCCACGTGGCGTACTGCGGCACGGAGTCGCCACCCGTGGTGATGCGCTTGTACGAGTTGACCGTGGGATTGGTGATGGCGCTGATCTCGCGCGCGTGCGCCAAGATGCCGGCCATGTAGTGCTTGGCGATTTCGGAGAGGTGGTACTTCTCGTCGTCCTCGCCCCAAAAGACGTTGTTGCCGTCGTGGTCGAACAGCGACTGATGCAAAAACATGGCGCTGCCGTCCTCGCCCGCCAACGGCTTGGGCATAAAGGAAGCGTGGCAACCGCTCTCGTAGGCCTGCTGCTTAATGATGAGTTTGGCCGTGGTGATAGCGTCGGACATGCTCAGGGCCTCGGCGTGACGCAGGCTCATGCCATGCTGCGAGCGACCGGCGGCGTGGAAGGTGTACTCCACGGGCACGGACATCTTCTCGAGCGTGAGGACCGTGTTGCGACGCAGGTCGCGGGCGGCATCGCTCACCGAAAGATCGAAGTAGCCCACGTTGTCGAGCGGCTCGGGGGTGTGCTCGTCGGGGAAGTAGTAATACTCCAGCTCGGCACCCACGTTGAGCAGGTAGCCGGCCTTTTCGGCCTTGTGGAACATGCGGCGCAGGGCATCGCGCGGATCGCCGGCGAAGGGCTTGCAATCGGGAGTGCACACGTCGCAGAACACGCGGGCGACGCCGTTATGGCTCGGCCGCCACGGCAGGATCTGGAAGGTCGAAGCATCGGGGAACGCCAGCATGTCGGCTTCCTCGGGCGTGGCAAAGCCCTCGATGGCGGAGCCGTCAAAGCCAATACCCTCCTCAAAAGCGACCTCGAGGTCCTCGGGGCTGATGGCAAAGTTCTTGAGGCGGCCGAGAATGTCGACAAACCACAGACGAACAAAGCGGATGTCACGCTGCTCTACGGAGCGGAGTACGTAATCGATGTTCTGCTGGTTCATGTCGCTCCCCTTTCTTTCGGGCGGGTTTCGACTG
>UQWK01000067.1 GCA_900544725.1 uncultured Collinsella sp.
TCGACGGCACGAACGAACTCAACAAACCCCATGGGGCGCATGGTGAGCTGGTCGATCTTGCCGACGGGGAACGACTCGTTTTCGCGTCGGAGCGCGAGCCCCATATAGGAGCCGGCTGCCACGATATGGTATTCCGGCGCCAGCTCGTTGAAGTATTTGAGCGAGGTGATGCCACGCGGTGCCTCTTGGATTTCGTCGAAGATGATGAGCGTGTCTGTCGGCGTTATGGTCTGGCCGCGCAGGAGCTCTATCTGGGAGATGATGCGTTTGGGGTCAAGGCTTCCGTCGAACAGCGAACGTGCGCCCGGTTCGAGCATAAAGTCAAAGCGGATGACGTTTTGATACTGCTGGCCTGCGAATTCGTTAAGAAGCCAGGTTTTTCCCGTCTGGCGGGCCCCCTTAAGCAGGAGGGGCTTGCGGTTTGCCCTAGATTTCCAAGCGATGAGTTCGTCCATTAGCTGTCGCTGCATACTGCCTCCTAACTATCATGGTTAGTATAAGACCGTCTTGGTCTTTCCATCGAAAAATGTGGGAGTAAACCACGTTTTTCCATCGAATAATGTGGGAGGCAACCACGTTTTTCCATCGAATAATGTGGGAGTTTAGGTCGGCACCTGGGGACGTTCCTTCTCTGCCGGCAGTTTGGAACACTCCTTGTTTTGGTGCAAATTAGCTACCCTTGCATCAGAAAACGGCGCCCGTCGGCGATGTTGCCGGCGGGCGCCGTTGCCTTGAGGACGAAATGATCCGTTTTCCTCCGTCCCCAAGGGATCATTACAGCGAGTCGATAAAGTGCTGCTGGGCGGCACGTCCTGCCTCGTCCCACTTAAAGACACCGGCGTTGTCGAGCACGTGGCCAAACACCACGCCGACCTCCTCGTGCAGGATATCGATGGCGTTGTCGGCCGTAAGCTCGTCGGCGCGGCGGGCAAAGACGTCCTCAGCCCATGCGGCGTGGCTGCGGCAAAGATCATCGCCCTCGAGCGCACCGGCAAGGTCGTAGCTGGCATCGACCTTGGCTGCCAGCAGATGCTCACGGACAGCGCCAAGCTCGGGAACCAGGCGCGGCGGCAGAATGGCCAGGCCCATGACCTCGATCAGGCCGATGTTCTCCTTCTTAATGTGGTGGTACTCGGCATGCGGATGGAAAACGCCCAGCGGATGCTCGTCGGTCGTGATATTGCAGCGAAGCGCCAGGTAGGCCTCGTAAATCTCGCCGCCGGCATTGCCGCGGGAATCGACGCGGCGGATGACGGGCGTCACGGTGTTGTGGGCCACGCCGTCGGCCGTGTGTGCGATAACGCCCACCGACTCATCGGTCCACTCGCGCCAGGCGAGGATAATCTTCTCAGCAGCGTCGAGCAGCTGAGCGCGGTCATGCGAGCGCAGACGCAGCACCGAGAGCGGCCATTGCAGCACAGTGCCGGTGACCTGGTCAAATCCGGGCACGCTAAACTGCGAGACCTCGGCGGCATGCATCATGGGGAACTCGTGCGCACCGCCCTGGAAGTGGTCGTGCGAAAGAATCGAGCCGCCCACGATGGGCAGGTCGGCGTTGGAGCCAATAAAGTAGTGCGGGAACAGGTCGACAAAGTCGAGCAGGCAGGTCAGGCCCTTGCGGTCCACGTGCATCGGGCGATGCTCGGAGCTCATAGCAATGCAGTGCTCGTTAAAATACGCATACGGGCTGTACTGGAAACCCCAGCGCTCGCCGTCGAGCTGGATGGGGATAACGCGCAGATTCTGGCGGGCGGGGTGAGCGCCGCCGTCGGCTGCGGCGGAGCGTCCGGGATAGCCCTCGTTTTCGATGCAGAGCTGGCAGGCGGGATACTTCTCGCCCGTGTTCTTGGCTACACCTGCCGCGGCGATATCGCGCGGGTCCTTCTCAGGCTTGGACAGGTTGATAGTGATCTCAAGATCGCCCCAGTTGGTGGGGGTGCTCCATTTGATGTTGCGCGCGATGGCGGCACGGCGCACGTAGCCGGCGTCGCAGCACAGGCCGTAGAACCAGTCGGTTGCGGCGCGGGGCTCGTTGACGCCCATACGTCCGTTGAACTCTTCGTTTACAACCGAAGGCCTCGGCATGAGCACGCCCATGATTCGCATGGCGATGCGGTCGCGGCCCGATGCTGTGTCCTCGGCGGCACCGTTGGCAACGGCGGTCTCGGAAAGCGCGGCAAGCGTGCCTTCAAGGTCAAAGTTGGGCAGGGTATCGGGGTGCAAGAGCGAGAGTTTCTCAACCTGGAGCGCCCAGGCCATATCGAGCGCGGGCCCCGTAGCGCCGATGCACTCCAAAATGGTGTTGTATGCCCAGATGCGGTCGTCCTGGCCGATCATCGATCGGTGGATGGCGTACTCGATCAGGTTCTGTGCGGCCTCGCGCACGTCAGTCATTACAGCCATGCCGCGTAAGCCCCCTTGTCAGAGATGGCGTAGTGACGGGCAGAGCCCTCGCCCAGCCAGCCGTTCATCTTGGCAATGAAGGTGTCGACCAGGTCGAGCGGCACGAAGGCCTGGATGGTGCCACCAAAGCCGCCACCGTGGATACGGACGGCGCCGCGGCCGTCGAGCACGTGCTCGGCCAGCGCCAGGGCATACATGGAAGGCTGCTCGGAACCCAGCTTGGCAACAACATTCTGCAGGTACATGGCAGAGCTGGCGCCGGACTCGCGCGTCAGGACCAGGAACTGGTCGATGTCGCCGGCGTTCAGAGCTGCCCAGCGCTTGTCGACCAGGCCGTTCTCGTACCAGTAGTGAACGGCGCGCAGGCAGGCACGGTCGCCCAGTTTGGCGCGCAGCTCGGGGAGCTTGGCGTCAAAATCGGCAACGTCGACCTCGCACAGGCGTGCCTTGCCAAACTCGGCGGCAACGTCCTGCATCTCGCGCGGAACGGCGGCGTAGTCGTCGGTGGCGGCCACGTGGTCGGCACCGACCTTAACGAGCACGAGCGCATAGCCGTGATCCTCAAAGTTGAGCTCGAGCTTCTGGGTTTTAGGCTGAGCCTGGTCCTCAAAGTCCATGTAGGCAAGGCCGCCCAGGCACACGGCGGCCTGGTCCATCAGACCGCAGGGCTTGCCGTAATAGTTGTTCTCGGTGCGCTGGCTCATCTGCGCGAGCGCGACGGGCTCGATGGCGGGTGCGCCCCAGAGGGTTTCCATGGCGCGACCGTACGCGGCCTCGACGGCGGCAGAGCTGGAAAGACCGCCGCCCGAGGGGACGGAGCAGGTAAAGGCAAAGTCGAAGCCGTGGGGCTCAACGCCAAGGGCTGCAATCTCGTGGGCCATGCCGCGGACGAGGCTTGCGGACGTGCCCTTCTCGGACTCCTGAACGTCTAGCGTGTCGAGCGCGATTTCAAACGTGGGATAGCCCTCGTCGGCTACGCGAACCTTGTTGGAATCGGTTGCCACGGCGATGCCGTCGACGGCGACATCGAGCGAGCCGGCGATAACGTGGCCACCCTCGTGGTCGGTGTGGTTGCCGCTGATCTCGGAGCGGCCGGGCGCGTGCACATAGAGCACCTGGCGATCGCCGATGGGCCCAAACTCCTCCTCGAACAGCTTGGTGAGCGTGGCGAGTGTCTTTTCGTCGGGGGTGGTCATGGGAGTCCTTTCCTTGGCGCATACTGACGAGTTTTCCGTCGTAGTGAGTACGTTAACAATCTGAAGCGGCGTGAACTCAGCATTTACGATGCCGCACGTTAAGGGCTATGTTAACGTACTCATAACACAACGCTTATCACTTTTTGAGAATCTGGTAATCGGTAGAAATTCAGCCGTGAACGGTATTGCCGTATGGACTTATAGAGCAGAAGAGTTGCGGATTGAAAAAGTAGAGTACGTTAACATGCGTCCGACGATAGCGGGCCTCGGCGCGGGGTGTATTTCTGCCCGGGCCGGCATGCACGCTATTCAGATCTCGCAACGGTGAAGGTGATCCTGTGGCAAGGCGCCCGTCCAATGATACAGGTACGCGTCCGGTCTCCATGGCCGACGTCGCCCGCGCTGCTGGCGTTTCGCAGCAGACGGTTTCGCGCGTCGCCAACGGCTTGCCCAACGTTAACGAGCAGACGCGCCAGCGCGTGCAGGCCGCTATGCAAGAGCTCGGCTTTCGTCCGAGTTATGCCGGTCGCTCGCTGCGCGACGGCCGCTACCATTCGGTCGGTCTGTGCGTCAACGATGTCACCAAGTTTGGCAACCTCTCAATGATTGACGGCATCGCCAGCGCTGCTCGCGAGCATAATTGCGCCATCACGCTGGTCGAGATGTCCAAGACCGAGGAGTTTTCGCTTGCCGAGGCAACGCGTCGTATGGCCGCGCTGCCTGTGGACGGCATCATTATCGGCATGAGCCGTATGGCGCCCGATTTTGAGACGTTTGATCCACTGCCGGGCATTGGCACGGTCATCGTTACCATGTACGCGCACCCGCGGGTGACCACGGTAGACTCCGATCATTACGGCTGCTCGCTCTTGCTTATGAATCACCTGTTTGAGCTGGGGCATGAGCAAATTCGCTATATTGGCGGCCCGTCGTTCTCGGTCGACGAGCAATTTCGTCGAGCCGGTTGGCAGGATGCGCTCGAGCGTAGGCACATTAAGCCGCAGACGCCGCTCGAGGGCGACTGGTCTGCCAACAGCGGTTACGAGGCCGGCAGATATCTGGCCGAGCACGACCGCACCATGACGGCGATTTACGCGGCAAACGACCAGATGGCAAACGGCGCAATTGCAGCGCTGCGCGATAGTGGCTTGCGCGTGCCCGAGGACGTGAGCGTGGTGGGCGTCGATGATTCGCTCGATGATTTTGTGGCACACAACGAGCTCACGACCGTGCGATTTGATCTACATCAGCGCGGACGCGAGGTATTCGAGCATGCGGTTCCCGAGGCGGGTACGGCGGGCAAAACCGTTGCCATTCGTATTTCCGGCCAGCTCATTATTCGACATAGCACGGCGATACCGCGCGCATAGTTTGCGCAGGTAAACGGCGATTTATCGTATTTCAATAACAATCGGTATGGATGCCGGCAGATAACAGCTGGGATACTGCCGAGTGTTATGATAGACGGGTTCTTTTGTCTATCTAGGAGGCTTTGCCTGATGGAGATCACCAAGGATATCCGCTACATCGGTGTCGACGATCACGACATTGACCTGTTCGAGGGCCAGTACGACGTGTCCGAGAACGGCATGGCATACAACAGCTATGTTATCTTGGGCGATAAAATCGCTGTCGCCGATTCGGTTGACGCTGGCTTTGTCGACGAATGGCTCGGCAACCTCGAGGCCGCGCTCGATGGCCGTACGCCCGACTACCTGGTCGTCCATCACATGGAGCCCGATCACTCCGCCGGTATCGCCGCCTTTATGGAGCGCTATCCCCAGGCACAGATTGTGGCCAGCATGGGCGCCTTCCGCATGATGGTCAACTACTTTGGCACCGACTACCCCGAGCGTAAGATAGTCGTCAAAGAGGGCGACGTGCTCGACCTGGGTGGCCACAGCCTAACGTTTGTTTGCGCCCCCAACGTGCACTGGCCCGAAGTGATCTTCTCCTACGAGTCTACCGACAAGGTGCTCTTTAGTGCCGACGGCTTTGGCAAGTTCGGCGCCAACGACATCGAGGACCCGGAAGGCTGGGCCTGCGAGGCGCGCCGCTACTACTTTGGCATCGTCGGTAAGTTCGGCAAGTTCGTGCAGGCCGTGCTCAAGAAGGCCGCCGACCTGGACATTCAGATTATCTGTCCGCTCCACGGCCCCGTGCTGACCGAGAACCTGGGCTATTACCTCGACACCTATAACACCTGGTCGAGCTACCAGCCCGAGGACGAGGGCATCACCATTGCCTACGCGAGCGTCTACGGCCACCTGAAGGCTGCCGTTGAGGAGCTCGCCGCAGCGCTCGAGGCCCGCGGCCAGAAGGTTTCCGTCTTTGACTTGGCTCGCGACGACATGGCCGAGGCCGTTGAGGATGCGTTCCGCTATGACCGTCTGGTGCTCGCTTCCATCACCTATCAGGGCGAGATCTTCCCGTTCATGAGCACCTTTATCCACACGCTTGCCGAGCACGCCTATCAGAACCGCATCGTGGCGCTCGTCGAGGCCGGTTCCTGGGCGCCCACCGCTGCCAAGGTTATGACCAAGGAGCTCGAGGGCATGAAGGACATCACCCTGGCGCAGAACAAGGTGACCGTCCTGGGTTCGCTCAACGACGCCTCGCGCGCTCAGATCGAGGTTCTCGCCGACGAGCTGTCCAAGTAGCGATATTTCGCTTTTAACGAGCAAAACCACCACAAAGGCATCTTTGTGGTGGTTTTTATTTTAGCTGGTGGCGATGATGAGGGCCGGACGCGCGCTGCCGGTGGTCTCGGCGATTGAGGTGGCGACGGCATGATCGGGGTCGCGGTCCATCACGATGGTGTTGACATCGGTCAGTTCGGCAAAGCGGTACATGCCTCGTCCGTTAACCTTGCTGTTGTCCATGAGGGCGACGCTTTGACGGGCGGCGGAGATCATGGCTGTTTTGGTCTCGGCCATCTGCGGAAAGTCGGTCGTAAAGCCGCAGCCGGGAACAAAAGCGCCGGGGCACATGACGGCAAGGTCGGCGTGGACCGTTTGAAGCGCCTGCATAGTGAGCGGTCCGTACAGATAACGATGGCCTTTGCGCAGCGCCCCGCCCAGCATGACGACATCGACCGAGGGCATGCTCTCGTCGATATAATCGGCAATGGTAATGTCCGCCGTGATGACGGTGATGCCATCGCGCTGGTCGAGGAGCCGGACAAATTCGAGAGCGGTGGTGCCCGAGTCTACGAGCAGCGTGTCGCCGTCATTGACGAGCTCGATGGCGCTTTGCGCGATGGCCTGCTTGGCGGCGACATTGACGTTGATGCGGCGATCCTGGGTGGATACGGTCAACCGCTTCTGGAGCGACACTGCGCCGCCATGCGTGCGACGCAGCTTGCCGGACTCGGCGAGCGCGTCTAGGTCGGCACGGGCGGTAACGGAGGACACGCCAAAGGTCTGGGCGATTTCTGCCACCTGCACCGAGGCGTTATGCTCGAGCATCTCCATGATGGCGGAACGACGCTCATCGGCGAAAGCTCGGGTTGTTGCGTGGGCCATAGTTGCTCCATCATCGTCTGAAATTTGCAGGAATTGTGTTGACTCTATTTTCGTTCATTTTCTTTTTGAGTAAGAAAACACCTTTCGATTACTTATCTTTTCTATAAAAGAAAGACGCTGAACGCTCAAAATTCAATATCGAACATGTCCACTCGGCTCAAATTCCTTCCGTTTACTTTTCAAAAACGACTGTATTGACCTGCATGGGCTCAATATCTCGCGCGTGTAAAGCCGCTGAATTTCATACAATGAGCGCAGCAAAACGCAAGGTAAAACGCCTTGTGAACAACTACGCCCGATGTCCAGATGCGGGCGAGGGAGAGGAGCAAACGCTCATGGCACTTGTTACCACCGAAAAGATGCTCAAGGACGCTCAGGCCGGCCACTACGCTGTTGGCGCTTTCAACGTCGAGAACCTCGAGTTTGTTATGGCCGTTCTGGCCGCTGCCGAGGAGACCAAGTCCCCCGTCATCATGCAGACCACCCCGGGCACCATCAAGACCGCTGGTCTGGACTACTTCTACGGCATGGTCAAGGCTGCCGCCGAGCGCGCTTCCGTGCCCGTCGCTCTGCACCTCGATCACGGCGATGGCTATGACCGCTGCATGCAGGCTTTCCGCACCGGCTACACCTCTGTCATGATCGACGGTTCGCACGAGTCCTTCGAGGACAACATCGCCCTGACCAAGTCCGTCGCCGACGCTGGCCGCGCCATGGGCGTTCCTGTCGAGGCTGAGCTCGGTAAGGTTGGCGGCAAGGAGGACGACGGTCCCGCGGTTGAGGGCGAGAGCCCCTACACCGATCCTGCCGAGGCCAAGGAGTTCGTCGAGCGTACCGGCTGCACCTCCCTCGCAATTGGCGTTGGCACCAGCCACGGTGTGTACACGAGCGATCCGCACATCGAGCAGTCCGTGGTCAAGGCTATCCGCGACGCCGTCGACGTGCCGCTGGTTCTGCACGGCACCTCCGGTGTGCCCGATGAGCAGGTTGCCGAGGCTGTGAAGAACGGCATCTGCAAGGTTAACTACGCCACCGAGCTGCGTCAGGCCTACACCAAGGGCTTCATGGCCTACATGGCCGAGAACCCCGCCTGCTTCGACCCCAAGAAGCCGGCTAAGGAGGGTATGCGTGAGATCACCGAGCTGGTTAAGATCCGCATGACCAACCTCAACTCTGTGGGCAAAGCAGAGTAACAGCAAGGGTACTCCGACTCGCTACATATCCCGGGGAGGGACGAGGGCTTAGTTCCCCAATCGTCCTCGGGCATGCAAAAAGCC
>UQWK01000068.1 GCA_900544725.1 uncultured Collinsella sp.
GGGCTATGCCGCAGCCATTTATGCGGCGCGTGCCAACCTGACCACAACCGTGATTGAGCAAGGCATGTCGGGCGGACAGATCGCCACAACAAATGAGGTTGAAAACTATCCGGGCATTCCGCTCCTGAGCGGTGCCGAGCTGGGTGAACGTTTTCAGCAGCATGCAGAAGGCTTGGGGGCACAAGTCGAATGGAGTATGGTGACGGGTATCGATTACGATGCGGATGCGTCGTTGTTTACCGTACACCACGACACGGGCGACACGATAGCTCGAAGCGTCATTGCCTGCATGGGTGCTACGCCGCGCTCAGCTGGCTTTGTTGGCGAGGATACGTATCGCGGCCGCGGTGTTTCGTATTGCGCAACATGCGATGGCATGTTCTTCCGCGGAAAACAGGTCTTTGTAATCGGTGGCGGAAATGCGGCATGTGAAGAGGCATTGTTCCTGTCCGACATTGCCAGCAGTGTGACCATCGTGCTGCGTCGTGATCAGTTCCGCGCACCCGAAGGCGTGGTTCAGAAGGTGCTTGCAAAAGACAATATTTCAGTTAGGTACCAAACTAGTATTGTCGAGCTTTCGGGCGAGGCGATGCCTACGACGATTGCATTTAAGGACAACGCAACCGGTGAAACTCATTCCGAGTCCTTCGATCCCGGTTCGTTTGGCATCTTTGTCTTTACCGGCACGCAGCCCCATACCGAGCTTGTCAAGGATCTGGTCGATCTGTCGTCCGATGGCGGCATTGTCACCGACGATTCGATGGCCACCCGTACGCCAGGCTTATTTGCAGCCGGCGATATCCGTTCCAAGCGTTTACGTCAGGTTGTGACCGCCGTTTCGGACGGAGCCATAGCGTCAACCAGCGCATATGCTTTCCTACGCGGATAAGTACGATAATATATCTTATGTAAGGTTGCTATCTTTAAACAAAGTGGTTTGACGGTGCATCAATGTACAGTCCAACCACTTTTTCTTGGCGGCTATGTGGTATCCAAAACTAGATAACCTAGAATACAATATAGAAAATGAACGGAGGATCCTTATGAACCACGTCAAACATGTTATCCCGATGTCCGATACATCGGTCAGCATTAAGCCTGAGGATATTCAACCGACGGTGCTGCCGGACGCATTTATTCAGTCCGATATGGTGGGTAAACTTAACGCATTGAGCCTGCCACGCTATGACCAGCTACCCAACGTAACGCTCTATCGCGATCAGGTTATTGAATATGTTGCGCTGTGGATGGAGCCACTTTCGATTTGCGTAGAGCAGCCCGTTATCACGCCATCTATGATCAATAACTACGTGAAGGTCGGCCTCGTTCCCGCGCCGGTTAAAAAACAGTATGGCCGTGAGCAGATTGCGCGTCTCATCGCCATTTGTATCTTTAAGCAGGTGCTGCCCATCGCTGCGGTTCAGGCACTCTTTAATATTCAGCGCTTGAGCTACGACGCTCCGACGGCTTTCGATTATGTTGTCGATCAACTCGAGGCATCGATTCGTGCGGCGTTTTCCGTCGAGCAGACTCCCGTGCCCGATACCGCACATCAGGTTACGCGCGAATCGCTGCTCGTACGCAGTGCGGTTTCGTCTTTCGTATCGAAGGCGTACCTGATGAGCTACCTCAAGTTCAATGGGTTTAATAGCTAACCGAGGTATAAGACGGGCGGGATAAAGAGCCGCTGGCCCCTTATCCCGCCCGTATGTTTGTCTAGTTGGACATTATCGACCCGAAGCCACGCCCATGCCGTAGCCGATGATGAGGCCGTGCATCTCGGCATAGTATGAATCTAGCCCGTTACAGGGCATGATGATAGTCCTTGAGCCAGGCCAATGCTCGACAATGCGGTCAGCAAGCGCCTGGGCTCCAGCTTCGTTCTCAACGTGATCGATGATGACCTCGCCGCCCGTGAAACCCTCCGCCTCCATGGTGTCAATAATCTTGGTGAGCATCTTCTTTTCGCCACGCGTATGCCCAACGAGTTCAATTTCGCCCGCTTCGCTCGCCGTGCCCAAAATGCGGATATTGAGCTTGTTGGCAATAACGCCGGCCGCCTTGGGGATACGTCCGGCCTTCGCAAGGTTTTCGTAATTGCACAAACTAAAGAGGATCTTGCTGTTTTGCTCCAAGCTTTCGAAGTAGGCGCAAGCGTTCTCAAAGGAGGCATCCGGGTTGCTTGCAAGATAGCGGTCGAACAGCAGGAAGATCAAATCCATTTTGCCACCTGCGGCTCGCGAGTTAACCAAATGAATCTGACGATCCGGCTCCTCGGCAAGCACCATGTCACGTGCGGTGGCCGCGGCATTGTAGCTTCCCGAGACGCCCTCGGAGATGGGCATGCAGATCGTCTTGTCGGCAAGCCTGAAGAGTTCGGCCCACTCCCCTACGCTTGGACAGGCGCTCGAAGAAGCGCTCGACTCCTCCTGCACGGCGCAATTGAGCTCGTGAACATCGAGCGAGAGGTCGTCGACAAATTCGCGCTCCCCCACTCGGATCTTAAGGGGTGCAAATGCAAAGGTGGTATGAGGTGCGGTTGGCTGCCAATCGCGAAGATTGCAGCTCGAATCGGAGATAAGCGCCCAGCTCATTGAGGGTCCTTTCTATTTGTTCCTCAACAATTATAGCCGTCTTTCTCATCAATTGGACGGCTATCTAGTTTTGAATACTAGATAGCCGTCCTGATCTTAAGACAAACGGTAGGCGCAAAAAGAATGGGCCTCGTGACTCAAGATCGCGAGGCCCACGTTCGTTCGCTGTAGTAATAAATTAGTAGCGTACGAAGATGTAGTTGTTGTTCATACCGGCTGCGACGGAGCTGATGATAACGCCCGTGCTGTAGTCGGAAGCATGGATCATCTGGCCGTTACCAATGTAGATGCCAGTGTGGTAAGAGTTAACAACGACATCACCAGGCTGGGGATCGGACACGCGGGTCCAGCCCATGAAGGTGCCCGTGGTGCCAAGGCGGCAATAACGGCCGGTGAGGCAGTAGCTTACAAAGCCGGAGCAGTCAAAGCTGTTCGGGCCAATGCCGCCCCAGGAATAAGCGCAACCAAGCTTGCTATAAGCGCGAGAAACAACGGAGCCGCCGTCAACGGACTGGCTCGGTGCGGAAGGCGTCGGAGCCGGAGCGGGCGTCACGGGCTGCGGCGTGGGAGCAGGAGCGGGAGCAGGCGCGGGCGTGTTGCCGCCGCCATTGTTGGTCGTGCCGCCACCATTATTGGTGTTCTCGGTCGTACCGGCGGTGTCGTTGCTCACCGTGGCCTTTTCGGCGGTGCTGGCATTGATGCCAGCCTGCAGCGCGGCGTTGGCCTCGGCCTCGGCAGCAAGCTCGGCCTGCAGCTGTGAATCCAGGGAGTTCACGACATTCTGGGCCTCAGCCTGCTGGGCGTTGAGCTCGTCGACCTTCTTCTGTGTCGCGGCGACGTTCTTCTCCTGCTCGGTCTGCTTATCGGTGAGCTGCTGCTTAAGGTCCTTGACCTCCTGAATGGTCTGGGCCTGCTTGTCGGACACCTTGCCGTAGTAGAAGAGACGGTTGAGCATGTCGGCCAGATCGTCGACGCCCGTCAAAACCTGAAGGAGACTCAGACCGCCGGTCTTGTACTCACCGGCAACGTAGGACGAAAGCTTTGCCTGACCTTGGGCAATCTCTTGCTGCTTTTGCGTGATCTCGCCTGCAGTCTGATCAAGCTCCTGCGTCTGTGCGGAGAGTTCTTCATGAATTTGCTGGGTTTGGGTGCCAATCTGCTCGAGCTTGGTACGGGCAGCGGCAAGGTCGGATGCGGTATCGGCGTATGCCGGAGCCACGAGGCCCAGGCCCAAAACACAAGCGAGGGTTGCCGTAGCAGCGCAGCGTGCCATGTTTTTGTGCGTGTTTGCTGTGCGCATGGAGCTTCCTTTCCGGTATCTAAGGGTAGCGGCTAGTCCACCGTTACCAGACTAAAGAGCTCAACGTCCTCGTTAGAAGGCGTGAGCTTCTTTCGCGGGTTGAGAAACGCAAGCTCAAGGATACAACCGTAGCCTACAAGCTTTGCGCCCATATCTCGCACCAGTTTACCTGTTGCCTCGACGGTTCCGCCCGTCGCGACCAAGTCGTCCAGAATCAACACGGTATCTTTAGAGCTGATAGCGTCGGCGTGGATCTCGATAGAATCCGTTCCATACTCGAGCTCGTAGCTCTCGCTTACCGTCTTGCGCGGCAGTTTACCCGGCTTGCGTGCGGGAACAAAGCCGGCACCCAGGGCGACAGCCACGGGCACACCGACCATAAAGCCACGAGCCTCGGGGCCGACGACCTTGGTAATGCCCATGTCGGCAAAATGCTCGGCGAGCGCATCGACCATGGCCTTCAGGGCCTCGGGATTGCCAAAGAGCGGCGTGATGTCCTTAAAGACGACTCCGGGCTCGGGATAGTCGGGAATATCGACGATATGAGATTCGAAGTCGTACATTGCGTGACCTTTCATAGATTGCCGGATGGACGGCGGTTATTTACTCGTGTTAGCAGACGAGCTATGCGAGGGGACGACGACCTTGGACGGCTGAACGAGCGACTCGTCGTGCGCGGCAACCGCGGGGACGCTTGCCCCATCGCTTTTAGCCTTGGTGGATTCGGAACGCGCAATCTCCTCATCGAGAGCATCAATGTCAGCGTCCTCGACCACGGCGTTGAGCGACTCAAAGACACGGTTCTTAAGGAGCGCGGTGTGCACACCCTCGGTGAGGTCGTGCAGCTTCTTAAAAGCGCGCTCGAGCTTGGCGTCGCGCTCGTCATCGGAGGTATCCATGCCGAGCATGCTCACGAGAACCTGCTCAAACATCGAAGACTCGCGGTTTGCCGACGATACGTACTGACGCAGGTTACGCGGCTCAATGTGGAAGCGCGACAGCTCCGAGCAGTAACGGATAATCGGAAAATCTCGGCCATCGACGAGCTCTCGGTTCTGCGGGCTCTTAATGATGCGGATAAGATCGTTCTCGGCAAGGGAGCGGATAAACGAGATCTCGACGCCGAGCATGTCGGGAATGGTCTCGATGGGATGCAGCTTTTGCTTGGTCTCCTTGGGCTCCGTCTTAAGCGGAACATCCGACAGAAGACCCACCTCGTAAGCCAACGTGGACAGGTCCGTTGCGTTTTCCAAGCGCTGCTTAATGACGTTGAGCGGCATGTAGCGGGTCTTCTGCAGGTGCAGGATGACCTCGAGACGGTCAACGTCTTCCTTGGAGTACTGGCGATACCCCTTAGGCGTACGATGAGGGGTGATGAGCCCCTCATCTTCTAGAAATCTAATTTTTGAGTTCGATAGATCGGGGTATGCGCCTCGAAGTAGATTGACGACCTGGCCGATACTCAGATAATTGCGTTCGGCCATTACCTACTCACCGGTTTCGATGCGCTCCGGCGTGCTCTCGTGGTAGATGAGCGTGAACGTACCGATTTGAACGGAAGAGCCGTCGTGCAGCGGAGCACCGTTGACGATGGCGCCGTCGACCCAGGTGCCGTTGAGCGAGCCCAGATCCTCAATACGAGCGCCCAGGCCCTCGCGAATAATGCGTGCGTGGCTGCGCGAGACAGTCATGTCGTTGAGGAAGATGCCGTTCGCGGGATCGCGGCCGATGGTGGTCACGTCGTCCTCGAGCTCAAAGGCAGCTCCGGTCTGCGGGCCCTTGACGATGGACAGAACCGGAGCGGTGATGCGCACGTTGGCCATGAGGTCGGGAACGGTGACATCGCTCGAAGGAACACGGAAAACGCAGGTAGCGTCCGCAGTCTTATCGTTCTGAGGCATATTGTTAACCTTGTTGTCCATGACAACCCCTATCTAACGCGGCTACGCCGCAAAGAATGAACCGTACGTAATCATACCCCAACGACTTAGTCTTCGATTTCGGGGTTAAGAAAGTCGATGTCCTCGTCCTCGGGATGCGCGATGGCCTGTTTAATGGCCAACCCTCCCTTTATGGAATAGATGACAGCGGTGAGCATGGAGAAGATGACGCCGCCATACACAAAGAAGATGCCGAGGGGCACCGAGCTGCCGTTGAGGCCCGGGAATGCCGTGAACGTGGAGGGCAGCAGATGCCAGCCGTCCACGACGGGAAAGCCCAACAACATGAGCGAGAAGCCGGTCATGAGCAGTGCCGTGGCAATCTTTCCGGGAAAGACGACGTCGATGGGGCGACGGTGGTAATGGCGCACGATGAGCGTGCCGATACCCAGATAGATATCGCGACCGATGATGAGTACGCAGACCCAGATGGGTAGCTCGCCGCGGACCACCAGGCCCAGCACGCCGGTAAACAGCAGCGCGCGGTCGCAGATGGGATCCATAACCTTGCCGAGCCACGAGACCGTTTTGGTCATGCGGGCAATCTGACCGTCCATCCAGTCGGTGGAAGCCGCGATGGCATAGATGACAATGGCAACGACACGGTTGTTGTCCGTCACGAACAGGTACAGGAAGACGAGCGTGAGGACCAGGCGCGTAAAGGTGATGAAATTGGAGATCGTAAAGATCTTATTCGACGGGTAATCGGAAGTGCCGATAAGCTCCTTTTTGATCTTCTTCTTGATGCCCACAGGACTCCCCCGCTGGTAAACGACAAAACTTTCGATACTATACCCGTTCTGGCGATGTCTATCCAGCGTAAGCATAGAGAGTCCAGACATGTGGAGGGTGCCTCTGGTCTGCGCGGGATTCTGCATTTGTGTACATCAGCCACCAAAAGCGACATTTTTCGGCATCTTTGGTGGCTGGTGTACACGTTTTGATTCGGTGATTACATCGATCGGGAAAGTCGTTGCTTTAAGCAAATGCGTGCGGGTCGAGAAGGGCTGGCGCCAAAAGAGCCCAACGGCCGTTACGGCTTCGTTAGAAACGCGCCCCACCATGGATGGTGAACCCGAAAGGTAAGGCGCGCGGGCACGGTGGCTCGGCCCGCGCGCCCGGAAGAGAAAGGATAAACCCATGGGTTACATGCTCGAGACGCGCGGGCTCACCAAGCGCTTCGGCCGCGGCGACCAGGCGCAGGACGCCGTGGCCGACGTGAGCCTTCATATCCGCGAGGGCGAGGTGTACGGGCTGCTCGGCCCCAACGGCGCCGGCAAGTCGACAACGCTCAAGATGATCTGCGGGATGCTGCGGCCGTCGGCGGGGGAGATCCTCTTTGCCGGGCACGCCTGGCGCCGCGAGGACCTCTACGCAATCGGCAGCCTCATCGAGGAGGCGCCGCTCTACCCCAACCTCACCGCGCGCGAGAACCTGCGCGTGCGCACCACGCTGCTGGGCCTTCCCGAGAGCCGCATAGATGAGGCGCTCGCCGCCGTGGACCTCGCGGACACCGGGAAGAAGCGCGCCGGGCGCTTCTCGATGGGCATGAAGCAGCGCCTGGGGCTCGCGCTGGCTCTGCTCGCCCGTCCGCGCCTGCTCGTGCTCGACGAGCCCACCAACGGCCTCGACCCCATCGGCATCGAGGAGCTGCGCGACCAGATCCGCGGCTTCGCGGCGGCGGGTACGACGGTGATCGTCTCGAGCCACATCCTCTCCGAGGTGCAGCAGATGGCGGACACCATCGGCATCATCTGCGGGGGGCGCCTCGCCTACGAGGATGCGCTTCGGCCCGGGCAGGACCTCGAGGAACTCTTCATGAGCTTCTGCCGGGAAGGGCGACGAGCACGCGGGGAGGTGGCGGCATGACGGGCGAGAAAGGCGGCCTGCTCGCGGGCCTGCGCGCCGAGGCCCTGAAGTCGCGCCACGCGGCACCGGTTCGCCTGGCCGTGCTCATGGCGCTGCCGATGCCGCTGCTCGGCGCGATGCCCTACCGGGGCGTGCAGATCTTCAGCGCGTGGAACTACTGGTACGCGCTCTTCCTGCCCGTGTCTCTCTCGCTCGTGGTGGCGTGCGTCGCGCGGGCGGACGCTCGCACGCGGATGCGGGGGCTTCTGGGCCTGGGCTTCCCGCTCGGGCGCGCCTGGTGGGCCAAGGCGCTCTGGTGCCTCGCGCTCTGCACGCTCTCGAACCTCGTGGTCTTCGGCATCTACCTCGCGGGATCGGCGTTCTCCTCGGAGGGCCTCACGGCCGCGGGCACGCTCACGATGCTCCTCTGCGCGCTCGCCAACACGGTGACCGCGGCGTGGATGATCCCCGCAGGGCTCTTTCTCACGGCGCGGCTCGGCATGCTCG
>UQWK01000069.1 GCA_900544725.1 uncultured Collinsella sp.
CTCGCCCCGGCCATGGCCTCGGGCGTGGGCCACTGGGCAAACAGCCGCGGCGTCACTTTGTTGACCTGCGCGTCGGTCGTCTGCGCCGAGAGCAGCACCGCGATGAGCAGCCTAAAGGGATTCTCGTGGTCCAAAAAGCACTCGACCGGGCCATAGCGACGGTTGAGGCGCTCGCACACCTCGACGGCGCGCTCGCGTTTAGCGGCATTGGTCTCGCGTGGCATAACGACTCCTTGGCTTTACGGCACAACAAACCTATGGGCACGATTGTCCCACGTCCGGGACGCTTACGCCTCCAAAAATGCGCCGGTCTGGCGGCTCCACAGGCTTGCATATTCGCCGCCCGCCTCGACCAGCTGCACATGCGTACCGTCCTCGACAATCTCGCCGTCGGCCAGCACCACGATGCGGTCGAGGGCCGCCACGGTGGACAGGCGGTGCGCCACCACGATGGAGGTGCGCCCACGCATCAGGTTTTCGAGCGCCTCCTGCACCAGCGCCTCGGACTCGCTGTCCAGGGCAGAGGTCGCCTCGTCGAGCACTAGGATCGGCGCGTCGGTGAGGATGGCACGGGCGATAGCCACGCGCTGGCGCTGACCGCCCGAGAGCTTAACGCCGCGCTCGCCTACCATAGTGTCAAAGCCGCTGGGCAAGCGGTCGATAAACTCCAAGGCATTGGCCAGACGCGCGGCCTCGCGGATCCGCTCGTCGGTGGCATCGGGGCGGCCGTAAGCGATGTTCTCGCGAATGGAGCGATGGAACAGCAGCGCCTCCTGCGGCACGTAGGCAACCTGGCGGCGCAGGCTCTGCTGCGTGCAGCGCGAAACATCCTGGCCGTCCACGAGCACGCGGCCGCCCTGCACATCGTCCAGGCGCAGCAGCAGCTTGGTGAGCGTCGTCTTGCCCGAGCCCGATTTGCCCACCAGGCCCACGCGCTGGCCCGCCGCCACATGGAGCGTCAGGTCGTCGAACACGCTCTCACCCGCCGCGGCGTCGCGGTAGGCAAAGCCCAGGTGCTCAAAATCGATCGCGCCCTCGC
Organism: uncultured Collinsella sp.; assembly: GCA_900544725.1. GTDB lineage: Bacteria > Actinomycetota > Coriobacteriia > Coriobacteriales > Coriobacteriaceae > Collinsella. Next base: position 1,040 of record UQWK01000069.1, read on the forward strand.
CCACCTTGAGCTCGGGTGCGTTCTCGTCGTCTGCCACCAGGCGCGGCTCGTCCAGCACGCGCGTCATCTCGGCCGCATCGCCCAGCGCGCGGTTGATGCGCTGCATCATGGAGCTCACGTAGTTCAGGCGCATAGTGAGGTTGTACGTGTAGGTGAAGATCATGACGAGCGCGCCGGCAGAGATGCCAAACCACGCGTTGCCGCCCGCCACGAACACGCTCACCACTGCCATAGTGATGACGATAAGGCCCGAAGTCGTAAAGTTGCGCTGCATCATGGCGTGCATCGAGACCGTCTCGGCGTCGCGCGCGGCGCGGTCGGCGGCGTCGAACAGATCGCGCTCAAAGTCCTCGCGCCCGCAGGTCTTGACGGCCAGGATGTTCGTGACCGCGTCGGACAGCACGCCCGACAGCTTGTTCTGCGCGGCGGACGTCGCGGCCGAAAGCGGCATGATGCGCTTGTACATAAGCCAAACGAATGCAATGTAGACGACCATGATGCCCACCAGGATCACGGTAAACGTGGGCACAACCGGGGCGAGCGCCGCCACCGTGCAGACAACCGAGGTGATGGTGGGAATGAGCGAATACACCGTCACGTCCACCAGGCCCGTGTAGCCGCTCATAAAACGGCTCGTCTGGCTCACAAGCGACCCGCCAAAGCGGCTGGTATGGAACGTCATGGATTGATTGGAGAGCGTGTCGAAGCACAGGCGCGCCAGGTGGTAGTTGCCCGCGATTTCGAGCTTGTAGACGGTGTAGTCCTGCAGCTTGGAGAGGATCTGGCCCACTAGGTTAACGAGCACGAGCGCCAGGATGTAGGGGCCGAAGACCTCAAGCACCTGGTCGCCCGCCACGGGGCCGGCCTGGACGCGGTCGACGATGAGGGCCATCACATAGGTGTTGGCAAACGTGAGCAAAAAGATATAGCCCGCCGACGAGAACACCGAGAGAAAGACGATCAGCGGCTGCGTGCGCGTGACGTCCCAAAAACGCCGCAGCGTGCGACGAACGGTGGAACGCTTGAGCGGGCTGGTGCTTCTCTGAGACATGGATTTCCTTTCGCGTCTGATAGGGCGAAAGGTCATTGTTGCACATTGGAGCGCGCTCTAGGCAAGCCCGATGTGAAAAGCGGTGAGGTGCCCGCGTTTGCGCTGGCGCCCCACCGCCTTGCTGCGGTTAGTCCTCGTCTTCTTGGTCTGCGAGCAGGCCGGCGGACGTGAGTCCCAAGATCTCGTCTGCCTGGTTGGCATCCTCCAGCGCGTCGATGTCCTTGAGCTTGCGCTCCATGACGTTGGTGCGCGTGGTGATAATGCCCTCGACCGTCTTGCCCGCGGTCTCGATCTGCTGCTGGGCGCGGCGCAGCGCCGCCTGATAGCGCGGCAGCTCAGCCTTGACGGCGGAAAGTACGCGCAGCACGTCATCGGTGCGTTTTTGCAGCCTAAACGTCTGATAGCTCATCTGCAGGCTGTTAAGGATGGCGGCCATGGTGCTGGGACCGGCAACGTTGACATGATAGTCGCGGCCCAGGGTCTCGATAAGCCCGGGGCGACTGACGACCTCGGCGTACAGACCCTCAAACGGCACGAACAGAATGCCAAAGTTGGTCGTCGCGGGCACGCTCAGGTACTTTTCGCAGATGTCCTTTGCCTCGCGCTTGACCATCGTGTCGAGTGTCTTGCGCGCGGCCGCCACGGCCTCCGCATCGCCCGACTCCTGGGCGTCGAGCAGATGCTCGTATGCGTCACCCGGGAACTTGGAGTCGATCGGCAGCAGTACGGGGGCGCCCTCGTCCACCGGCAGTTTGACGGCAAATTCGACGCGCTCCGAGGCGCCAGGCTTGGTGGCGACGTTTTCCAGATACTGGTCGGGCGTGAGGATGTCCGCCAGGATCGCGCCCAGCTGCACCTCGCCCAAAATGCCGCGCGCCTTTACATTGCCCAGCACGCGTTTAAGGTCGCCCACGCCGGTGGCGATGGATTGCATGTCGCCCAGTCCCTTGTACACGGCCTCGAGCTGGTCGCTCACCTGCTTAAACGATGCGGACAGGCGATCGTTGAGCGTGCGGGAGAGCTTCTCGTCCACCGTCGCGCGCATCTGGTCGAGCTGCACGTTGTTGTCCTTGCGGATGGCACCCAGTTGGGCATCGACTGTCTCGCGCACCTTGTCCAAGCGATGTTCGATGCCCTCGCGGTTGGCGCCGAGCTGCTGGGCCGTCTCGCGGCGCAGGTCGTCCATACGGTCGCCGGCCTGCGAGAACTCGCGCGCAATGGTCAGATAGCGCTGCTGCTCTACAGCGGCGTCGGTCGTCTGCTGCTGCGCGATGGCGTTTGCCGTGCGCCGAGTTTCGGCCAGCGCGACATTGAGGGCATCGAGCGCATTGTTGGCCTGCTCCAGCGCCGCCAGCGCCTCCGCGCTGCTGTCACCACGTTCCCGCAACTCGGCACGAAGACTTTTAAGCTGCAGGGCGCAGACCACAGCAACCCCCACCGCCAGCAAAGCGATCACAACAAGTGCAACATCAACAGCAGACATAGACTCCGCCCAACAAACCCAATCGAACACCAATCAAAAACCGCGATCAATCTTACCCCGCCACACGCACCGGGCGCTCGAAGGCATGCGAACAAATGGCTATTGCATCCATATCGAGAAACGCTAGCTCTCCCAGCCGGCGCGGATTGTGGTTACGACGTCGCCCAGGCGCTGACCCAGGGCTGACAGGTGTTGGAGCACTTCATTGGGCGAAGCACCGTTGAGAATGCACGTGAGGGCATATGACACCAAGAAGATGGCTGCAAGCCCCAGTGGGATGAGCACGATCATTGCCAGCGTGCGCAAACGCTGACCCAAGCGGCGGCGACGCGCGCGGCGCTTGTCAAACGAAAGCTCCTGCGCATACGAATCCTGCTGTACGGAATAGTTCTCTGGGGCCGCCTTACCCGCAGGCGAAACCACAGGCGCGGCATTTTGCGCAGAAGCCTGGGCAGCCGCCCCTTGCATTTGCATCTCCATAAGCCGCTGCTGCTGACGCAACATGCGCTCGGCTTGTTGCTGCGGGGTCTCAAGAAACAGGTCCATGCCGGCCTCCTCAATCGGAGCAATTGACGCTTGCGCCCAGCATCCCGCACCGCCACAACCGCGACAACGCAATCCGCAGCAATAGCCACAAAGAATCTTTTGGCCAAAAGCTGTCGAAAAGCTCAACAACTCCCCTACCAGCACTTTCTCTGAGCTTTTTTCGATTACGATCTTTTGCCCTTCCCCCAACCCGCCAACTAACCAAAAGCTGACCAAAAGCTTGACGAAAATTGTGAAGACCGGGACCCCACACAAAAACGTGCTGCCCCAAAAGGGGCGGCACACAAACCAATCTATTAGTCAAAGCTGTTGGCAAGCCCGCGCCGTCAGACCCGCTGCGTATGCCTTTGCCTCGCGCGACTCTGCGGAGCCGTGAGCGAGAGGGAAAGGGATACGCCGCGGGTCTGATGGCGCGGAGCAGCGAAGGCAGGCTACATGCCCGCAAGGCCTCGAGCGGCGGTGGCGCACATAAACGCCAGGGCCAGAATCACGAGCGACCCGGCGATGTCGGCCAGCACGCCCGCAACACGGCGCTCAAACAACCAGCTCTCGAAGTGCGGAGCGACGTTGCGCCACACGCGCCACAGCAAGATGCCCATACCGATGACACCTGGAATATTGAGCAGCAAGATCTCGGAGCACAAAAGACCGATCAGGTTGCCGGCGACAAAACCAGCGTCGCCCTCGCAGTATTTGCGATAGACCATGTACAACATGTACGCCACAAACGGCTGCAGACACGCAGAGATAAACGTGACCACCATCGAGGGGTCCTGCGAAAAGACCTCAGTGAGCTTATCGACGCTCGCGGCATCCTTCGAAGCCAGGAACAAGCCGATGACCACCACAGGCACCACGCCCAAGATGACCTCGACCATAGTAAACAGCTTGGCAGTCAAATCCTCGCTAGCGGAGTTGAGATGCGGCGCCCACTCAGGATGAGCATGCGCCCCAGCCTTCTTCTCCTTATCGGCACGCGCAGCCTTACCGCTCTCATCAACCACGCGATGAGGATCAAGACGAGTCCCCGCCGCAGCAGCCCGAGCTCGAGACTTCTTACCCATACCAAAACACCCCATATCAGGCAGCAAACAAACAAAAGCACTACCCAGTGTACCCCACCCATGAACGGCGCCGCCCCAACTGGCCCCCACACAAAAACGTGCCGCCCCTTTTGGGGCGGCACGCAAACTTTAATATCAGCTTTTCTGTAGCGAGCACGCGGCGACCCAACGCCGGAGCGCGGGGGCGGGGAATACCTTTGCCTCGCGCGACCCTGCGGAGCCGTGAGCGAGAGGGAAAGGTATTCCCCGCCCCCGCGCTCCGCAGCAGCCAGCGCCAAGCGCTAGTAGTTCACCACCTGCTCCTCAAAGTACGCCTTCGGGTGGTTACAAACCGGGCACACCTCGGGCGCCTCGGCACCCACATGCAGATGCCCGCAGTTCAGGCACTTCCACACCTTTACGCCCTCGCGCTCAAACACCTCGCCCGACTCGATGCGCTCGACGAGCTTGTTGTAGCGCTCCTCGTGGGCCTTCTCGACGGCGGCGACACCACGGAACTTCGCGGCGATCTCGGCAAAGCCCTCCTCCTCGGCGGTCTTGGCAAACTCGTCGTACATCGTGGTCCACTCGTAGTTCTCGCCCGCGGCCGCATCGCGCAGGTTGTCCAGGGTGTCGGGAACGGCGCCGTCGTGCAGATACTTAAACCACAGCTTGGCGTGCTCGGACTCGTTGCCCGCGGTCTCGGCAAAGATATTCGAGATCTGAACGTAGCCGTCCTTCTTGGCCTTGGAGGAATAGTAGCGATACTTGGTGTGCGCCTGGGACTCACCGGCAAAAGCGGTCTCGAGGTTCTTCTTGGTTTGGGAGTTCTCAAAATCCATAGGTGTACTTCCCTTCAACACATGCCGCCCATAGGCTTTGAGCGGCCTTGTCTTTAGGATGCCCTCATGCGCAGAATCTAAACCTTACAATCCTGTTCTTCAGATTCGGGCGAGCTATACGCTCAGCCAACGGTCGCCCTCGGCGCGACAAAAGCCTTCGCGCTCAAGATCGGCCAAAATACCCGCAACCAGCTCACGCTCGACCGGCTCTCGGCCGGCGGCTGCCTCCATCTCGTCAACGCCAGCAACGGCTTCATCGAGCGCAATGCCCGCCGGGTGCCCGTCGCGCGCTGCCAGCAGCATGCGCACAATGTGGGCGCGCTTTTGGCGACGCGAGCCCTCAAACTTGGACTGACGGCTATAGCCCGCAGAGCGCCTAGACGGATTGGGTAGCGTCTTTTTGAGATACGCGCCGTAATCCAGCAACGCGTAATACCACGCGCGCGGCGTGTCGGCATCGTCTTGAGGCACGGCAAAGGGTGCGACCTCGCCCGCCGCCGCACCGGGGGCAGCCGGACAAGCAGCTTGGATCAGCGGCACCAGTTCGCGATCGGGAACAGCCGGCACATCGGGAAAGAAGTGATGCAGAAAGACCGTGCGCACGTTGGTCTCCAGATACACACCCGGAAGATCGAACGCAAACGAGCGGATGCCCTGCGCCGTCGCCGGGCCAATACCGGGCAGCGCGACCAGGTCGCGCGTCTCATGCGGAAACACTCCGCCCCAGTCCTCCACGACGCTCTGTGCGGCCCTGTGAAGCGCCAGAGCGCGGCGATTGTAGCCCATCCCCTGCCACGCATCCAAAACGTCCGATGGGGCGGCCTGAGCGAGTGCTTGGACGGTCGGAAAGCGGTCGAGCCACGCCGGCATGCGCGTCTCGACGCGCGGCACCTGCGTCTGCTGCAGCATGACCTCGGAGAGCCAGATGATATACGGGTCGCGTGTGCGGCGCCACGGAAGGTCGCGATAACGCAGGACCCCTTCCGATCGAATCATCGAACGAAAGGGGTCCTGAATCATAGCTATGCTCCTTATGCGGCGCTATTCCTCCCGGCAAGCGCACGCGCAGGTGGCGTACTCGGGAAACGCATCGCGGTCGGCGAACTTGGGATCGACGGCCGGGAACTGACGGTGAGCGACGATATCGCCGAGCGAAACGGAATCGAGATAGTCGCGCATCAACGCCAGGGCTCCGGCCCACAGGGGATGATAGCAGCACGTGCCCATGCGCGCACAGTCGCCATCGGGCGCAGTGCAATCGTTCATGACCATGGGGCCCTGAACAGCCTCGACAACCTGGCGGATGGTGACATCGTCGGGGCTCACCTTAAGGCGCATGCCGCCGTGAACGCCACGCAGGCTTTCCACAATGCCGGCCTGAACCAAACCGTGTTGAATCGAACGAGCAAACGAATACGGAACATTGACCTCTTCGGCAGCAGTGCGAACAGAAAGCAACCGCTCCGGCTCCTCGGCAAGCATCGCAAGCATGCGAAGGGCATAATCAGTCTTCCTCGATATGTCCATGTTTCCCCTTTCAAGGAATACGAACAGCTCGAACGAGCTCCGGGGCCGAGCTTGTGTCGAGACGCCAAATGACCGCCTGGGCAACCAAATAATAAACTGGGTGCCCACTGGATGCCGCGCTTGGAGACAGAATGAATCAGATACGGCCTATAGCGCAATTTAGTATAACCTAACCCCCTACTTCGTTGAACGGGTGTTGCGCAACAAACCCCCTGTTTGAACATATATATCAGTCGGGTTTGGCTTGCTCATTTTAAATGTGGCAATTTGGATGAAAGGGCGATAAGAATCGATGTCCTATTAAACGCAAAAAGCCACGTCCGAAGACGTGGCTTTAATTGCGTTGGCGGGAAGTACGGGGCTCGAACCCGCGACCTCCGACGTGACAGGCCGGCGCTCTAACCAAACTGAGCTAACTCCCCAGGCAGTCGTTCGCGTTTGTTTCCGCTCGCGTGCGCTGCGGGGATTAGTATACACAGAAGTCTGTCCGGCGCGCAACAACTTTTTTGAAAAAATTTTTGGGCCTGTCCGGGAGGGTCTCCGGGGCTGAGGGCGGGGGTTAAGTTTGCTGCTCTACAG
>UQWK01000070.1 GCA_900544725.1 uncultured Collinsella sp.
GTGCGGCGAGGCTTTTTGCCCCCTGCGGAAAGATTGGGGAACTAAGCCCTCGTCCCTCCCAAGTTGACCTTCTCGAGGTCGTCGCCCTTGTGGCGTTAGGACTGCGAATTTGGGATGGGAGGGTTACTTGGTTGTTAGGGTTAACAGGTCGTTGGGGGTTTTGAGGTTGTAGGTGGCATTTGGGATATCTTGGTGTGATCCCCATGCTGCTTTGGCAAAACTGACCCCTGCTGAAGTTGCGCATTGTTCGTCGTAGACGGTGTCGCCAACGTAGACGACGTTGCCAGGATTCGCGCCCGTACGCCGGAGATATTCGAGCATGGGAGCGGGTGCGGGTTTATGTTCGGTTGTGTCTTCGACAAGGATGATGTGCTCAAAATACTTATCGAAGCCAAGGGGTGCAATTTCTTCTGCGTATTCATTGCGCGCACGTGAGGAGACGATGCCAAGTTTGCAGCCGTTGTCGGAGAGTGTTGCGATAACTTCGTGCAAGCCGGGAAACACGCTGATGGTGCTTTTAAAGCTGGCGGCAACTTGGCACCAGCGATCCAGCGTTGCCTGTGAGTAGATCCCAAGTTTCTCAAGGGCGTTCTTGCCGGGTATGCCGAGGGCAAATTCAAGCTCGTGTCGGGGGAGCGTTTTGCCGGTTTCTTCTTGGATAATCTGGCCAAGCGATGACAGCACGCTTTCTTCTGTATCTGCCAATGTCCCATCAACGTCAAATACGATATGGTCAAAGTGCTTCATATAGTAGCTCCTATCCGTTGTTTGCCTGCAAGTTTGATGCAGTGACAGAAGAAGGGCTAGCGGGATTTCTGCCTGGTACTATCGAGATTCTGCCTCGCTGCTCGATAGCTCGAAGGAGTGCATCCCATTTGTTCTTTAAATACCTGGCCAAGATGGCTTGCTGTCGCAAAGCCGCATTGGCGCGCGACTGTCTGGACCGTTCGCGTGGTGTGTGCCAAAAGTTCGCAAGCACGGTTTACGCGGTATGCGCGCAGATATGCCGCCGGGGTCGTTCCTGCGCAAGCTTCGATAATGCGGTAACACTCTCTTTCGCTTACGCCGGCTGCAGATGCCATCTGGGGCACATCTATAGCGGCTGCATAGTTCGCGCGGATATAGTCCAGGATTGCCTTGAACTGTACGTCGCGGTTGGTCATCCAAGAGGCGTTGTCGGAGGAAAAGAGCGGTTCGGCCTTGGCGTAAATCTGAATCCAGAGCTCTGACAAGCTATTCCGAAGCGCCATCTCGTTCTGCGGCCGTTGAAGGTCGTGGTTAAAGGAACTCTTCAGCAAATCGATAAAGGGCATATCGTCGGGGTTGGTGGGCGACCATTTGAGCACATCGACGCCTCGACATTGCAGCAAAGGATTGATATAGCGCTTTTGAAGGCGTCCCGCGGGATCGCCGAGCATCGACGGCTGAAAGATATGCAGCATTTGAATGGCTGGCGCCGAATTGGGTGATTGCAGCGTGCTGTGCAAAACGCCGCCGTTGATAAAGCCGGCGGACCCTTCCTCAAAGCGTACGTGCTCATGAGCCGCGCGCGTTCGATAGTCAATCGCTCCCTGCTCCATGTAGAAAAGCTCAACTTCGGAATGCCAGTGCCAGGGGACGGAATTGCCCGGATAGCGAGCGAATTCTGCGCGTTCGGCAATATAGGGCCAGTCTTCGGCGGTCTCGGGAAACGCTTCCTCGCGTCCTCCGCGGTGCAATTCTATGTGATCCATGTTTCGCATGGCATCAGTATAAAGCGCGATGGGCTTAGATTGCTCTTGCCTGTTCGGGGAACGCCTTGTCTAGGGATGCTTGGAGCTTTTCGAAGGATGCTCGTAAGTTGAGGCTCTGATCGGCTGAGCGCTTGGTTTTTGTGGTGGGGGAGTCGAGGAGGCCGTCTCTCTGTGTCGGGGGGAAGGAGAAAAGGTCTGCATGTTTTAGGGATGGCTGCTGTGCTGCGTCATTGGAAGAATGCATGCTTATGCGGCCTCCTCGATGTCCACCAATAGATTGCGCTCGGGGTATGCTGCTAGGTCCCGTGCGCTGGCAGTATTATGCCGCGGCTGCTGCAAAGAAGCGCTAAAGAAAGGCTTAATGAGGTTTGACGTTGCGATGAAACCGCAGGTAAAAGCTATCGAGTAACACTCTTGAAAGGTTTTGAGCTTTAGGGCTTTCTAAGGTTTGTGACGTGGATGTGGCGCGGACGTGCGGAGCGTGTGAATGCTCGCTGTTAGCGCTGCGGCTCTGCGGCGCGCACCTGCTCGATGACCTTTTCCATCGTGGCGTCGATGCGGTCTTTTTTGAGCTCGCATTCCCAGATGGTTATGGGCGTCCAGCCCATTTGAGTGAGCGCTGCCACGGCGGCGCGATCGCGTTCGACGTTGCGACGGAACTTTGCCTCCCAAAACTCAACGTTGCGCTTGGGCTGGCTCGGATTGCACTTGGGGCAGCGGTGCCAAAAGCAGCCGTTGACGAAGATGGCGATCTTGCGTCCGGGGAAGGCGATATCGGGCTTGCCGGGTACCTTCCATTCCAAACGATAGCCCGTAAGGCCCGCGGCGCGCAGGCGCTGGCGAACGAGCAGCTCGGGTTTGGTGTTCGCACGCTTGTTGCCCTTCATGGACTTTTTGATGGCGGCGCGACGGCGGACCAGTTCGCGCTCGTCAGCGGAGAGGTCCGAGGTATCGATGCCGTCGAGCAGGCCGGGCTTGGGACGCTTCTTGCTGCGGCGCTTAGGTGCGCGCTTGGGTTTGGTGGCGGGTTTGTCGGCTGTGTTGGGCACGGCGTCATCGGCGGAGCTTGTCTCGAGCCGGTCTTCCTTCAGCTCAATCAGGGCATCAATGAGCCCCTTGTCAGCGGGCATCCATTCCACCGTGGCAAGTGAGGTGCGTGGAATCCAGCGGATATCGAGCTGGCGGTCGTGCTTCTGGGGCTCATCGGATTCATCGGCGAGCGAGCAGTAGTAGCACTCCATGGAGAGATGAAAATCGGGGTAGTCATACTCAACGGTATAGAAATCGCGCAGGTTGGTGACTTTTACCTGCAGCTCTTCCATAAGTTCGCGTCGCACGGCGTCCTCGGGTGTCTCGCCGCGCATGAGCTTGCCGCCGGGAAACTCCCAAAGTCCCTGCATGTCGCCGTAGCCGCGCTGCACGGCAAGCAGCTCGTCAGATCCTTCCTTGCGAATGATCCCAGCGGCAACATGAACAGTCTTCAACAGGAGTTCTCTCTCAACATCAACACGTGACAGGGTAGCTACCCCTACCTTACACAACGGTAAGGCAAGCGTAAGCCATATCGATGGTAGCCGACTCATCTTCTTGCGACTATAGATGCCGTAGACTAATTGCAAGAAAGGACTCGGTATGCAAACCACGCACATGGCGACCCCGGTACTGGAGGTCGCGCATCTCGAAAAGGTATATGGAGCGCTGGGCAACGTGACCCGCGCGCTCAACGACGTCAGCTTTACGGTCAACCGCGGCGAATTTGTTGGCATCATGGGCGCTTCGGGCTCGGGCAAGTCGACGTTGCTCAACTGCGTGTCGACCATTGATAGCGCCACGAGTGGCACGATCCGCATCAACGGGCAGGACGTGACGCGCATGAAGCAGGCTAAGCTTTCGCAGTTCCGCCGCGAGGAGCTCGGCTTTATCTTCCAGGACTCCAACCTGCTCGATACGCTCACGGCACGCGAGAACATCGCCCTGCCGCTCACCATCGCCCGCACAAACTCGGCAGAGATCTCGACCCGCGTGCAGGATGTGGCAGCGCGCCTCTCCATCAGTCAGGTGCTCGACAAGTATCCCTACCAGATGTCCGGCGGTCAGCAGCAGCGCGTTGCCGCGGCTCGCGCGCTCGTCACCGACCCCACCATGATCATGGCCGACGAGCCCACCGGCGCCCTCGATTCTAAAAGCGCTCGTCTGCTGCTCGAGAGCCTGGAGGCCCTTAACCGCCGCCTACGCGCCACGGTGCTCATGGTCACGCACGACAGCTTTGCCGCCAGCTACACGAGCCGTGTGCTGTTTATCCGCGACGGCAAGATCTTCACCGAGCTGCGCCGCGGCGACACCGACCGCCGAGAGTTCTTCGACCGCATTATGGAGGTCGTTGCCATGATGGGCGGTGAGGGCTCCGATGCTCTGTAAACTCGCTTGGGGCAACGTCCGCCGTGCCGGCCGCGACTACCTCGTCTACCTTTTGACGCTCACCCTGGGCGTCACGGTCTTCTATGCCTTTAACACCATCTCGATGCAGGTCGACATCGCCGGCATCGATGAAGAGGGCTTGGCGCAGGTTATGGGCAGCATGCTCGGCGACCTGACGTACTTTTTGGCCGGTGTCATGGCCTTTTTGATGGTGTACGCCAATAACTTCATCATGAAACGCCGCAAAAAGGAGTTTGGCCTGTACCAGGTGCTCGGCATGGGGCGCGGGCGCGTCGCCACGATCATGGCGCTCGAGACCGTGATAGTGTCGGTCGTGGCCTTTGTCGCCGGCATTGTGCTGGGTGTGGGACTCTCCCAGCTCATGACGTTCTTTACGGCCTCGCTCTTTAAGACACAGATCGCCAATTTCCACTTCTTTTTCTCGATGCATGCGTTCAATCTGACCCTTGCCTGCATGCTCGTAATGTTTGTGCTCACGCTACTGCTGAACCTCCGCGCCGTGCGTCGTACCAAACTCATCGAGCTTATGGGTGCCGAGCGTCGCAACGAGAGCATCAAGACACGCAACCCCTGGATCGCGATTGCCATCTTTGCCGTGGGTGCGGTGCTTGTGGGCGTGGCCTATTACCGTCTGCTACGTGATGGGTTCCCGCTAACCGCGACGGATAGCAAGCTGCAAGAGGCCATGAACCAGTTTGGTATTACGACCGCTATGGTTACCGTGGGCACCTTTGCCCTGTTCTGGGGACTCTCGGGCATGCTCATCAAGCTGCTGCAGAGCCTGCGCGGCGTGTATTGGCGCGGCCTCAACATGTTTACCGTGCGCCAGCTTGCGGCCAAGGTCAACACGGTGTGCTTTTCGATGGGCGTCATCGCGATGCTCCTGTTTTTGGCCATCACCTCGGTGACGTGCGGTATGTCGATTGCCAACGTGATGAACGAAAACCTGGAGCGCTATAACCCTGTTGACGTGTCTCAGAGGTATGTCTATTACACGCCCGATACGCTCGACTACTACAAAGGGTACAAAGGGTATGTCAATCCGTCTGAGGCCGATCGCATGGTGTTGGCCGATACAACGGTCGATTTGTACCCTGCATGGCACGGCAAGGGCAAGTCGGCGGACAACAACGACGAGACCGGCAAGAAGGTCGATATCGCCGATGTTGCCGGTGAGCATGTGCAGATCGATTCGTATCTGAGTTACCCGTTTGGCGGTTCGGGTCCTTCGGTGACCCCAGGTGAGATGTGCAAGACCATGGGTGAAAAGCTTCCCAAGGCGTTCGGGGGTAGCAATGCCGATACGATGGGTCTGTTTGTGACGCCGGCGAGCCAGTACAACAAACTGCGTCAGATGATGGGCGAGGAGCCGGTGCACATCGGTCACGACCAGTATCTGCTCACGTGTGATATGGGCGGCGAGCTGGTCGACCTGTACACCAAGTATATGGCTGGCGGCCATGCCCTTACCTTGGGCGGGCATACGCTCAAGCCCGCAACCGATAAGTCGGACGAAGATACGGCGGCCATCGCCAACTCGGCGATGGGCAGTAATCCGGGTACCGTCGTCGTTGCCGACGAGCTGTTGTCCCAACTTAATCTGCAACCGTATTCCAGTAGCCTGCTCGTTAACTACAAACAGGGGATGGATACGACCGAGGCAGACGAGAGCATTAAATACACTGTGCTCGACAATCTGCTCGTTGACGGCAAGGAGCCGGGGTCGTGGGGAATCTTTATCACACGCTCCGAGATGTACACGCAAGCAGCGCAAATGAACGGTCTTATTAGCTACCTAGCCATTTACATCGGCTTTGTACTGGTCGTTGCATGCGCGGCGATTCTGTCAATCCAGCAACTCTCCAACGTGGCCGACGGCAGCCGCAGCTATCGTGTGCTGGCACAGATCGGCTGTGAGGACCGCCAGATTCGCCATTCGGTGATGGCGCAGCAAGCTGTATTCTTCCTGTTCCCGCTGGCAGTGGGCCTGGCGCACTCCTTTGTGGCACTTAAGGTGATCATCGAGCTGGTGAGCATATTCGGAAATATGAGCATCGGCGGCACCGTGGGCCTCACCTGCGCAATCTTCCTGGCAGCATACGGTGGCTACTTCCTGGTGACCTACCTCATGAGCGCCGGCATGGTACAAGCTGCTATCGCCACCCGCTACAGCGAGTAACCTGCCTAGCGAAAAGTAAAATCATCGCAGGTTGAGCATAAGTCAGCGAAAGCGCCCCTAGGTGAGCAAGGTGACGTGAAAGAGGAGGGAAGCGTACTTTGGGTACGCGACCGACGATTGAACGTCAGATTGCCGCCTAGGGGCGCTTGCAGCGTCGAGTCGTTACGCGGTTTGGTCAAAACCGCGTAACTAAATCCGTTCCGCGATCTCGTGGATGAGGTAGTCGGTCTTTTCCCAGCCCAGGCACGGATCGGTGATCGACTTGCCAAAGACACCGCCGTCGACCGGCTGGTTGCCATCCTCCAAGTAGGACTCGATCATAAAGCCCTTGACCAGCTTGGAGATGGACTCGTTGCGGCGGCAGCTGTCGAGCACCTCCTTGCAAATGCGATACTGCTCCAGCGGACGCTTGCCCGAGTTGTCGTGGTTGCAGTCGATGACCGCTGCGGGATTGGCATAGCCGGCGTGCTCGGTATAGCGCTCGGCCAGGCGCTCCAGATGCTCGTAGTGGTAATTGGGGTAGGTGCGCCCATCGAGGCCGATGTAGCCACGCATAACGGCGTGCGCGAGCGGATTGCCGTCGCACTCGACCTCCCAGTTGCGGAAGATGAAGCTCTGGTGCGCCTGCGCGGCGTAAATGGAGTTGAGCATAACGGTGGTAGAGCCGGCAGTGGGATTCTTCATGCCGACGGGTACCGAAATGCCGCTCGACACCAGACGGTGCTCCTGGTTCTCGACCGAGCGTGCGCCCACGGCAACATAGCTCAGCAGGTCAACGAGGTACTGGTAGTTGGACGGATAGAGCATCTCGTCGGCGGTGAAGAAGCCCGTTTCCTTAATAACGCGCAGGTGCATATGGCGGATGGCCTTGACGCCCTCGAGCAGGTCGTCGGGAGCCTCGGGGTTGGGGTTGTGCAGAAGACCCTTGTAACCGGTGCCCTTGGTACGCGGCTTATTGGTGTAGACGCGCGGAATGACGATGAGCTTGTCCTTGACCTCCTCGGCGCTCTTGGCCAGTCGGTTCATGTACTCAAGTACCGAATCCTCGCGGTCGGCAGAGCACGGGCCGATGATGAGCACCTTGCGTGCGTCCTCGCCGGTAAAGACTTTGGCGACCTCGGCGTCAAATGCCTGCTTTTTGGCGGTAAGCTCGGCAGAAAGCGGCATTTCCTCGCGGATCTCCATGGGGATCGGCAACTTGCGTTTGAATTCCATGGCCATAGGGGCCTCCTCAATCTATAGAAAGAGCAATAAGCGTATTGTCGAGTGTTCGGCATTATCCGCTGTCGCACGCTAAAGTGCAAGCCCTTGTCACCCCGAAACCCACCAAAAAGGGACAGGTTTATTTTGGCAGGTTTTATCTGGGCAAACGTCGGAGGATGTCGGGAGGGAGTGGCGCCACGCGGGACCCTAAGGCTGTTGTCGGTTCCCCAGGAAACACTCCGTGGGCAAAAAATGCCAAATATGAGTACGGTTGCTAACCTAGTAACATATCGGTCTAGCGAGATAATAGACAAAGTGAAAAATACGTTCATTAACGTTGGCACGCAGAAGCCTGCTAACGGGCGTTTTGATTAATTCAAAGGCGTATAGAGGCCGCAAAGAGGTCGTTTGAGGTGGTTTTGGCTGTTACTAAAAAGGTGACAGTACTCATATTTGTCTTTTTTTGCCCACGGGGTCTGGAAAGCGCCGTCAATCAGGTCCCAGGGAAGGCGTTTCGAGGCTCGAAGGACACAAAACGGGGGCGCAGGTTGTCC
>UQWK01000071.1 GCA_900544725.1 uncultured Collinsella sp.
GCGTTGACGCGACCGAGCTCGCAGGTCTGGAAGTCCACGCCGGCCTCGTCCATGATGTCGCGGACGAGGGCCACGTATTCGGCGTCGGCGTCGTTTGAACCGCCCTTGCCGCGGCTGCCCGTGTACTTGTTAAAGCACAGGCCGCGACCCATGAAGGCTGCGTTCTTGGTCTCGAACTTGCCGGCGTAGCCCGGGTCGAAGCCGGCGGACACGTCGGAGGAGAGCATGCGGCTGTGAGCGAGTGCACGGCGCAGGGCCAGCGGGCTATCCTCGCCGGCGAGCGTCATGATCTCGGCGACGGTGTTCTCGAAGAAGCGGCTCGTCATGCCGGTGGCACCCACGGAGCCAATCTCCTCCTTGTCGACGATGAGTGTGATGCTCGTGCGCTCCACGTTGGCGACGTTTATCTGGGCGAGCATGGACGGATAGGCGCAGACGCGGTCGTCATGGCCATAGCCCAGAATCATGGAGCGGTCGAGGCCCATGTCGCGGGCCGGGCCGGCGGGCACGACCTCGATCTCGGCGGAGAGGAAGTCCTCCTCCTCGACGTCGTACTGCTCCTTGAGGATGTCCAGGAACATCTGCTTGACGGGCTCCTTGGGGGCGTCCTTGTCGTCCTCGTCAAACTTGACGGGGCGGCCGCCCACGATCACGTCGAGGATCTCGGCGTCGACGGCGTCCTTGGCGGGCTTGGCCATCTGCTCGCTCGAGAGGTGGATCAGCAGGTCGGAGATGGTAAAGACCGGGTCGTCCGCCTTGTCGCCGATGTTGATGTCGACGGTGGTGCCGTCCTTTTTGCAGATGACGCCCACGAGTGCGAGCGGGGAAGCGACCCAGTGGTAGCTCTTGACGCCACCGTAGTAGTGCGTGTCGAGGTAGGCCATGTCGCCGGCTTCGAAGGCGGGGTTCTGCTTAAGGTCTAGGCGCGGCGAGTCCACGTGGGCGCCCAGGATGTTAAAGCCCTGCTCGAGCGGGGCGGTGCCCAGGTTGACGAGCATGAGGTCCTTGCCGTGATTGGCGGCGTACACCTTGTCGCCGGCCTTGAGCGCGCGGCCCTCGGCGATCACGGTCTCCAGATTGACGTAGCCCGCCTCCTCGGCCATCTTGATACCGGTCTTGACGCACAGGCGCTCGGTCTTGTTCTCGCTCAAAAATTGCTTATAGCCGCGGCAAAGCTCCTCGAGCTCCTCGATTTGCTGTGGCGTGTACTTTTTCCATGCGCAGGGACGCTCCATGACGCAGGCTCCTTTCGGATCGATCGTGCTGGTTGATGTACCGTGAGCCATCGTATCACGCGCGGGCCCGCGGCGGCAGGGGAGCCTGATGTGCGGTGGTCGCGGGGCGGGGAGCGTGTAAACTGGAGTGAGCAAACCGTGCCCAGCCCAAAGCGAGGTATTCAATATGTCTGACAAGCGCCGCACCTTTGCCGTTATCGACGGCAACTCGCTCATGCATCGCGCCTTCCACGCCGTGCCGCCGACCATGAACGCGCCGGACGGTCGCCCCACCAATGCGATCTTTGGCTTTCTGAACATGTTTCTCAAGATGATCGATGCCTTTAACCCCGACGGTGTGGTCGTGGCGTTTGATAAGGGCAAGCCGCGCGTGCGCATGGAGATGCTGCCGCAGTATAAGGCGCAGCGCCCGCCCATGGACCCCGATCTGCACGCGCAGTTTCCGATGATCAAGGAGCTGCTCACCGCGCTCAACGTGCCGATTCTGCAGTCCGAGGGCTGGGAAGGCGACGATATCCTGGGAACCATGGCGCGCCTGGGCGAGCAGGCCGGCTGCGACATGCTGCTGGTGACCGGTGATCGCGATATGTATCAGCTCGTGACCGAGCACGTCAACGTGGTCTCGACCCGCAAGGGCCTGTCCGACGTGGCGATTATGACGCCCGAGAGCGTGGACGATCTGTATCACGGCATCACGCCGGCGCTCGTGCCCGACTTTTATGGCCTGAAGGGCGACACGTCCGATAACATCCCCGGCGTGCCGGGCATCGGCCCCAAAAAGGCGAGCGCGCTCATTGCGCAGTACGGTAGCCTGGACGAGGTCATCGCACACGCCGACGAGGTCAAGGGCAAGATGGGCGAAAACCTGCGAGCACACATCGACGATGCCCTGCTGAGCCGCAAGGTCGCGACCATCCGCACCGATGCGCCCGTTGAGCTCGATTTTGAGGCGACGTCCTTCCCGGCGTTTTCTGCCGATGAGGTTTCTGCGGCGCTGGGTACGCTTGGTATCACCGCCATGCAGAACCGTTTCTTGGCGCTGATCGGCGGCGAGGGCGGGGCTGCTGCTGCCTCCAGTGTGTTTGAGACGCCTGCGATGGTTCGCGCGGCCGCCGGCGATGCTGACGCGCTTGGTGCCGTTGCGGCTGAGGTCTCCCGTGCGATTGGTGCCGGTGAGTGGGTCGCCGCCGTGGTGGACGACGACAAGGAAGAGGGCGCGCTCTTTGGACTGACGCGCACGCTGTGGTTGGCGACGTCCAAGGGTCTGTTCGCGCTCGAGGAGGGCGACAGCGGTGCGGCGGCTGAGGTTGAGGGCTTCAACTTCGCCCACGGTGTGATTGCCGGCGTGCTCGCGCGTCTGTTTATGGAGGGTCGCGTGGCGAGCCCGGATATGAAGGCGCTGTTGCACGAGCTTTCGCCCATCGATTCTTCCGAGTCCGAGCTCATGGATCCGCTGGCAGTCGATTCCACGCGTATCTTCGATACCGTGGTTGCCGCCTACCTGTTGGATTCCGACCGCTCCGAGTTCGATGAGGCGTATCTGGCCGATACCTATCTGCAGATGGCGCTGCCCGCGGCGCGCGGTGCAGAGGGTGCCGGCGAGGACGCTCCTGCGCCCGCCGCTCGCACGGCGGCCTTGACGCTGGCGCTGGTCGCACCGCTGCGCGAGTGCATGGCCCGCGAGAACGCCGCCAACGTGTTCGATGGCATCGAGATGCCACTCGTGCCGGTGCTTGCCAAGATGGAGCGCGCGGGCATGCTCGTGGATCCCGACCGCCTGCGCAATCTGTCCGAGGGCCTGGCGACCCAGATTACCGAGGTCGAGCGCAGCATTCGCGACCTGGCGGGTGACGAGACCTTTAATATTGGCAGTCCCATGCAGCTCTCGCATGTGCTGTTTGACGTTATGGGGCTTCCGACCAAAGGCCTCAAAAAGACCAAGCGCGGCTACTATTCGACCAACGCTAAGGTGCTGAGCGACCTTGCCCGCGACCACGAGATCGTGCGCCTGATCTTGGACTGGCGTGAGAAGTCCAAGATCAAGTCCACCTATCTGGATACGCTAGGTCCGCTGCGTCGTGGCGACGGTCGTGTGCACACCACGTACAACCAGACCATCACCGCGACGGGGCGTCTGTCTTCGAGCGACCCGAACCTGCAGAATATCCCGACGCGCTCGGAGCTGGGGCGTACCGTCAAGACGGCGTTTTCGGCAGGCGAGGGAAGCGTCTTTTTGGCGGTGGACTACTCGCAGATCGAGCTGCGTCTGCTCGCGCATCTTTCGGGTGATGAACATCTGGTACGTGCCTTTAACGAGGGTGAGGACTTCCATGCCGAGACGGCCGCGCGTGTATTTGGCGTGCCGGTGTCCGAGGTGACACCCGACCTGCGCAGCCGCGCCAAGGCCGTGAACTTTGGCATCGTGTACGGTCAGCAGGCCTATGGTCTGTCGCAGTCGCTGCATATCTCGATGGCCGAGGCGCGCGACATGATCGACCGCTACTACGAGGCCTATCCGGGCGTGCGCACGTTCCTCGACAATGTGGTGGCGCGCGCCAAGCAAACGGGTTACGCCGAGACCATGTACGGCCGCCGTCGCCATATTCCCGAGCTCAAGGCCAAAAACCCACAGCTCCGCGGCTTTGGTGAGCGTACGGCCATGAACCATCCTATGCAGGGCACCGCCGCCGACATCATCAAGATCGCCATGGCCCGCGTAAGCCGCCGCCTGGAAGAAGAGGGCTTTGCCGCCCACATGATTTTGCAGGTACACGACGAACTGGACTTTGAGTGCCCCGTCGACGAAGTCGAGCGCCTCACCGCCATGGTCCGCGACGTTATGGAGCACGTAGTAGACCTCCGCGTCCCCCTAATCGCCGAAGCCAGCACCGGCATAACCTGGGCCGACGCCAAATAGGGAAGCAACCACAGTTCCAAAGTAACCAAAAACAGAAGGGGGCTCCTTGTCAACAAGGAGCCCCCTTCAACCGTAATTATTCAGCCAAAGTATCTAGACGCCAAGACGCCATCCAGGCGGCAAACAAGTCACCCAAGGACCTGGCCGGGCGAGGCGGGTTAGTTTTTCGTAGATTCCGCACGAGCCGGAAAGCACTTAATGTGCTTTCCGAGCGAGCCCAGGACCTGACCGAGCGAAAAACTTACCCGCCTCGCCCGGCCAGGTCCGACGAGTCACGTTAACGAGCCGCCAAGATGGCGTCGATGAGCGTCAGTACGCCCCCGTCGTTGTTACTCGGAATGCGCCACTTAGCATGCGCGTTCATATGCTCCTCGGCATTGTCCACGATAAAGCTGTGGCCGACGCGCTCAAGCATGGGGATGTCATTGTACGTATCACCCACGGCAGCGGCATCGGCGATATCGATGCCCAGGTGCTCGCACAGGTGCGCGACGCCGGCGCCCTTGTCGACACCCAGGTTCATAAAGTCGATCCACTCGCGCCCGGCGTTGGTGACGTAGAGCTTGTCCGAGAACTCGGGGCTATAGGTCTCGCGGAATGCGGGCTCGGCGTCGTAGCCGGGGAAGAAGACCGAAATCTTGTTGGACTCGAAATCAATGCCCTCAAAGCTGTCGACGTAGTTGATTGTGTTGTAGTAGACGCTGATCTCGTCGTGGTATTGATGGTCGCGGGCAAGCACGTAGAACTCGTCGAAGCAGCACAGGACGGGAACGGCGCGAGGATCCTCCGAGGCACGGCTCAAGACCTGCTGGTACAGCTCCACGTCGATATTGCTCTTATAGATATAACTGCCGCGATAGATTACGCACGCTCCGTTGTCGGGACAAAAGGCGAGGCGGTTCTTGATGTCCTCGAACATCTCCTCGAGCTTGGGGGCTGGACGTCCGCTAGCGGGGCAGAATACGATGCCGGCGTCGGCGAGCTTGTCCAAGCGCTCATCAAGACCCTGCGGCAACACGCGCTCGTCGGTCAGCAGCGTTTTGTCCATGTCGACGGCGATGAGCTTAATGTTTCCGATATTGGCGTCCGATTCGTAAGTTTGCATAAAAGCGAGCCTTTCGTTTCGAAATTGTTTCAGATGTTATAACCATCAACTCGTAGTCAGGCGTATTTTCGCAGGAACGCAGTGTATTTGCACTGCATTTCACAAACTAATGAAAAAACTTTTCAGAAATTTGTATTTGTCGCTTGTGCAGCAGACACTTTAGCGTAATATAGCGACCATCGAAAACGGAGACGGGAAAAACAACCGCTTACCGAGGAAAAGGTACCGTTTACGATATTAGAATTGCGCCCGGCGATAGGTGAAAGGAGAGGCAGATGCAGTTCGTAAAGATCATCACTACTGCAGACAATGCCATCCGACGCCAGCGCGCAATTTCCCGACGACGATAACAATCGTCTCTGTCCGCATGGGGCGTAACGCCTCAACAGAGTCATTTTGAGGTCGTTGGGTTTTAAGCACGACATAGCCGCATGTTTCTAGGGCATGCTTGTGCTGCATTCTGCTGAATAACCTGATATTGCACGGTTTTTGACCTCGAAATGACTTGCAACTGACCGATGTTCTAACTAGCTACCAAGGGCGAAAGGAAACAGCCATGAGCAAGGAAAAAGTCGTTCTCGCATATTCCGGTGGTCTTGATACATCCGTATGTGTCAAGTGGCTTCAGGACGAGAAAAATCTCGATGTCGTTTGTGTCTGCGGCAACGTGGGCCAGGAGGAGACCGGCCTGGATGCCAAGAAGCAGAAGGCGCTTGACCTGGGCGTTCTCGATTGCCAGGTACTCGACCTGCGCGACGAGTTCTCCGATGAGTTCCTGACTAAGGCCATCGCCGCAAACTCCATGTACGAGAACAAGTACCCGCTGCTCTCCGCCCTGTCTCGCCCGCTGCTCGCCAAGAAGCTTGTCGAGGTCGCCCACGAGTTTGGCGCGACCTACGTCGCCCACGGCTGCACCGGCAAGGGTAACGACCAGGTTCGTTTTGAGGCTGCCGTCAAGGCCCTCGACCCCGAGCTTAAGGTTATCGCCCCGGTTCGCGAGTGGGATCTGAAGTGCCGTCCCGACGAGGTCGCCTATGCCCACGCCCACAACGTGCCGGTTCCCGAGGGTGCCAACGATAACCCCTATTCCATTGACGACAACCTGTGGGGTCGTGCCATTGAGTGCGGCCACCTGGAGGATCCCTGGAACGAGCCGCTCGACGACGCCTGGGTTATGACCAAGAATCCCGAGGACACGCCCGATACCCCGACTTACACCGAGATTGAGTTTGAGGCGGGCAAGCCCGTCGCCGTCGACGGCAAGAAGATGAAGCTCTCCGAGATCGTCATCGCCCTCAACAAGATTTCCGGTGACAACGGCTTTGGCCGTCTCGACCTGGTCGAGGATCGTCTGGTGGGCCTCAAGAGCCGCGAGTGCTACGAGGTTCCCGGCGCCCTGACGCTCATCACCGCCCACAAGGCACTCGAGGACATCTGCGTCGAGGGCGACCTGCTCAAGACCAAGATTAAGCTCGAGCAGGATTGGGCCACCGCCGTGTACAACGGCCAGTGGTACAGCCCGCTCAAGAACGCGCTCGACGCCTTTATGGCCGACACCCAGAAGTTCGTGACCGGCACCGTCCGCCTGAAGTTCTTTAAGGGCAACTGCCATGTCGTCGGCCGCAAGAGCCCGTTTAGCCTGTATGACTACGGTCTGGCTACCTACGACCGTGACACCACGTTTGACGAGAAGGCCAGCGCCGGCTTTATCGAGATCGATACGCTGTCGCTCAAGACGTGGGCCAAGGTCCAGGGTCCCAGCTCTGCCGCTGCCCAGGCTTAAGTCTTCCTTTCCTTGGTATCCGCGCGGCCCATCCGCGTGATACATAACGGGCGCATGGGGTCCCTACCTTTCGTTATGCTTGCTGACACTTCTTAACATCGGTGGCCCCTACGTTCCGCCCGCATATATGACGCCGCGACTGCGGCTGAGTCCGAGCCCCGCCGGGGTTGTCCGGCGGGGCTCCTTCTATCAATTTGGCGGCTCTGCGCCTATATATATGAGGAGTACCTACTATGTTTGACGCCATTGCACACGCTTTGCTTTCTCTTGCCCCTGAGTTCGACACCGCCAAGGTGGAGGAGGTCCCCATGAGCCTGAAGGCTTGGATTGACGGTTCGCAGGGCAACATCCGGAGGGAGACGTTGGGCGCCAAGTGCATGGTGCGTCACTTCTTTGCAAATTAGC
>UQWK01000072.1 GCA_900544725.1 uncultured Collinsella sp.
GAGCCGTTACGCGGGTTGGTAAACCCGCGTAACCTACTAAACAGCCTGTGCCAGCTTCTCGGCGCGCTCGGCGGCGGCGAGTGCCTCGATCACGGTGCCGAGTTGGTCGCCCAGAAGGACACCGTTGTAGGTGGAGTTGAAACCGATGCGGTGGTCGGTCACGCGGTCCTGGGGCTGGTTGTAGGTACGAATCTTTTCGGAACGGTTGCCGTGGCCGATCTGGCTCTGGCGCTCGGCACCGAGCTCGGCCTGCTGACGCTCGAGCTCCATCTCGTAGAGGCGGGCACGCAGCATCTGCATGCAGACCTCGCGGTTCTGGATCTGGGAGCGCTGCTCCTGCGACTGCACCACGGTGTTGGTGGGCAGGTGGGTGATGCGCACGGCAGAGTAGGTGGTGTTAACGCACTGACCGCCAGGGCCGGAGGCGCAGTAGGTGTCGATGCGCAGGTCGGACTGGTTGATCTGGACGTCGATTTCCTCGGCCTCGGGAAGCACGGCGACGGTTGCCGTGGAGGTCTGGATGCGGCCCTGGGACTCGGTCTTGGGAACGCGCTGGACGCGGTGCACGCCGGACTCGAACTTCATGACGGAGTAGACGCGGTCGCCCTCGACCTTGAACTCGATGGACTTAAAGCCGCCCGCCTCGCTGGGGCTGGAGTCGAGCACGGTGGTCTTCCAGCCGCGCGACTCGCAGAAACGCTGGTACATCTTGTACAGATCGCCGGCGAAGATGGCCGCCTCGTCGCCACCGGCGGCGGAGCGAATCTCGACGATGGTGTTCTTGTCGTCGTTGGGGTCGCTCGGGATGAGCATGTACTTGATGTCTTCCTCGAGCTGGGGAAGCTTGTCCTCGTTCTCGGAGATGTCCATCTGGAGCATTTCCTTCTCGTCCGCGTCGGTGGTGTCGCGGAGCATCTCCTTGGCGGCCTCGATGTCGTCGAGCGCGCCGATGTACTCGCGCGAGGCGGCGATGAGATCGGACTGGTGCGCGTACTCCTTGTTGAGACGCGTGAACTCCTTGATGTCGGAGGCGACGGCCGGGTCGGAAAGCTTCTTCTCGAGCTCCTCGTAGGCCTTGATGATCTTTTCGAGCTTGTCGCGCATGGCGGGACTCCTTTATATGCGTGAAGGTGAAAATCGGCAGAGTTGATGGGGCGCACGGCGCCACTGCGGGGGTAAGTCCAGCTAGAGCTTGTCGATCTTCAGATACATGCGCATCCCTTCGCGTACGGGGTACATAGTTGCGGTCTAACCCATACATGATAGCGTGCGCAGGCAAACCTGCATATAACCCGCACGGAATGAGTGGACGTCCATTACAGTCGAAATTGTCAGCCCGGGCCCGTCCCGGGCTACGATTGAGGCGCGCCCAGAACGGGCCGCCGACCGGGCGCCCGCGCACGGCCGAACGTCCCTGCCCCCGAGAGGGCCTGTTGGGTGCTGCCGGCGCGGGACGCGCCGCCCCCGACGGCTGATAGGAAAGTGCCGGGCAGGCGCCGCGGCTGGTAATGTGAGTGCCGAGGGGGAGGCCATCCGGTCGAACGACTACCGGAAGGATACCACCGTGAAAGCGCCGTCCACCAGACCCGCCGCCGTGCTCGGCCTAGACGTCGGCAAGTCCTCCCACTGGGCCTGCCTGATCGACCGCGACGGGGAGGTGCTGTCCAGCGCCCCCGTCCGCAACAGGGAGGCCGAGCTCGACGCGCTGTTCGCCTCCGCGCCCGCCGGCACGCTCGTCGTCGTCGACCAGTTCCGCAACATAGGGTCCCTCGCCGTGAGGCGCGCCCGCGCCGCGGGGCTCGGGGTCGCCCACCTGCCCGGCCTCGCCGCCAGCCGCGCCGCGGGCCTGTTCGCCGGCGAGGCCAAGACCGACGAGCGCGACGCCGCGGTGATCGCGCGGACCGCCCTGGGCGTGCCGGACTCCCTGTCGGGGGTCCCGGGCCGCGGCGAGGCCCTCGAGGCCGCCCGCGCGCTCTCCTCGCAGCGCGACCACGTCGTCGCCTGCGCGACCAGGGACAAGAACCGCCTGCGCGCGGTGCTGCTCGAGTCCTGCCCGGCCCTCGAGGCCGCGGTCGACCTGTCGGACCGCCGGTGGCTGGAGCTGCTCGCCGGGTTCGGCGGGGCGTGGGGGATCGCCCGCTCCGGGGCCGAGGGGCCGCAGGCCGAGGCCGCCGGGGAGGCCGCCTCCGCCTCCACCGCGCCCCCGCCGGCGCTCGTCGAGGCGGAGAACAGGCAGGTCAGGTTCCTGGCCGCCCGGATATCGGAGGCCCTCGACGAGGCCGGGGCCCTCGAGGCCGAGACGGCGGCGCTGCTCGAGGGCGACGAGACCTACGCGTGCCTGCTCACCGTGCCGGGCATCGGCCCGAGGACGGCGGCGCAGCTCGCGGTGTCGGTCGACATCGCCAGGTTCCCGGACCACGACCACCTGGCCTCGTACTGCGGCATAGCCCCGAGGGTGAGGAGCTCCGGCACGTCGGTGAGGTCGGTCAGGGCGTCCAGGCGCGGCGACGCGAGGCTCAAGTCGCTCCTGATCTTCTCGTGCAACAGCCTGGTGAGGTCCTCGGGGCGCTACGGCGAGTACTACCGGGCCTGCAGGGCGCGGGGCATGGGCCACGGCAGGGCGCTCAAGGCGGTCGCGAGGAAGCGGCTCAGGGCGATATACGCCGTGATGCGCGACCGGGTGCCCTACCGGGAGTAGCCCCGACGGTTGACAAAACTATAGGAACACCCAACGGCTAACAAAGGGACTGTCGCTTTGTCACATTCTAGAGCGTTTGAAGCAGAGCGATGAAAAAGCGAACGCCCTGGAGGTAGGCACGGCGGGTAATGCGCTCGTTGGTGCCGTGGACGCCGCGGTCGCACTCGTCATCGTCGACCACAAACGCCGAAAAACGAATGCATTCAGAGCAAATGCGCTGGTAGTTGGCAGCATCGGTGGCACCGATCACGGTTGAGGGGACGATGCCGATAGGAGCCCCGCCCGTCGTAGATGGTCCGTTTTCCTCCGTCCCCTTTGGATCGCGGAAGTAGCGGGCGGCAATGGCGCGAACGGCCTCGAGTCCCGGTCCACCGACGCGCGGGGACGGCGAGGGCTCGGAGCTGCCGGGGCCGAGTTCGACCTCCACGCGCCCGGCAAGGCCCGCCGCGGCAACGGCCTCGCGGCAGCGAGCAGCGACATCGGCCACGCTCGTGCCCTCGAGCATGCGGAAGTTGATGTTGGCCCACATATCCTGCGGCATTACGTTGGCGCCGGTGCTGCCACCCTCGATCTGCGTGGGCGCGCAGGTAGTCGTCACCAGCGGATAGAGCTTTTTGCTGGCGAGGCAATCACGGACAATGGCGTCCCCGTTGACGGCAATTTCATCGGCCGTGTAGAGCCCCAACTCGACGAGTTGGGCGGCAAGCGGATCGGTCACGCGCGTCGGCCACTCGATATCACAGATTGCGGTGATGGCACGGCTGAGCACCTCAAGCGACGTGCCGCCGTAGGGGTTGGAAGAATGCCCGCCCGCGCTCTTTGTCTTGAGCACAATGTCGGCATAACCTTTCTCAGCCAGGTCAGCGTGCATGAGCCAACCCTCGCCCGCGCTATACTCGGCAGCCGGAACGATGCGGTAGTCACCCTCGTCGATCAGGTACTCAAGCTCAATGCCGCGCCCCTTGAGCGCACGGCCGATGGCGCCTGCTCCGTACTGCGTAGTCTCCTCGTCCTGGCCAAAGGCCAGGAGCAGCGTGCGCTCGTGCTGCCAACCGTGCGCCAGCGCATACTCGACAGCCTCGAGAATGCCTGCGACCTGATCCTTCATGTCGATCGCGCCGCGGCCCCAGATGTAGGTGTCGTCCACGTGCCCGCTAAAGGGGGCATGTGTCCAGTCGGCCTCGGTATCCGGCACCACGGGGACCACGTCCATGTGGCCCATGAGCATGACGGGTTTGAGGACGGGGTCGGAACCGCCAAGCGTCACCAGCAACGAATGATCGATAAGCTCGACCTCGCCCGCCGCAAACACGCGCGGCCAGGCCTGCTGCATATAGGCGCGCAGGTCATCGAAGGGCTGCCAGTCCACCGCCTCGGCATCCATGCTCGAGGCGGTCGGAAACGACAGCACGCGGCCCAGGCGCTCGCACGCGCTGGCCTCGTCCAGATCGGCAAAATCGTCCTCATGCGCAAAGAAGCGCCAAACCTCGGCCATGACATCCTTTCGATTGTGACGACAAAGGCCGCCCCACGGGAGCGGCCCTGCAACGTAAGCGTTTGCGCCGGTTATTTGTCTTCGAGATAGCGAGAGAGGAACTCGCGAGTGCGCTGGTGTTTGGGGTTGCCGAAGAGCTCGGCCGGCGCGGCGTCCTCGAGCACCACGCCCTTGTCCATAAAGACCACGCGGTCGGACACCGTGCGGGCAAAGGCCATCTCGTGCGTGACGACAACCATGGTCATACCGTCGGCCGCGAGCTTGCGCATGACCTCGAGCACCTCGCCCACGATCTCGGGGTCGAGTGCCGAAGTCGGCTCGTCGAACAGCATGATCTGCGGACTCATGCACAGGGCGCGGGCGATGGCCACGCGCTGCTTTTGGCCACCGGACAGGCGACCCACGGCGGCGTGCGCGAACTTTTCGAGCCCCACGCTCGTCAGATGCTCCATTGCGACCTTCTCGGCCTCGGCCTTGCTCATCTTTTTGAGCGTGACGGGCGCGAGCGTGCAGTTGTCGAGCACATCCATGTTGTTGAACAGGTTAAAGCCCTGGAACACCATGCCGATGTCCTCACGGAGTTTATTGATATTGCAGCGCTCGGCCGTAAGATCCTGGCCGTGGAACCAGATGTGGCCCGCGTCCGGGGTCTCGAGCAGGTTGAGGCAGCGCAGGAAGGTCGACTTGCCCGAGCCCGAGGCGCCGATGATGGTAACGACCTCACCGGGATTGACAGCGAGGTCGATGCCCCTGAGCACCTCGAGCGAACCGAAGCTCTTGCGCAGGCCCTCGACGCGGATGAGCGGCTCTTTAGTTTGTGCGGCGGCCACAGCGCCGGTGGTAGTGGTATCTGCCATGATGATTCTCCTCGTCTTGCGCCTAGTTGGAGCTGGGCAGCGTTGCCGGGGCCTCGGCGCCGAGCTTTTTGCCAAAGGCCTCGAGCAGGCGGCTCGCCACGAGCGTCAGGATCAGGTAAACCACGAGCGCCACGCAGTAGACCTCCATCTGGCGGTAGTACACGCCGGCGACAGTGGTGGTGGCGTACATGAGGTCAAACACGCCAATGACCGAGAGCACCGACGAGTCCTTGATGTTGATGATGAGCTCGTTGGTGAGTGCGGGGATCGCGTTTTTAATACCCTGGGGGAACACGACCTTGCGCATGGCCTGCCACTGCGACAGACCCAGCGAGCGCGCCGCCTCGGCTTGACCGGGGTCGATGGACTCGATGCCGCCACGCAAAACTTCCATCATGTAGGCGGTGGAGTTGAGCGAGATGGTGACAAGGCCGGCGGTGAAGGTACTCCAGATCTGGTTGGCCTGGGCGGTTTCGAAGCCCATGCCGCGCAAAACGGTGAAGCCCGCGTAATAGATGAGCAGGCCCTGGACCATCATGGGCGTGCCGCGCACGATGGTGGAGTAGATGGTCGCAAAGCCGCGGCCGATGCTCTTGAAGAAGCGCGTGAGATCGTTGTCCACACGGTCGAAGGTCTGAATGCGCAGGAACACAAAGAGCAGCGCCAGGAAAAAGGCGATGACGGTGCCGAAGGTCGCAAGCGCGATGGTGATCTCGATACCGCGGATAAAGAAGTCCCCGCTCTTGTAGGTCATGTAGACCAGACTCGACAAAAAGTCGCTGGGGTTGGAGTCCGAGACAATGCTCACCCGCACCAGGTCGATAAACGACATGACGCAACGGTCGATAAAGAAGATCGCCGCAATGGCGACCACGACATAGCTGCCCTGGCGCGCGCTGCGACGAAAGCGCTCGGAAGCAAACGGCGACGTTTCGCGATAGTCATTCCAGTGCATGAGTTTGGTGACGAGCGCCGCCGCCGACACGACGAGCCAGGCCCAAAGGATTGCCCAGAGGCAGTCTTGGAACACGCCCGTAGGCGCCAAGAAGCTCAGCGGCGTGGGGTTGCGCTGGCTAAACGCCAGGCCGAGCGCCGCGATAACGCTCGTGCCCAGGTATACATAACGGTGGTCTGCCTTGATAAAGGAGGCCAGGCGATTGATGGTTTTCATGCTGCCTCCCTATGCCGGCTGACGGTCGAGGCACGCGTCCCACATTTGGTCGCGCTCCTCTTGGCTAATGCCCTTGAGTGTCTTGTCGATGAGTTTAAGCAGCTTGTCCGAGCCCTTGCGGCAGCCGACGTTTGCCGTGACCTCCTGCTTGAAACCCTCGCCCTCGGCAAATTGAATCGGCACGATACCCGGGTTTTGGGCCATATAGCCCTTCTCGTTCTCAGTGTTGTAGGTCACGGCGTCGCACGTGCCCTGCAGCAGGTTCGAGAACACCGTGGGGACGGAGTCGACCGGGTTTTTGTGCACAACGCCCGGGATCTCGTCAATGACAGTGTCGAGCATGGTGTCCTTTTGGCCGAGCACCGTGGCGCCGCTAAAGTCGCTGAGCTTGGTCGCGTTTTGGTAGGGCGAGCCCTCTTTTACGAACAGGCCAAAGTAGCCGATAAAGTACGGGTCGGAAAAGCCGACGGACTCCTCACGCTCGGGCGTGGCGCTCATGCCGGCGATGATGAGGTCGATCTGGCCGTTGTTGAGCGAGTCAATAAGGCCCGAAAAGCTCTGCTTGACGGCGACGGGCTCGCCGCCGAGGGCCTTGCAGACGATCTTGGCGATCTGCACGTCGTAGCCATCGGCATAGGCGCCCTGCACGTTGTCGATGGGAATGGTGAACTCGCTGGCCTCGGAAACCTGCCAGTTGTACGGGGCGTAGGCCGCCTCCATGCCAATGCGGATCTTATCCTTGCCGATAACGGAATCGGACAGGTCATCGCGACCGCCGCCCGTCGTGGGCTGGACCACCTTGAGTGTGGACGGACGCTGGCAGCCGGCAAGCGCGCCGGCGGCGACGGAAGCACTCGCAGCGAGAGCGCTACCCAAAAAGATGCGACGGCTGCATACCGGCTGGGTCTGCGCATCGCACTGTTGCCGAGGTTGCATCTGGTGCCTTCCCTATTTTGCCTTACTGACAATAAGACAGGATATACGCCCTCAACCAGCAGCGCGGCATGTGCGCGAAAAATTAATAGACACACGAGGACGATTGGCGCAAAGCAACCTGTCCCCCATGCACCAAACCCTTGACGGAAACGGCGACGCCGATGTTTTGGCAATGCCAGCGAGCGCCGCCTAGAGCGAACAAGTTGGCATGAAAAAGGCAAGGCATAGACCTTCTGGTCATGCCTTGCCTTTT
>UQWK01000073.1 GCA_900544725.1 uncultured Collinsella sp.
GGCCCGTGGGTTATACCCTAAGAGCAAACCACCCTTTTTAAGGGTGGTTCTGATTTTAAGCCAGATCTAACAAACTCGCTGTGTTTTATGACCCTCGTTTGTCGCATCTTCCGTTAACGGGCTACAATAACTTAGTCTGTGCAATATGGAGGTGAACATGGCTGAAGCTGGTGTCGGCGTTGATATCGTCGAGATTTCCCGCATGAAATCAATCCTTGAAAAGACGCCGTCGTTTGCTCGGCGTGTGTTTACCGAAGAAGAGTGCGCATATTGCGACGCTTCATCGCGTCCTGCGGCGCACTATGCGAGCCGTTTTGCTTCTCGTGAAGCGGTTCTCAAGGCTCTTGGTACGGGTTTTAGTCAGGGCGTCGGCCGCAAAGACGTCTCGGTAACGCGCGATAAGCTTGGAAAGCCTAAAGCTGTGCTTTCGGGTCGAGCGCTCGAGATTGCTCAAGAGTTGGGTGTCGTTGAAGTTGCGCTTTCCATTACCTTGACGGGTGATTTGGCCGTAGCCAACGCCATTGCGATCACCGAGGATGCTCGACCTAAGCCTAAGGAAGAAAAGGTGAGCACCAAGGAACGCGTTGCACAAACTTATAAAGAGGCTCGCTCGGTTTTAGATGAGCTTGAGCAACTGCAAAATTCAGCTTTGGCGGAGCACCAGGGCGATGCTTCGCAAGATACGCTAGGAGCATAGATGAAACCGGTTTTGAGTACCGAGGAAGTCGTTCGCCTCGAGGATATTATCGAACGCGAAGGAACTTCGAAGGCCGAGCTTATGGAACTGGCGGGTGAGTTTGCTGCTCGTGAAATTCTAAAACTCAATCCCGATCGCGTCCTTGTTCTGGTCGGTTTTGGCAACAACGGTGGCGACGGCTGGGTCGCGGCTGATATCTTGAGCCATAAGGGCGTTGACGTGGACATCGTGTCTCCGGTCGAGCCGGATGAGATTCCTGCCGCTCTGGCTCGCCATGTTGCCCGCCGTACCGCCGGCCGTGACGTACATGTATGTGTCGGTCCCTCGCGAGATGAGCTTGAGGTTTTGATCGATAAGGCCGACGTTGTTGTTGACGCTATTTTTGGTACCGGTTTCCACGGTGACCTGCGTGCACCGTTCTCCATCTGGATTCCGACAGTTAACGACTGCGCCGACCATGTGGTGTCCATCGATGTTCCTTCGGGCCTGAATGCCGAGACCGGTGTTGTCGACGACGACTGCATCCGTGCCGAGCGCACGGTCACGATGATCACGCCCAAGATTGGCCTCTACAGCGCTGATGGCCCAGAGTACGCCGGTGATCTGGTTTGCGGTGGCCTCTATGATCGCCTTGATGAGGTCATCGATGATGTCGACCATGCCGCCGAGATTGTCGAGCCCGGTGACCTGGTGGGTTTCTTTGCTCCGCTGCCCACGAATATCGATAAGTATTCTCGCGGTTCCGTCCTTATTGTTGCCGGCTCGGCGCAGTATCCTGGCGCTGCCATTATGGCCGCCAAGTCTGCTGCCCGTGCGGGTGCCGGCTATGTGGCTGTCGCGACGCCCGATGCGTGTGCCAATCTTATTCGTATGGCACTCCCCTCGATTCCGGTTTTTGCTATTCCGTCCGATTCCCGCGGCTCTTTTGGTGCCGCTGCTCGTATGACCGTGTGCGAGATTGCAAAGAAGTACAGCTGCGTACTGTGCGGTCCCGGCATGACGACGTCTGCCGGTGCCATGCAGGTGGTTTCGGGCTTGTTGGAGCTTGATGTGCCGCTGATCCTTGATGCCGATGCGCTCAACTGCCTTTCTAAGATTGCTATCGACGGTATCGATAGCAACCCTGAGATGTACCGCCGTGAGCAGCCCCTCGTCATGACGCCGCACTATCGCGAGCTTTCGCGCTTGGTTGCCGGTGACGAGGTTAACGATCTGGGGACTGCAATCGCGGCCGCGCAGAAGGTCGTCTGGGCTGCTGGCTCCGACAATCTCGTGGTTATTGCCAAGGGACCGACGACGGCTATCTGCGGCGTTGAGCGCGTGCTTTTGCCGCTCTCGGGCCCGGCGTCGTTGGCGACTGCCGGTTCGGGCGATGTCCTTGCGGGCATTTTGGCTGGCACACTGGCTACCATGCGTGATGAGATGGATCGCTGGGAGCTGCTGTATTCGTATGCCGTTGCGCTTCACAGTTACGCGGGTTTTGCCGCGGCGACGGAGTACGGTGAGAAGAGCGTTATTGCGACCGATCTGATCGACTTGATCGGTCCTGCCATGGAATTGGCGGCAAAGGACGCACTCGATGATCTGGGAATCATGGACGAAGGGTCGGATGACTAATCATGAATAAAGCCGATTTAACGCGCTGGTCCTGGGTTGAGATTGACCGAGGGGCGCTTCGCCGCAACACGAGGGCTTACAAGAATCTGCTCGATCCACGTCAGCGACTGTGCTGCGTAGTCAAGGCCGATGCCTATGGCCATGGTGCCGTCGAGTGCGCCAAAATCATGTATTCGGCCGGTGCCGACATGTTTGCCGTGGCGACGGTTAGTGAAGGCGTTGAGCTTCGACAGGGCGGGATCACGAAACCCATCCTCATCCTAAGCGAGCCGCCTATCGAGGCCATTCCGACGTTGCTCGAGTTCGATATCATGCCTTCGGTCTATACGTCCGATTTCGCCCTTGCCTATGGCGAGTGCGCTGTCGCGGCAGGCAAGGTGGGCAAGTACCATCTAGCCATCGAGACGGGCATGAACCGCATCGGTGTTCACTACACGCAGGTGCTCGACTTTGTTCGTGGTATTAGCTTCCATCGCGGTATCCAGTGTGATGGTGTCTTTACGCACTTCGCCACGGCCGATGAACCTTCGGGCTGGGACTACAAGCTGCAGTGCCAGCGCTTTACCGAGGCCGTTCAGGCCATTAAGGACGCGGGTTTTGAGTGCGGTATCGTGCACTGTGCCAACACGCCGTCCTCTATGCTCGATCCCTCGATGCATTTTGATATGATTCGCGCCGGCGTTGGCTTGTACGGCATGCAGCCATGCGAGCTGAGCGGCCGCGTGATGAAGCTCGATCCTGTTATGAGCGTCCATGCGCGCGTGACACGCGTGGCGCATCCTGCAATGGGCGAAGGCGTGGGCTACGGATTTACCTACCGCGTGCCGCGCACACGCGTTCAGATTTGCACGCTGCCGATTGGATATGCCGACGGTCTTTCGCGTACGCTCTCCAATCGTATGGACGTGCTGTATCGCGGTGAACGCATTCGTCAGGTGGGTAACATCTGCATGGACCAGTTTATGGTCGCCATCCAGTCCAATCCGGCGCATGAGATTCCCGAGGCCGAGTATGGCGACGAGATGATCATTGTCGGCCGCGATGGCGATGCCGAGATCACCATGGACGAGATGGCTCGCCTGCGCGGCACGATTAACTACGAGGTTGCTTGCGGCTTTGGCATGCGTCTCGACAAGGTCTACGTGTAGGAGCCACTATGGGTGTCATGCACATCCCCGGACATAGTCACCAAGCGCCGCGCGAGGTTGCGCTCGAGGAGATTGAGGCTGTTTTAGGCGACTGCCATCTCTGCCAGCTCTATCAGTCGCGCCATAACATCGTGTTTGGCGTGGGAAACCCCCACGCCCGCGTCATGTTTATCGGCGAGGCGCCGGGGCGCAACGAGGATCTGCAAGGCGAACCGTTTGTGGGGGCGGCGGGCGAGGATCTCAACGGTATCCTGTCGCTGGCTGGCCTCAAGCGCGAAGACGTCTACATTGCCAACGTGCTTAAGTGCCGCCCACCGGGAAATCGCAATCCTCGGCCCGAGGAAGTGCTGGCCTGTTCACCGTTTTTGCGCGAGCAGATTCGAAGCATTTGGCCCGATATCATCGTGACGCTCGGTAACCCCGCGACGCACTTTGTGCTTAAGACCGAGATCGGCATCACCAAGCTGCGCGGCAGGTTCCATCAGATGGGACATTTTGTGGTGATGCCCACGTTCCATCCGGCGGCGGCGCTGCGTAATCCGGCGTGGCAGGAGCTGCTGGAGGAAGACTTTAAGATGCTGGGCGACTATCTGGAGCGGCATCCCGCGCCAGAGGGTGCCTCGGAATAATAAGGAGCATATATGTCCCTGGAGCGCCTGGGGGTAGGTATTTATAAAACGGCTTGCTCTGCTGATACGGAGCATTTTGGCGAGTTGGTTGCGCCGT
Organism: uncultured Collinsella sp.; assembly: GCA_900544725.1. Classification (GTDB taxonomy): domain Bacteria; phylum Actinomycetota; class Coriobacteriia; order Coriobacteriales; family Coriobacteriaceae; genus Collinsella. The sequence continues at coordinate 4,189 of UQWK01000073.1, forward strand.
GCCTGGAAGATGGTGATGTGCTGATCTTGACCGGCGGCCTCGGGGTGGGCAAAACCCACTTTACCAAGGGCGTTTCGCGTGGTCTGGGCGACGGCCATATGGTCACGAGCCCCACATTCGCACTCATGGCTGTTCATGACCAGGGGCGTATTCCGCTGTTCCACTTTGACCTGTACCGTCTGGAGCATGCTTACGAGCTCGAGGATACGGGCATTTTCGATGTACTGGGCTATGAGGGTGCCTGTCTGTTGGAGTGGGGCGAACAGTTCCAGGACGAACTGACAGACGAGTATCTTTCGGTAACGCTTAAGCGTGATGAGAACGATAGCGACGTGCGAACGATAACACTCGAGGCGCACGGCGAACGCGCAGCGGAGCTTTCCGATTTGATTGATAAGGCTGTACAAGATGAGCTTGCATAACGATTACGCGCTGGTGGTGGCGCTCGATACTTCGACCGATATGCTTGCCTGCGCGGCAAGCCGGATTGATGGGCAGACGGGCGAGGCGAAGCTGGTGAGTGGCGACCATATGTGCCGTCGCCATGCCAATGTGGAGCTCGTGAATACCGTCGACAGTGTGCTTGCTCAGGTTGGCATGGACCGTGCTGGCGTGGGCAGTTACGTCGTCGGTCGCGGTCCGGGTTCGTTTACCGGCGTGCGTATCGGCATTTCCACCGCCAAGGGCTTGGCGCGCGGCGCCAACGTGCCGCTGTTGGGTGTGTCGACGCTCGATGCCTGCGCATGGACCGCGTGGAAGGCTGGCGTGCGTGGCAAACTCGGCATTCTGGCCGATGCCATGCGCGGCGAGGTGTATCCGGCTTTGTATGTACTGAGCGACGAGGGCCCCGAGCGTCAGTTTGAGCGCGAGCACGTGGTCGAGGCTGCCGTGGCGCTTGATGAGTGGCGCCAAGCCGCGGACTGGGACCAGGTTCAGCTGACTGGCGACGGTCTCGTGCGCTATGGCAAGCTGCTGGGCGAGGATGAGGTCGCTCGCTGCGTAGAGCGCGGCTTGTGGTGGCCTTCGGGCGAGGGCCTCCTCCTTGCGCATGCCGCGGGTGACGGCGACCCGGCCCGCGTCCTACCGATCTATACACGCCTTTCTGACGCCGAGGAAAACGAGCGCAAACGCCTCGGTCTTGCCGAGAGCGCGCAGAGCGAAATTACGGGCGTCGCCGATGAGCTCGCCGGCCGCCATCTGCAATTCCGCCCCATGGGTGCGGCGGACGCCGAGGGCGCGAGCGTGCTGGAGGCCGCCTGCTTTGAAGGCGCTGGGCACGAGGCGTGGACGCCGGGCATGTTCTTGTCCGAGCTGGGCGAGGATGTTGCGGCGCCGCGCAGCTGGTGGGTGGCGCACGACGACGGTCAGCTGCTGGGGCTTGCCGGCGGCATGGTCGTAGACGGTGACGTGCAGATTCTGGATGTTGCCGTCGACCCGAAGCATCGCCGCGAGGGTATTGCCCGCAAACTGCTGTCGCACGTGAGCTACGATGCCCAGATGCTCGGCTGCACCACGGCTTCGCTCGAGGTCGAGGACGGCAACGAGGGCGCTATTGCACTCTATGCCTCCCTGGGCTTTACCGAGGCGGGCCGCCGCCGCGGTTACTACGGTGTTGGCAAAGATGCCATCGTCATGACGGCGCCGCTGCCCTTGGTGCTCCCGGTCGACAACGCTTCGCCCGAGCCGACGGCGGCTGAGCAGCGTGTATGGCCGCTACCTGCACCCGAGCGCACCGTTGAGGAGCGTGCCGAAATTGAGCGCCGTCGCCTGGTGCTTGCCATCGAGAGTTCGTGCGATGAGACGGCTGTGGCGATTATCGATGCGGACGGTAATATGCTGGCCAATCAGGTTTCGACGCAGATTGATTTTCATGCCCGTTTTGGCGGCGTGGTGCCCGAGATCGCTTCGCGCAAGCACGTTGAGGTTATCGTGAGCGTCGTGGACGCGGCGCTCGAGGATGCCGCAGCATCGCTTGGTCTTGAGGGCGGAGCCATCGCGCCGAGCGAACTCGCCGCCGTGGGCGTGACGCAGGGTCCGGGCCTGGTGGGCGCGCTCGTGGTTGGCGTCGCATTCGCCAAGGGATTTGCCTACGCTGCCGGCAAGCCGCTCGTGTGTGTCAATCATCTTGAGGGTCATCTGTTTGCCAACCTGCTGGCGCAACCCGACCTCAAACCGCCGTTTATCTTCACGCTCGTCTCGGGCGGTCATACCATGCTTGTTCACGTCAAGGCGTGGGGCGACTACGAGGTGCTCGGCGAGACGCTCGACGATGCCGTGGGTGAGGCCTTCGACAAGGTGGCTAAGGCGCTGGGTCTGGGCTATCCCGGCGGCCCTATCATCTCCAAGCTTGCCGAGACGGGCAACCCCAAGGCGATCGATTTCCCCCGTGCGCTTAACAGCAGGGGGGACTATCGCTTCTCGCTTTCGGGCCTCAAGACGGCGGTGACGCTCTACATCGAGCAGGAGACCAAGGCAGGACGCACGATTCATCTGCCCGACCTGGCGGCTTCGTTTGAGGCCGCGGTCTTTGACGTTCAGTACAAGAAGGCCAAGAACGCGCTGCATGCTACCGGATGCAAGGAATACTGCATCGGCGGCGGCGTCTCGGCTAATCCGCATCTGCGCGAGATGATGATCAAGAAGCTTGGGCGCCAGGGCATCCGCGTGACGGTGCCGCCTCTCTCGGCATGCACCGACAACGCCGCCATGATCGCGGAGGTCGCCCGCCGTAAATTCGACCGAGGAGAAATCTCGCCGTTCGACGTCGACGCCGATCCGAACATGACGCTGTAGTCGTACGGGTGTGGTCCCCGACCGGAGGGGCCGGATATAAGGTTTCCTGCTCTACAGTCCTGCGCAAGACGAAGGCCACATTAAGTGGCCTTCTTTGCGTGCGGAACTC
>UQWK01000074.1 GCA_900544725.1 uncultured Collinsella sp.
ACCTGCGCTACTTTATGGGCACGCAGATGTCCGGCGTCATGGTTCAGCCCATGGCATCCCCTGACTGGCACCCGGCCATGGCCAAGATGCCCGTACCTATCGTCCACCTGGACATCCACTGCTCCGAGCCCGGCTACTACGTGGCTGCCGACAACGAGGCGCAGGGCCGCATTATCGCCGAGCTCGCCATCGCCCGCGGCGCGCGCCACATCGTCGTCGTGGGCCGAGCAGCATTTATGCAGCTCACCCTGCGCGTTCTTGGTATCCACAAGGCGCTAGCGATGCGTCCCAACATTAAGATCGAAGTCATCGACGCCGGCGAATGGAATACCGCCGCCGACGGCTATAGCATCGGCAGCCAAATCGCCGAGCGCCCCGCCGACGAGCGCCCCGATTTTGTCGTCGGTCTGACCGATGTCTTGGCCTCGGGCGTCATCTCGGCGCTGGTCGACAAGGGCATATCCGTCCCCGGACAGGTCCGCGTGGCCGGCTGCGACGGCAATCCGCTTGCTTGGAGCGGAGCGGTCCCGCTCACCACCGTGGCACCCCCGGGCTACGAGATTGGCCGCAAGGGCGTGCAGCTGCTGATGGAGCAAATCGAGAACAAGGCCCCGGCGAAGACAAAGCACGTCCGTATCGGCTCTGCCGCACGCACCGTTACCGCGGTCACGGCCGTCGAGGACATCAACCGCCAAGAGCTCGTGCGCCCGTTCCTGCTGGAGCGAGCCAGCACCCAAGCGGATACCCAGACCGACGCCACGGCCATCAACCTCGGCGCGTACCTGTAATCGCTTATTCGTCGAGCCTTTAGGTGCGGAGGGACGCTCTAGCTATGTCCACACGTAACTTCCCATTTCGTGTTAATTCGCGCGCATTTAACTTCCCATTTCGTGTAATGCGACGTTATCAGGCCAATGCTCAAAACAAAAAGAGCCCGACAAGCAAACACTTGTCGGGCTCTTTTCTCTATCGTTCGTTAGAACGGCGGAACAAACAGAAAAGCGGCCGTTCGCACAACGCAAACGACCGCTTTTAAAACGTAATTGAAATAGTTTGGTGCCAGCGTTAGCGCACGGCCTTGACCGCCGCCGTCAGATCGAGCAGCGTGTCGAGCACGGCGTCGCAGCCATCCACAACGTCCTGCGGCAGCGGGACGATATCGGGCACGGCAAAGACGTGGCAGCCGGCAGTAATGCCCGAAACACAGCCGTTGCGCGAATCCTCGACCACGGCGCACTCCTCGGGAGCAAAGCCTGCGCGCTCGCAGGCAAGCAGATACATCTCGGGATCGGGCTTGCCGCGCACAACGTCCTCACCGCAGGTCACGGTCTCAAACTTGTCAAAGAGGCCGAACGCCCTAAGGTTGCGCTCGGCGGTAACGTGGCGCGAAGACGTCGCAAGGCCCACGTGATAGCCCGCAGCCAAAAGCTCGTCCAGGCACTCGGCAGCGCCGGCCTTAAGCTCCAGCTCGGTCTTGACCATCTCGTCGCGAATCTCCTTGTGGCGGACATAGATCGCCTCGGCGGTCTCGTGGCTACCGTAGTGCTCCTCAAGAATGCCCATGACGTCGACCAGCGTACGGCCGATAAACTGATGAATCAGCGCCTCATCGATCGCGAGCCCCAGCTCAGCGGCACCCGCCTTCCATGCCTTAATGCCCAGACGCTCGGTGTCGACCAGCGTTCCGTCCATATCAAAAATGACAGCCTTGATCATTTCGGTCCCCCCATCGGCTTGCATTGCCGCTACTCTACCGCACTTTACAAACTTGTATATAACGTATATACATATTGCACTTTCGTTACATAGATAGAAGTCTTATGGCGAGCAGCTCGGTAGGATTATAGTTTCGTCCGAGCTTTCAACTGTAAGGAACGTTTCATGCTTTCAAACACCACCGCACCCGCAGAGGAGCTTCAGGACAAACTCGCAGCGCTCGAGCAGCTGCTTTTGGCATACGGACGCGTCGCCATCGGCTTTTCCGGCGGCGTCGACAGCAGCTTTTTGGCCGCCGTTTGCTCTCGCGTCATGCCCGCCAACACCCTTCTCGTCCATCTCACCACGCCGCTCATCGGCACGCCCGAGCAGGCTTCGTTTGAGCGATCTGTTGACGGACAAGCCGATGAGGGCCCGCATTTTAAGCTTCCGGTGCTCAATCTTTCGGTTGACCAGCTCCAGCTTCCGCAGGTTGCCTGCAACGATGCTGACCGCTGTTACCACTGCAAGCGTGCTGGCTTCACCGCCATCGTCAACCACGCCAAATCGCTAGGCTTCCCCACCGTTATCGATGGCAGCAATGCAAGCGACCGTGGCGATTACCGTCCCGGCATGCGCGCCGCCGAGGAGCTCGGCGTGCGCTCGCCTCTTATGGAGGTCGGCTTTACCAAGGACGAGGAACGCGAGCTGCTGCGTACGTGGGGCTACCCCGTCTGGAATCTGCCCGCCGGCGCCTGCCTTGCCACGCGCATCCCCACGGGCGAGGAGCTTACACGCGAGAAGGTCGAACTAATTCGCGCCTGCGAGGACTACCTGCACGATCTTGACCTTTCGCAGGTCCGCGCACGCCTCGTCGGCGGCTGCATGCATATCGAGGCAGCCCCGTCCGATGTCGCCAAGATCGCCGCCCTCGGTGGCGCCGCGGTCGATGCCGAGGGCAAAACCCCGCTGCCCGCCGCCATCGAGTCGGCCCTACGCAACCTAGGCTGCAACGACATCTCCCCCGAGGTCACCCCCTACATCCACGGCAACATGAATCAATAGGCAACGCCCTGGCAACTTGCGGTGAAATAGTTCCCGCTCTGCGGCCCCAAGGGCAAATCCAGGAACTATTCCACCGCAACTTCCAAATGATCATTCGAAGCCGGTTGCCTTGAACCGTGAATCGAACTGCTCGCCACGAAATGGGCCTATTTACTACGTTTCGCTGGCCACCCTCGACCATGCCGAAAAACACGAAATTAAAACCGCAGGTAGACGGCTTGCCGATTTTCAGAAAACACGGCTATGGTCGACCGGTGCGGGTCAAACGTAGTAGATAGGCCGTTTTTGTGGCGCAGCGCCAGCCCGGTCTTTTCGGGAGGGGCTTTGACTACTTTTGCCAGCCTAGTTGCCCAACTAGTCAAAGAAGCCCCCGTCCCAAATTAACTAATTCCAGGTTGAGCATAAGTGAGCGAGCAGGCTCCGGGTGCGGCAAGGTGACGTGAAACAAGCGGGCGCTGACCTTTTGGTCGCGCCCGTGAAGTTGAACGTCAGATTGCCGTGCCCGGAACCTGCGCAGCGCCAAGCAATTACGCCGTTTGTAAAACGGCGTAACCTATAGGTTTATTTTGGTCGGTTTTATCTGGGGAAACGTAAACAGGGCCGCGACGGCATGAAGCGTCGCGGCCCTTTTCCTTGGAGAAGGATCGATTAATGGAACGGAGAACCCGCTCTAGCCCTCGAGTCCGGCATTGATGAGCTCGGCAATCTCTACGGGGTCGGTGCTTTCGCGCACCTTGTCGCGAAAACCGGCATCCATCAGCATCACGGCTGCTTTGGAAAGCAGGCGCAGGTGCGTGGTCCCAGCCTCGCCGGCGGGCACGTACAGCGCAAGCGCAACATCGACGGGCACGCCATCAAAGCTGGGCCACTCAACGGGTTCGGTCAACTTGAGCACGGCCACGCCCGGCGTATGAATCGCGTCGCTTTTGGCATGCGGAACGGCAAAACCAGCGACAAGACCGGTCTCGGCCTCGTTTTCGCGAGCAATAAAAGCCGCCTCTACAGCAGATGCGTCGTCGGCAAAACCAAGCTCAACAGCCTGCTCGGACAGATAATGCAACGCGTCCTCGCGCGAGGCGGCAGCGTAGCCAATCGTCACCTGGTTGGCAGATACAAATCCCATGGAAAACCCTCCTTACAGTACGGACCTGACTGCGGCTTCGATGCCGTCGGCATCCAAACCGTACTTGTGCAGCAAATCGACCGCGGGGCCCGACTCGCCGTACACATCGCGCACTCCGACACGACGCATCGGCACCGGATGCTGTTCGGCAAGCACGCCGGCAACCGCCTCGCCAAGACCGCCGATAATCGAATGCTCCTCGGCGGTAACCACGCGACCGGTCTTCTTTGCGCTGGCGACAACCAGGCGCTCGTCGAGCGGTTTGATCGTGTGCATATTGATGACCTCGGCGTCGATGCCATCGGCCGCGAGCGCCTCGGCAGCAGCGAGCGCCTCGGCGACCATGAGGCCACAGGCGACGATCGTCACATCGAACCCCTCGCGCACGACTACGCCGCGACCGATCTTGAACTCATAGTCATCGTGGTCGTTGATGACCGGCGTCGCCAGGCGGCCAAAGCGCATGTAGACCGGCCCCTCAAACTCGTAGGCGGCGCGCACGCAGGCGCGGGCCTCGACATCGTCGGCGGGAACGATCACCGTCATGCCTGGAATCGTGCGCATGAGTGCAATATCCTCGCAGCACTGGTGCGTGGCGCCGTCTTCGCCCACCGAAATACCCGCGTGGGTAGCGCCGATCTTGACGTTGAGATGCGGGTAGCCGATGGAGTTGCGGACCTGCTCAAAAGCGCGACCGGCGGCAAACATGGCAAAAGTGCTCGCGAAGGCAACGCGGCCCGTGGTCGCGATGCCGGCAGCAAGGCCCATCAGGTTGCTCTCGGCGATGCCGGCATCATAAAAGCGCTCGGGATGGGCGGCCTTGAACTTGCCGGTCTGCGTGGCGGCCGCCAGGTCGGCATCGAGAACCACGAAGTCATCGCGCTCGTTGCCCAGCTCGACAAGCGCCTCGCCGTAGCTTACGCGCGTAGCGACTTTTTTACCCTCAGCCATTAGAGCTCCTCCCCTGCTGCCGCGAGCTCGGCCATAGCCTGCTCGAACTGCTCGTCATTGGGCGCCTTGCCATGCCAGCCCACCTGGTTCTCCATAAAGGAGACGCCCTTGCCCTTCACCGTCTCGGCGATGATGGCCACAGCCGCGCCGCTCACCTTGCGAGCATCGGCGAAAGCAGCCGCAATCTGCTCCATGTCGTTGCCGTCGGCCAGCTCGATCACATGCCACTTAAAGGCGCGGAACTTATCTGCGAGCGGCATCGCCGAGTTGACCTCGTCGATCGTTCCGTCAATCTGCAAGCCGTTGTGGTCGACGACCGCCACAAGGTTGTCGAGCGCATGGTTACCGGCGAACATGGCCGCTTCCCACACCTGTCCTTCCTCGCACTCGCCATCGCCCAGCAACGTGTAGACACGGTAGCTGTCGCCCCAGTGCTTGGCGGCAAGCGCCATTCCAACCGCAGCGGAAATGCCCTGGCCGAGCGATCCGGTGGACATGTCGACGCCCGGGGTGTCATTCATATTGGGGTGGCCCTGCAGACGGCCGCCGATATGACGGAGCGTCTCGAGTTCTTCCTTTCCAAAGAACCCGCGCTCGGCAAGCACGGCGTAGAGGGCGGGGGCGCAGTGGCCCTTGGAAAGCACGAAGCGATCGCGATCGGCGCGGCGGGGATCCGCCGGGTCGACATCCATCTCTGCAAAGTAGAGATAGGTCATGATGTCGGCAGCACCAAGCGATCCGCCCGGATGTCCCGACTTGGCCGCATGAACCGCCGTCACGACACCCTTCCTGACCTCGTTGGCAACCTTCGCCAGCTCCTGATTGGTCATGGGGATTTCCTCTCTTGAGCGCGCCTACCCGGCATGTACAGATGCCGGGTAGGCGAAACCATCGTTACTGGGCGCTGACGACCTTCTGCCAGTCGGCCTCAAAGCTCGCGAGGCCCTGATCGGTCAGCGGATGGTGCAGGCATTTCTTAAGGGCTGCCATGGGCACGGTCGCGATGTCGGCGCCGAGCAGCGCGGCCTGGGTCACGTGGTTGGGCGTACGAACCGAAGCGGTGATGATCTCGACGGTGTCGTCGACGTTCTTACCCGTCCAGTCGTAGTTCTTAATGCAGGTCACGACGTTGTCGAGCTGCGAGATACCGTCCTCGGCGATGTCGTCGAAACGACCGACGAACGGGCTGATGTAGCGAGCGCCGGCGTTGGCGGCCATAAGGGCCTGCGTCGGCGAGAAGACGAGCGTCATGTTGACACGCACGCCTGCATCGGCCAGCGCGCGACAGGCGGCGAGGCCGGCCTCGCACACGGGAAGCTTGACCACGATGTTGGGGGCCAGGGCGGCAAGGCGCTTGCCCTCCTCGATCATGCCCTCGGCCGTGGTGGCGGTAGACTCGGCGGAGACGGGCAGGCCCTCGCAGAGCTCGGCGATCTTGAGCATATGCGGCTCAAAGTCGGCGAGCTTGCCACCGGTCTTGGCGTACAGGGACGGGTTGGTGGTGACGCCGGCCAGGCAACCCCAGCTCTTGGCCTCGGCGATCTCGTCCAGGTTGGCGGTATCGATAAAGAACTTCATGGTGAACCCCTTCAAAGGAATCTAAAAATCAAAAATGGGACAAAGGGACCGTCCCTTTGTCCCATGTGCCGGGCCTGCAGCTGGGACTTGCCCCAGGCCCGGCGTCGTGTAGGAAAAGCTACTTACTCGGCAAGAGCCTTCTCGATGCGGCTCGTGACGCCCTTAAGATTCAGGCCCACGACGTACTGCTTGATCGGGCGCTTGATGTGCTCGACCACAAAGCGCTTGCCGTCGATGTCCTGAGTGGCGAGGTTGCGGTAGAGCTTCTCGACCTGCTCCTTGACCTCGGGGTCGTTGAACGCATAGTGACCGGAAACATCCAGGATCTTCAGGCTGAGCTCATCGTCGGCAAGGATGTCGTCGACCTGCAGGTTGACGTCGTCGCCGGTCATCCACTTGCGCCAACGCTCGGTCTTGATGGCCTTGACCAGCAGGGTGTGGTACAGGTCGGAGGGGTCATCGCACAGACCGTTGTCGACCAGGATCTGCTCGGTGGCGCAGAGCTTGAGGTAGGCGCGGGTCTCCTCGGTGCCATACTGCGGAGC
>UQWK01000075.1 GCA_900544725.1 uncultured Collinsella sp.
GGCCCGTGGGTTATACCCTAAGAGCAAACCACCCTTTTTAAGGGTGGTTCTGATTGCCACATCAGCCCCGGGTATAAAATAAAAACCGACTGCTGTTTCGATGAAGGGAGGCGCGTGCCCAGACGTATCAAGCGAGCCGCCATCGTCTCGTTTACACTCATGCTCCTTGTTGCCGTCTGTGTGGTCGCCCTGACGTATACCGTTCGAAGCAGCTCTTCCTCCTCGAATGAAGGCGACAAAGATCTCCTGGTACTCAAAATCGGCGTTACGGATAACGACCCCTATGTGTATGTCGATACCACGGGCGATTACGCCGGTATCGATATAGACATCGCTCGCGAGGCCTGCAAGCGCGCGGGGCTCAAGCCACAGTTTGTCGATATTGACTGGAACGATCGCGACCGGCTGCTCAAAAACGGTGATATCGATTGCCTGTGGTGTGATTATTCTCCCTGTTATCGCGAGGATAAGTATTACTGGACCGAGCCGTATCTAACCGTGACGGTCTCGGTTGCCGCCAAGAAAACGAGTGGCATCAAGTCCTTGGCGCATCTCGATGGAAGCAAGACCATCGCGGTGATTGCGGGCTCGGTGAGCGAACGCCGATTGCTCGCAGGGAATCTGGAAATCTCGCCGGACGTGCAAATCAAATCGTATGGTTCTGCCGAGCTCTGCAAAGCCGCCCTCGCCAAAGGGTATGTTGACTGTTGGATGGCGGACGTTCAATCGCTTGATCGACTCGTCGTCCAGTATCCCGGCGTTTATCGTGTGTTTGCCGACAACGTTATGACGGTTGACCTGGGCGTTGCATTTGATGTTGCCTATGAGGGAGAGTGCGTCAAAAACCTTAATACCGCGCTGTTCGACATGGATCGAGACGGCACGATAGAGCGCATTGTGGACAATTACAAGGCAGGAGCGACGACGGGCGGGCAAGGAGCGGAATCATGACAAATGACAAACACCGCTTGCGTCGAAAGACTCTGACCGTCATAGCTGTCAGCGTTATTGTCAGCGCTGTCTTATTAGGCCTGTTGTATGCGGTTGGAACCCATCGCTGCCTCGAAAAAACGCTTGGGTTTGGCCAAGAAACCATGGCGTTTTTGGAAAACGCTTGCGAAAAATATGACCGCTACGAACAGGGGAGAAAAATCGAGACGACGCACGATTTGCTCGCCGCGGTCGAATCGTTTGCGACGTTCCTGTCCCCTGATCGCGTTGAGGTCAACGACGATCTTATCGAGCAATTTGTCCATGCCGAGAACCTTTCGGGGTTGATGGTCATGGACTCCGATGGCCATATGGCTGCCCACTACGACATCGATGGTCGCGATCCGCTCATGTTGTGGCGAGAGGAGCTGGCCTGTTCGCCGGTCGCATCGATGTATCAAGGTTCCAAAGTGACCTACTCAACTGTCGTTGAGCGCCGTGGTGTCGTTTTTGCCGTCTGTGCCGTCCCGTATGGCGACGGCGTTGCCCTGGCATACCGCTCACTTGTTTCCGATACGGCGGACGACTATTCGTATGCCATAGCCGACGTGCTTTCGAACAGCACCTTCCACCAGGGCCCCACGGTGCTTGTTATGGAGGATGCGGAGATTGTCTCATCCAACAGTGCCGATGCTGACGTGTCGCTCGCCCGACTCCTCACCAGCGCAGGAGTTGAGTGGAAAGACGACGGCCTGACGCGCATCGAATATCGAGGAGACAAATGGTACGCCGTACGTGCGGCATACAAGGACTACCGCCTGTTTGCGCTATATCCCAAATCTGAGGTCATGTCTGACAGGATTTCATTTGTCGCCGCCGGCGTCTTGGTGTGCCTTGCGTTTTGGGTCGTGGTGCTGTTGGCTCGAAATATCGTTGACCACCGCAATTTGGTCGAAAAGGATAAACAGCTCGGCATTATCAATGCCATAAGCGCCATCTACGATTCGACCTTCCTTTTGCATCTCGACACCCTCGAGATCGAGGGAATCAATATGTCGCCGGCGATAGCGAAGATATTTGCCGAGCACAACGAGGCATATGACTTTATGGACACGGTCTGCCGGGATATCGTGAGCCCCGAAAGTCGCGAAGCGGTTGTGGGACTCGTAGATATGAAAACGCTTCGTGAACGTATGAGGGGCGTACCGTACTTGGCTGCCGAGGTGCGAGATTGTCGAGGCACTTGGTACTCGCTACAGGTTGTCCCCCAGCATCGCGATGAACAAGGCCGGCTGGAGTCGGTCGTCGTGGCGACGCACAACATATCGATGGTCAAGCATGCCGAGGAGCTGTCATACCAAGATAAACTGACGGGGCTTCGCAACCGCAACTATCTTGAATCGCGCGGAGATAGCCTGGTAAACGATGGCTTGCCAGTGAGCGTGATTATGCTGGACTGCAATTATCTCAAGCGGACCAACGACATCTATGGTCACGAGATGGGGGATGAACTGCTGCGACGGACGGCGTCCGTGCTGCGGCGGGTGGCTGGCGCGGATTACCTGCCGATGCGCGTTGGCGGCGACGAGTTTTTGCTGGTTTGTCCCCATACTGACACCGAGTCTGCGCTCGGGCTGGAACAGGACCTTCGTCTCGGTCTTGCCGCGGTAAGCGATGAGACCCTGACGGTCAGCGCATCGATTGGCGTGGCGACCGTCGAGACGGCTGGAAATACGCTGGCCGATGTATATCGCGTCGCCGACCACAATATGTATCGTGAGAAGCGCATGGTCCACGTACAGGGTGCGGACTGCTAATCTTGCCCCCACCAGTCCAAGCATCGTAGGATGTTGAATCGGTGCTTGCGATAATAAGTCGGTCCAGGCGGGGATAATAGACGTCTGAAATTTCTTTCTGAGAGGGGATCTCAATGATTAGTTTTGACTACAAGCCTCAGGGTGTATGCTCTCGCAATATTCACCTCAATCTCTCTGACGATGGCAGCAAGGTGCTGGGCGTCGAGTTTACCGGCGGCTGCGATGGCAACCTCAAGGCCATCTCCAGGCTGGTCGAGGGCGCTCCCGCCGATCGCGTAATCGAGGTTCTCGCCGGTAATACCTGCGGTATGAAAAAGACCTCTTGCGCCGATCAGCTTACGCGCGCTATCGAGGCCGCTCGCGCAGAGATCGCCTAATGAGCATCGCTGATCGCTTTAAGAATGGAATAACGCGTCGAGGTTTTGTGCTGGGTGGCGCCGCTACCGGTGCTGCTGCCGTACTGGCCGGTTGCTCGAAAAAAACGGGCACGAGTGATGACGCCGCTGGCGAGCCGCAGGTTATCAAGGACGATTCGAAGATTGTCTCGATCACTGATGAGTACGAAGCTGTTGATATCGATCTTGAGCCCGCGGCCTCGTGGACGCTGCCGCTGGGCACGCTGCTGTACTACTGCGATGGTGTCTACGCTGCCGCGATGATGGCGCCTGCTTCTGCCCTGCATGCCAATACGCTTGGTGTGCTCAACCTGGGCGATGGCTCGCTTACCACACTTATTGAGGATCCCATTGAGGGAACCGGTTATGCGTTTTATGACGTTCGCGCGGGTGATGGCGTGTTCGCGTGGGTCGAGATGAACTTTGCCAATGCGTCCTGGAAACTCTATGCGCAAAACCTTGCAGGCTCCTCCCTTACCGGCAACGCCGTCGAGCTCGACCGCGGTGGCGAAAACTACGATCCGCCGCTCTTCACAGCGTATGGGTCGTCGGTCATCTGGTATAAGATGCCTTCGTCCGGCGGCACCAAGACGAGTAACGATTCGTACTGCTATCGTCAGTCGCCCAGCGAGTCCAAGCCTGAGACTATTTGGAAGTCGACGGGCCGTTTCGCATCCGCCCCGCGTGTGAGCGACGGCATCCTGACCATCTCGCCCCGCGTGCACAATGATGAGGGCGTCTATTACGGTATGACGGCGATCGACCTGACTGACGGCAACAACACGAAGCGAGCTCAGCTGGTGCTTCCTTCGTCGGTTTCGCCTTTCGAGGCCGTGTATATGGGCGACACCTTCGTGTTCTCCATTGAGGCGACGTATAGCGGTGTGGGCAGCCTGGGCAATATGGGCACCTATATCGGTAACGAGGGCGGGCCGTACCTCTTCCTTTCGCGTGAGCCGCTCGCGTGTGCTGCGGGAAGGAAAAACAAATACCTGGTTAAAGTTCAGGCGTCGCATTTTTTGATTGACACTTCGGCCAAGACCTACGGCTCGCTTCTGTCGCCCGACCGAGCCTTGGAGTATGGCGATTATCCTGCTACGGCGGGTAAATCGAGCTCGTTCTTAACGTACGCAACGGTGCGTAACAGCCAGGGAATTCCCGAGACGGTTACCGCTCGCTTGTTCTCTCTTTAGTCTCCGAGGGGTTAAAAAGGCGTCGACAGGGGAATAAGCGCGTTGTGACTATGAGTACCGCCCGCCGAGCTATCGCACCCATGCGACGCCCGGTGGGCTCAGGTGCGTTAAAATGAGCTTGTTCTTAGCTAATTGAGACAGGGGGGCCGTGTTATGGCTTCAGATGCAAAAAAGATTCTGCTGGTCGAGGACGAGAAGGCAATCCGTGACGCTGTCGCTGCCTATCTCGAGCGCGAGGGCTATTGGGTCGTGGGCGTGGGCGACGGCCAGTCCGCTATCGAGGAGTTCGAGAAGCATCAGTTCGACCTGGTCGTGCTCGACCTCATGCTCCCTAAGATTCCCGGCGAGCGCGTTTGCCGCACCATTCGCGATACCTCGGATGTCCCCATCATTATGCTGACGGCCAAGGGCGAGATCGAGGACCGTATTATCGGCCTCGAGCTCGGTGCCGACGACTACCTGATCAAGCCGTTCTCGCCGCGCGAGCTTGTCGCGCGCGTGCGTGCCTTGTTCCGCCGTGCCCACCAGGCCGATGAGCCGGCCGTCGAGGTGCTCGACTTTGGCGATCTGGTCATTGACATCTCGGGCCACAAGATTTTGGTCGAGGGCAAGGAGGTCGACCTGACGGCTTCCGAGTTCAAACTGCTCACCACGCTTGCCCGTCACCCCGGTCGCGTCTATAACCGCATGGAGCTGGTCGAGAAGGTGCTCGGCTACGACTTTGAGGGTTACGAGCGCACCATCGACAGCCACGTGAAGAACCTTCGCGCCAAGCTGGGCGACGATCCCAAGAAGCCCAAGTGGCTCTACACCGTCCACGGTGTCGGCTACCGCTTCGAGGCTCCGACCAAGACCGATAAGTCGGACGAGAAATAAGGGAAATCACATATGACACCTGCGCGCTTTGAAATCGGGCAAAAGCATAAGCAGGAGAACGAGGCGGGTTCCAAAGCTAGTTGGAACACGCCTCGTTCCGATTCACGGCCAACGATGAGCTATCCCTCGCGCATGGCCCTGGCTTTCGCCCTGACTTCGCTCATGACGGTATTGGTGCTGGTGGGCGTCGTCTCTGTTGTATGGGGTACGGTTTTTACGGACTACACGCGCTCCAATATTGTCGAAATCGCCAATTCCGCTGCCGAAAAATTGGCAACGTCATATGAGGAAAACGGCTCTTGGACCGCGGGGGAACTGCGTACGGTCGCGACATCGAGTTTGGTGTCCGACGATCTTGGCATGCAGGTCGTCAATAAAAAGGGCGTTATCGTCTACGACGACTCGTGGCCCTCGGCAAGCGCCACTGCCGATGTGCGTGAAAATCAGGCGACGACCGACGGCACGAGCGGCAAGAGGGCATCGCATAGCCCGGTCTCCTCTGCCCCCACCGGATCGGACAGCGTTGCCAATGTCGAGATCGTAACGTCCTCCGGCGAGCATGTCGGACAGGTCAAATTGTGGGCGATCGGCTCCGATGCCCTGCTCACCAAGGCGGATTCTGCGTTTAGGGAGAAGACCTTTAACGCCATGGCGCTCGCCGCGGTTGTGGCCATTTGCATCTCGGTCGTTATCGGAGCGCTCATGTCGCGCATGCTCACCAAGCCGATTCATCGCATTACCAGTACGGCCAAGCAAATACGCGACGGCGATCTGTCCGCTCGAACGGGTTTGCGCGGCGACGATGAGATCGATCAGCTGGGAGAGACCTTCGACGAGATGGCCACCTCACTCGAGAAGGACATGAAGCACGAGAAGCGCCTGACCTCGGATGTCGCGCACGAGCTTCGCACGCCGCTCATGGCCATGCTTGCAACAGTCGAGGCCATGCAGGATGGGGTATATCCCACCGACAACGAGCATCTGGAGACGGTTGCCTCCGAGACGCGCCGCCTGGCCCGTCTGGTGCAGCAGATGCTCGACCTGTCGCGTATGGAAAACAGCACCGCGCCGCTCAACCTGGAGCCGGTGGACATGGTGCCGTTCGTGCGTTCGATTGTGAATGGCCAGGAGCGTCTATTCGCCGACCGCGATTTACGCTTGCGCTTTGCGGATGAAACCCAGGGTCATGACGATGTCGTCGAGGCCGATCCCGATATGATCACGCAGTGCGTTATCAATCTCCTGAGCAACGCCATGCGCTATACCCCCGAGGGCGGCTGGGTCGTGGTGTCGGTGCTCAGCGACCGCAAGCACGTCAACATCGCGGTTTCGGATACGGGAATCGGTATCGCCAAGGATGATTTGTCGCGCATCTTCGGTCGATTTTGGCGTGCCGACGCCAGTCGCGCCCGCGAGGCGGGCGGCCTGGGCGTGGGCCTTGCCGTGACCAAGCAGATCGTCGAGCGCCATCATGGCTACATATCCGTGGAGTCGGAGCTTGGAAAGG
>UQWK01000076.1 GCA_900544725.1 uncultured Collinsella sp.
AGCTGCGGGAACGGCCCATCAGCTCAATGTGTTCGGCTGAGATCGGAAATCAACCTTGTTTACCCATTCTTTGCCTGTTGACGCATCAACGGTGAACGTCCATAATGCGCTTGCATTAAATGTTGATGTATTAACATATTATAGGAGAATACCGCATGGCTCAAAACGCACATTCCCATCGAAAGCTCAAGATAGCCGGCATCGTTGCACTGGTGGTTGTCATTGTGCTGCTCGGATTTGCCGGCAACTTTCTGTTTGACTTCGCGCTGAATCCCCGCGCGCCATACACCATGAAGATGATGCAGGACGGCAAGGACGACAAAGAAGGTGAGCAGCCGGATGCCGAGGACACCGAGGCGCGGGCATGGTTTAAAAAGAATCGCGAGAGCAGCAGCCTCACCGCAGATGACGGAACCGAACTTGCCGCTTGGTATTTTGCCGCCCCAGAGAGCACGCACGACTACGCCGTCTGCCTGCATGGATATACCAACGAGCCCATCGGTATGGCCCGATACGTCAAGCGATTCCACGACCGCGGCATGAACGTACTCGCACCCGCCGCCCGCGCCCACGAGCGCTCCGGCGGCGACTATATCGGCGTGGGCTGGCCCGAGCGCCTCGACATCGTCGCATGGATCGAGCAAATCGTTCAGGCTGACCCCGAGGCGCGCATCCTGGTCTTTGGCGAGTCGATGGGTGCGGCAACCGCCATGAACGTCGCGGGGGAATCTTTGCCGTCCAACGTGAAATGCATCATCGAGGACTGCGGTTATACGAGTGTTTGGGACGAGTTTTCTCTGCAGCTCAAGGACGTGTTCGGCCTGCCCAGCTTTCCCTTGCTCGATGAAGCAAACTTGGTATGCAACGTGCGCGCGGGCTACGACTTTCATAAGGCGAGCAGTGTGGAGCAACTCAAACACGCGACGGTTCCCATGCTGTTTATCCACGGCGACCAGGACACCTTTGTGCCGTACAGCATGCTCGACCAGAACTACGACGCGTGCGCCAGCAAGGTCAAGCAAAAGCTCACCATCCATGGCGCCACCCACGCCAAGAGTGCGCAAGTTGACCCCGAGCTCTACTGGAATACGGTCGACGACTTCCTCGACGAGAATTTTTAGGCAAATAGTACGGTTTACTGATCTATCTGACGCCCTAGCACTTCCGAAAAGCCGCCCGCGAGCTTTGTGCTCGCGGGCGGCTTTTGCTCAACTAACGCTACAAAAGCGCTTGATATGTCCAATAACTAGATGCTATTTGACCTCGATGAGCTCGTACTTGCTCGTGCCCAGGCCGATCTTCTCGGCATGAGCGATGCACGCGCGCCAGTCGGTGTCGGGATGCGTGATGCAGAAGGGATCCTTGGCCTGCTCGCCCTCCAGATGCTCGTGATTATGCTCCATCTTGGCCGCGCTGTCGGTAAGCTCGGTGTTAGGCAGCGGCTCGGATGCCAGGACGGCATCGGCACAGGCCTGATCGATGGCGACCGGGTCGAAGCTCGCGAACATGCCGATATCGTTGACGATAGGCGTGTCGTTTTCGGGATGGCAGTCGCAGTTGGGGCTGATGTCCATGGCAAGCGAGATGTGGAAGCTGGGGCGATCCTGAACAATGGCCTTCGTGTACTCAGCGATCTTGTAGTTGAGCACGTCGGCCGCGGCATCATAGTCGGGCTTGATGCAGTCCTGGTTGCACGCCGCAATGCAACGGCCGCAGCCCACGCAGCGATCGTGGTCGATAGCGGCAACGTGAACCGTACGGGTTTTGCCGTTGGCAAGCTCGCGCTCACGCGTACCGTCAAACGTGATGGCGCTGTGCGCGCATATCTTCTCGCAGGCACGGCAGCCCACGCAGTTGGCGGTATCGACACTCGGCTTGCCGGCGGCATGCTGCTCCATCTTGCCGGCGCGGCTGCCGCCACCCATACCCAGGTTCTTCATGGCGCCGCCAAAACCGGCCTGCTCATGGCCCTTAAAATGAGTGAGGCTAATCACGATATCGGCATCCATGAGCGCCTGGCCAATCTTGGCCTCGTGCACGTACTCGCCGCCCTCGACCGGAACGAGCGCCTCGTCGGTGCCCTTGAGGCCGTCGGCGATGATGATCTGACAGCCCGTGGCGTACGGGGTAAAGCCGTTCTGGTAGGCGGTGTCGATGTGCTCGAGCGCGTTTTTGCGGCTGCCGACATAGAGCGTGTTGCAGTCGGTGAGGAAGGGCTTACCGCCCAGCTCCTTCACGACGTCCGCGACGGCGCGGGCGTAGTTGGGGCGCAAAAAGCTCAGGTTGCCCAGCTCGCCAAAGTGAATCTTGATGGCAACGAACTTGTTCTCAAAGTCGATCTGCTCAATACCGGCGCGGCGGATGAGGCGCTTGAGCTTGTCGAGCTGGCTCTCGCGAGCATGCGTGCGCAGATTCGTAAAGTACACCTTGGCGGGTGCGGCGGGTGCGGTTGCGGTCATAGATATATCCCCTCGGTCTATATGGCGTTACAGACATAGAGGATGGTACCCGGTGAAGTGGGGTTGAAGTCAAGCACGGCCACTCATTGGGGACAGACTTAAATGAGTGCCGTCAGGGACAGTCCCTGCCAGCCCGGCCGACGAGCCGGCAATCCGACAAAGACTGTCCCCGATGACTAGTCGTTTAAGAACGTCCCCAATTGCTACTCTTGCACCTTGAGGGCTTCGGCCAGGCTGACGCGCTTGATGGAGCGCGTGTGCAGCAGTGCCACGACCAGGTAGGTCGCAAAGCCAATGCCGACGCATGCAGCCATAGACCAAGCGGGCACGTAGATCTCGATATTGCCGTTGTAGGCGAGCAGCATCGAGCGGAAGATGGCCGTGAGCGAGCCGATAATGACCGGCAAGCTCAGCACAAGCGACGCCGCCACGCACAGTGTGATCGACCGGATGTACAGATGCGAGATCTCGCCATCGCGATAGCCAAAGACCTTCATGTAGCTAATCGACCGGGCGCTATGGTCGATCACAGCCTTAGTCAGCAGGTACATAAACAGCAGGAAGATAAACACCGCGAGCCCAACCATCATGCCGATCATTTTGCTCATCATGCCTATAAACTGGTCGCCCACGGCGCGCATGTCGTCGGACGTGGTGTCGCCGGCAAAGTAACGAGCATCGAGGTCGAGCTTCTCGTCACTCACATAGCCGTTAAAGTAGGCGGCGTCGTTGTCGAACAGCTCGTTAAAGTCATCGATGCTCATATAGATATTCATGTCCGACTTTGAGCCCCAAACGCAGTCCTTGCCCGCGTACTCAAGGGAATAATGCTCGCCCTCGTACTTGTCGCTGAGCGCGACCTTCTGGCCCTCGCTCCAGCCAAACTTATCGAGTAGACCGCCGCCAAAGACGACGCGCCCATCGCCGACGTTGAGGTCTTTCCAATAGCGCGAATCGGGCGAGATGCCGTAGACGGAAATCGTCTCCTCGCCATTACCATCGCCGCGGTTGTATTGCAGCTGGTAAACGGCATATTTCTCGGCCTGCGCGATTGCGCCCGCGCCGTTGTCGGTCGTATTGACCGGGTGGATATCGTCGTTGTCGGCGTCGATCTTAGAGGCCTTGTCGATTAGGTCGATGGCCTCGCCGCGGTTGCAGCCGAGGGCATCGGCAAGGTCATCGAGGCGCGCGTAGAGTGCATTCTTCTTGTCCTGAACCTTGGCAAGCGCGTTCTGCGCTGCGGCCAGGCTCTCGGCAGACGGAGCGCTGGCCGCGGCATCGGCCACCGCCTGCGCCGCATCGGCCGCGTCGTCGAGCTCGTCATCGGCATCCTGGGCGGCGGAAAGCAGCGCGCCGTCAACCGACTGCAAGCGCTCGAGTGCCGACCACTGCTCACGCTCCTCGGCAGTGCCCTCGAGCTCCAGCGGAGCCTTGAGCGTGTACTGGTGCTCGGCGACCAGGCTTGTCTCGAGGTTGTCCGCGTAGTGCGTCATCGTGGGCAGAATCGCCAGGCCAAAGAGCAGCAGCAGCGAGGCAAACGCAATGCCCACGAACAGCGTGGCGAAGTTACCCAGGTTGCGCAGGAAAATACGCAGGCGGAAGCGCGAGACAAAACCCATGCGCTCCGGCAGTTGCATACCACGCTTGGTACCCGACTTGCCGCTCGCTTCGTGACGAAGGAACTGCAACGGCGTCTTGCCCATCTTGCGAAGCAGACCCACCAGCGTGATGAGGATGAGCGCGGCGGCAGGAACCACGGCGCACTTCACAAAGATCTCCCAGCTCCAGTACACCTGGAAGGGCGGCAAGCTGTACGAACCGTAATAGAGGCTGCGCATGGGCTCGGTAAAGAACACAACGCCGAGAGCGGTGCCCAGTAGCGCCGCGACCACGCCTACGATGGCGGGAAGCGCAAGGTAGTGCAGCACGATCTCGCGACGACGATAGCCGCTGGCGAGCAGCGTGCCGATGATGGCGCTCTCCTCCTCGATGGTGGCGTCGGTAAGGACCACAAAGACAAATGCCATGATCACGATGATGATGTCGAGCAACGTCATCCACATCATGGAGTCGCCGTCCACGTCGTCACGCGCGTAGCCAATGCCCTGGTTGGAATCGGCGTCGATGAGGTCATCCACGCGCGCATCGGCGTCGGTCAGTGCCTCCACCATATCTTGCTCGGCATCGGTGCGGTCCGCGGTGGAGAGGTCACGGTCGTTAAAGGTAAAGGAGTACGTATAGGCGGGCGCGCCGCCGGCATCCTCGAGCGCGGCAAAACCGGCGTCGGTGACCTCGGCGACACCATACGTGATGGTGTTCACCGTAAAGTCCGAATTGTCGAGGAACAACGCCTGGCTATCGGGCTGCGTCATGATGCCGCAGATGGTGTAGGTGCGCCCCTCGAGCTCGACCCTATCGCCGATGGCGAGGTCGTTATTGGTGGCAAAGACGCGGTCGATAGCCACCTCGTTGTCCGCCTTTGGCTGCTTGCCTTCGCAGTAGGACGCAATGTCGACCTTGGTGCGATGCGCGTAGGTGCGCAGGGTGCGCTTGGTGCCGTCGTCGCCAGCCGCCTTTTTGATGATGGCGTCGATAGAGAAGTTCTTGTAGAACGTAACGCCGCCGACGTCCTCAGCCGCGTCTTCGGCAGCCTTGAGCTGATCTTTGGTGGCCTCGAAGGAGGTAGTCACGCGGCCGTCCTCGATCGTGTATGCATCGCGCATGTCGTCAATGAGGCAGCCGATGGAATGCGCCGCGAGCAAAAAGCCCGAGGTAAGGGCGATGCTTCCGCACATAAGCAAAAAGATGCCCAGGTACTTGCCGATATTGCGGCGCAGCTCGCGCGGGAGACGTTTTGCGAGAGGTGTCATGGTGCCGCCTACCAATCGAGCTCGGCGGCCGCGACGGGGGAGTCGTTGAGCCCATCCTCGACGATGCGCCCGTCGCGCAGGCGCAGCACGCGATTGGCCATGCGCGCGATGGCGGCGTTGTGGGTGACGATGATGATGGTGCAGCCGTAGGTGCGGTTTACATCCTCCATGAGCTGCAAGATTTCCTTGGACGTCTTATAGTCGAGCGCGCCCGTGGGCTCGTCGCACAGCAGCAGGCCCGGGTTTTTGACGAGCGCGCGGCCGATGGCGCAGCGCTGCTGCTGGCCACCCGAGACCTGGCGCGGGAACTTGTTGCGGTGCTCGTAGAGGCCCAGCGAACGCAGCAGGTCGTCGACATTGAGCGGGTTTTTGGACAGGTGCGCCGTGACCTCAATGTTCTCCTTGATGGTGAGGTCGGGCACCAGGTTGTAGAACTGGAAGACAAAGCCCAGCTCGCGGCGTCGGTATTCGCCCAGGTCGGTAGGCTTGAGCACCGTGAGGTCGCAGCCGTCCACCAGAATAGAGCCGGCGTCGGCATCCTCCAGGCCGCCGATCAGGTTGAGAAAGGTCGACTTGCCCGAGCCCGAGGGCCCCAGCATGACGCAGATCTCGCCGCGGTTGATGGACGTGTTGATGCCGTCGAGCACCGTAAGGCGCGCATCACCGTCGCCGTAGTGCTTTTTGAGATCCTTAACCTGGACGTAGGCTCTCTGCGTTGCCATGGTATCCCCCATTGTTAACCTCGTACTACTTTATGAACGTAATAGTAAACCTTGGCGAACTATTTTGGAGCGAGAGTGGGGATTTGTTTCAGACTAGTCATTGGGGACGTTCTTAAATGACTAGTCGCAAGGGACACTCTTTCGCCACCCGGCAGTTGGGGGTACTCATTGGGGACAGACTTAAATGAGTGCCTCGCCACCCAACAGCTGGGGACGTTCCTTTTAATATGAGCAGGACATTGTCAAGAGGCAAAATCGGGCCTGG
>UQWK01000077.1 GCA_900544725.1 uncultured Collinsella sp.
TGGTGAGCACCAGGCGGCCGAGCATGGCGAAGCCCATGGCAGGCAGGATGTTGGCGGCCACGCCAAAGCCAGCAAGGACAAAGTCGGGGATAAAGTCGAGCACGCCCTGGATAGCGTCAGCACCCAGATAGAACGACAGCGAGCACAACAGGAACGCCATGATGATACCGGTGGAACCGATCAGGAAGTGCATCGCATAGACGCCCTTAAGGTTGCCCTGGGCAGAGAAAACATCGGCGCGGTCAACCAAAATCGGCAGGGCGGCGTTGAGAATGTTCTTGATGGCAAGGCACAGCGTGGCGATGGGCATAGCGAGCGCGATGGCTGCCTCGGTGCTCTGGCCGAGCTGGATGGCGAAGGCACAGGCGAGCACGCCGCCGATCGTCTCATCAGGTGGCACGTAGGCGCCGATGGAGATCGAGCCCATGAACAGCAGCTCCAGGCTCGCACCGATCGCGAGAGCGGACTGCAGGTCCCCCAGCACCAGGCCCACGAGCGGGCACAGGACGATGGGGCGGAACGCATAGAGCGTACCGAGCTGGTAGTCGAACTTACCAAATGCGGCGATAAGTCCGATGAGGATTGCTTGGGTAAGCATACATCCCCCTTTCCATATAGGACACTACGAAGAACCCGCAGGCTCTTCGAAATTAAACGCCTAGAGCACGCTGGCGCAGTCGACCTTGGGGTCGTCGGCCAGAGGACGAATCTCGACCTCAACGCCACGATCCAGCATCTCGCGCACATCGGCTTCCTCGGCCGCGGTCAGGAAGATCTGGCGAGAGACCTGACGCGCATCGGGGCGCTTCTCGTCCTTGGGCTTGGTGTTGCCCAGGTTGACGGACTTAATCTGCGGGCAGCCCTCGACCAGCTGCTTTGCCTCGGCGATGGTGGCAACGCAGATGATCATCTTGTACTTGTCGGTCACGCCCGAGTTAATGGCCTCGATGGCGTTCGCCATATCCTTGATGACGAGCTTGCAGCCGGCGGGCTTGCCCATCTTGAGCGTGGTCTTCCACACCGGGTCGTTGGCGACCTTGTCGCCCACGCAGAAGATGCAGTTGGAGCCGAGGCCCTGGACCCAAGAGACTGCGACCTGGCCATGAAGCAGACGATGGTCGACGCGAAGTAGCTGAATCATAATGTGACCCCCCAAAGGTCTTGTGCCGGCGAGCGGCGTTGCAATAGGTGCTGCGGATTAGAACTCTTCTTCCTCGTCGTCATCGACCAGCAGGTCGTTGACAAACTTCACACGCGTGTCGTCCGCAGCGACGATGGCGCGAATCGTCTCATCGACCGGTGCCGACTCATCGGAGAATAGCAGCTGGATGAGCAGCGGAAGGTTCATGTTGGTGACAAGGTAGGTACGGGGACGCGTCTGGACGATCTTGGTGAACTCGTTGTTGACGCTGCCACCAAAGAGGTCGGTGCAGACGACGACGTCATCGTCGGCAGACATGCCTGCCAGCAGCTTTTGGGCTTCCTCGGCCACGTCCATACGATCGTCGACAAACATCGAAAGGTCGTGGACGTTGTCGCGAGTGCCCGAGAGCAGCTCAATGCTCTCTTTGATGCCGGTAGCGAAGTGTGCATGGCTGGCGATGATGTACTGTCTCATTCTGTGGTCCTCTCAATAGCCCGGCACGTTCCCGCACCCGTTTTTCTTAGTAGTCGAACTGGTGATAGTAACGACGATACTTGAGGTTGTGCTTGGTGACCGTCTCATAGTAACGAGCCAGGCGGTCAGTCACGAGCACCGTCAGAATCCACGGGGAAACGATGACGCGGAAATCGTCGTCAAGGCCGGGGATGGCGAACTCGGCGGTGTCGATGATGTTGATGTCGGTGTCACCGGTGACGCCACGAGTCAGGAAGGCGCGGACGCGCTCGTCGAGCTTGCGGTTCTCATCCTCGCCCATGAACAGGAACACGGGGACGCCGGGCTCCACGAGCTCCAGGGTGCCGTGGAAGAAGTCCGCCGAGGTGATGTAGCGGGTGCGCTTCCACTGCATCTCCTCCAGGATGCACATCGAGAAGAGGATGGTCTCGCCCCAGAGTGCACCGGAGCCGATGAACATGGTGTAGGGCGCGAGGGCGTACTTCTTGGCGAGCTCCTCGGCGCGCGGCTCGAAGCTCTTGCGGATGTCGACCAGGTGGGTCCAAACATCCTTGGTCTGCTCAATGAACTTGTCGAACTGCGGGAAGCAGCCGCGGCGGTTGAGCAGGCGCAGGCCGAAGCAGTCGGCGAGGTAGTAGCCCTTCTCGCAGCCACCGGAGCCGTGATCGGACGCCATGGCGACGCAGTTCTCGGCGCCGACAGCCTGGCCGATGAGACCCTCGGGCTTGGTCATGGCGTAGACGCGGACGCCCATGTCCTTCATCTTCTTGACGGCCTCGAGGACCTCGGGGGTGGTGCCGGACTCGGAGGCGGTGAGCACGACGGACTTGTCGGTCATGCGCTTGTGGCCGGAGACATTCCACTCGGCGGCGTGGATCAGGTAGACCTCGAGGTCGCGGTCGCCGAACTTGTTCATGAGGTACTCGAGCTGCATGAGCTCGTCCCAAGTACCGCCGACACCCATCAGGAACACGGCGTCATAGCCCTCGTCGGCGACCTTGTCGGCGAGCGCGGTCATCTTCTTGCCGGTCTCGTAGAGCGCCTTGCCGTCCTCGAGATAGCCCTCCTGGTCGAAATGCATGATCTCGATCTTCTCGGTTTCCTTCATTTGCTTCTCCTTTCTGGGGCTGCTCTAGCAATCCCCTATGCCAACGAGCGACAACGCCCGCCTACATTCCGTAACACTCGGCAGCTTTGGCCTTAAGCGTGTTGACCGATTCCTCGTAACCTTCCGCCTTGACCTCCATTTGCTTGGAGACGGCATCGAGATACGGATGAACATCCCACGAGTTCAGGCGCTCGGCGACAATTGCCGCCATCGTCTGGAAGAACACCAGGTTGGGAATCGCGGCCAGCAGCGGAGCCACCTGCGGGACCGCAATCTCGTGTGCCTTGCCCTTGGGGTGCATGGTTAGCAGGACGGCCTTCTTCGTTACCTTCGACAGCGCGTCGGCAATATTCGCCAGGCGCTCCGACCCTCGAGAATCGTCGACGATAAACACCAGGTAGCCCGGGGTAATCTGCATCTCGGGACCATGGACGAACTCCTCGCCCTCGTGATGCATGGCAGGTATCTTGATGGTCTCGCTCAGCTTGAGTGCTGCCTCTTCGGCAACGCCATAGTTGGGACCGTTGCCCACAACCATGGCCGGCACGTGCTCCGACAGCTCGAGCAGATGATCTTGGACATATGCCTCGGCGGTCTTGCACATCGTGGCGTTGGCCTGGATAGCCCCGCGTAGATCGTCAAGGCGCTGGGCAACGCCATCAGCGTCAATCGTCCCGCGTGCCTGACCACCGTAAATGCCAAAGAGCACCAGGTACTCAATGAGCGTCTGGACGCCCAGGGTCACAAAGTCCACCGACTCGACGCCCACACCGTAGTCGAGAACGATATCGGCATGTTCCTTAATGGGAGCCTCGACATTTGCCGTCAGCGCGACTGCGGCCATATCATGCGCGCGCATAAAATCGAGCGCCGCAATCGTATTGGTCGAATAGCCACTCTGCGAGACGGCGATGTTAAGCGCATGCTGTGGATAGATGTGTTCAAAATCGACGAAGGCCTCGGGCGTCACGACGGACACCTGCATCTGCAGCGCATCCTGCAGATAATCACGGGCGCAATCGGCGGCATGGCGGGACGAACCCGAAGCAACGATGCGCAGCGCGCTAAAGGACCCGGCCTGAAAGATATCTACGAGCTGGCTCACAAGCTCGGACGAACGCTCGAGGTTCTCACCCATACGCACATGGGCAAGCTGAACGTAATCGAGCATCTTCATCGTCTCACCTCGTAACAATTCAGTAGTATTTGATACCAATAACAGTTACAGGTTACGGCTTTTTGATACCTATTTGCCGACTAATCTATTCCCATCGGCGAACGGTCGATTTTGAGCCATGTAAGGTCGTATATACAGCCGGCTCAATGGTCAAAATCGGTCAGTTTTCCCAGCCGTTATGCAAAAAACCAGCTAGTAGGTATAGGTATATCCGCCCGCATCGCCACGATTAAACGATTTGACGTACTCGATTGCCTGTCCGCTGGCATCGAAGCTCACGCACTCCAGCGTCAAGGCAAGATCGCCCTGCTCTAACCCAAGCAGGCCGGCATCGCGCGCGCCCAGCGCTTCGATATCGAGCTTTTCCTGCGCCATGACCGGCTTTCGCCCCAGCATCTCATAGGTCTCGTAAAGACTGAACACCGACACGTCAATCTCTTCGATGGTTGGGAACAGCAAGCAAGGAATCAGCGCCATCTCAATTGATACGGGGTCACCATTAATGCAGTTAAGACGTCGAATGGAATAGAGCAGGTCGTCCTCGGCGATACCAAACAGGTCGGCGTAGTATGGCCCCGCAAAACGCTTGGAGCGCGCCAGAATGCGAACAGACGGCTCGCCTCCCGAGGCGCGAACCGATTCGCGGAAACCACCCATGCGCTCAAAAATAGCAGGCACTTTCTGCGCCACGAAGGCGCCCTTTCCCCGAACACGGCGAATCTGGCCGCGACGAACTAACTCGTCCACGGCACTTCGAATAGTCAGGCGCGTCGTACCAAATTCCTCGGCAAGTTCATTCTCAGACGGAATCATCGAGCCCGTAGGATATATACCGCGCTCGATCCGCTCCTCGATACGGCGGCGTATGCGCATATAGACCGGGGTGGTCTCTACTGTCTCAGCCATTGGTCACCTGCCACGCTCCTCATACCGTTCTTTTCGCCGTTATCGGCAAAGCGGAACTTTGTGGGCAGAATCACCGATTTGCAATGCTCCACAAAGCGCATGTCTTTATCAAACTCAATCGTGCTCTCGTAGAATACCGGCGTTCCCTCTTCTTGCTGGAGAAGCTCGGCCTCCTCGGCGTTCAGGCGCGAGATCGAGATGTGCTCGCGTCCATGCTCAACACGCACGCCGCCTTCTTTGAGCAAGACGTCGTAAAGGCTTTCGCACTCAAAATCGTGATTGGGAAGCGACGGGCAAAGCGACAGATTAACATGGGCTGTTTCGATTGAAGCCGGCTCGCCCTCAATGAGACGGACGCGCTGCATGCGGAGCAAGGGAGCGCCTACGGCCACCCCAAGCTTGTCGGCAAGTGTCTCATCCGCCTCGACCGTCTCGGTGGAAACCAAGCGAGAAGAGGGGTGCAAGCCGGCAGTCCGAACGGCATCGGAGAAGTTATACGTTTCCTGGAAGATATTCAGCGGTTTGGGAGGACACACATACGTGCCCGACCCGCGGCGGCTCTCGAGCGTTCCACACGAGATGAGCCGCGTGATGCCAGCGCGCAACGCCGTACGCGAAACGCCGATATCTTCGCACAGCACACGCTCGGCCGGCAGACGATCGCCGCCGGCAAGCTGATGGTGCTGGATGTACCAAAGAATTCCCTCAACAGCACGATCTTTGGGGGGAATTGCATAAGATTCGCCTGCCATTGCACAGACTCCTCATTCAAAAATGTATGTCACCAGAATTAGGCCAGCCCTCCCATGGCATCAAACTCGGCCTTGATTTTCTCGGCGACATTCCGATACGACTTATATAGGTTTGAATCGCGTTTGACTTCGTCGGTCATAACGGGAATCTCTAATTTGGAAACCTCGTCTTTTCCCGTCTGAACCGCCACAACAACACCCATACCAAGACACATATTACGCTTGGCGGCGTTTATTTTTGCCGCCTTCGCGGGATTTGCCAGAATACGCTGGGCAAATTCCTGTTTTGAAGGTGTCTCGTCGGCCTCCGGGTCACCCGCCTCGGCCACCTCGCACTGCAGCACATCCGAATAGTCAAAAATCTTCGGCTGTGCACCACGCTGATGCACAGCCCACTTGCGGCGCGTGGCATCCTGGTAGATAGCAGGCAAAAACGTAAACCGCGGCGGGTCCAGAATCGTATCGGTAATGGTAAACACACCGGGGTCAAAGGCATCCTGCGGGTTTTTCTTCTTGAACAGCCCCATATCAGCCTCCCGAACTAGCATTAAACAACTCAAGCCGAATATAGCACCAATTTCAAGCCGGCGCTTTAGCGCGTCGGTGCGTGGCATATATGGCTCGCTCAGCGGAGGAGTGTACGGGCGAGGGCCGGGG
>UQWK01000078.1 GCA_900544725.1 uncultured Collinsella sp.
GGACGCCGCCCTCTCAAGGCGGAGATCACCAGTTCGAATCTGGTACGGGCTACCATGAATCTGAGACCCGGACTTCACATGGAAGTCCGGGTTTTTTATTTCCGAGCAAACCATCTGCAATTCCCATTTGGCCCAGAGCTTTACGTTCTGCTTGTGGCCCTTGCGGGTACAATATGCAAGATATTTGGACGGTCAGAAGGAGCCTCATGAAGGAGTCCTCTCAGCATACATCTAAGCCCCAGGTCGAGGTTGAGGCCTCGGGCGGCGATGACAACAAGAGCGCGCGTCGCGGTGCCATTTTTATCGGCGTCGTGCTGGTTGGCTATATCGTATATCTGATTGTGACCGGTCAGATGGGACAGTTCTGGGCTGCCATGTCGAGTGTCCAAGCGCCGTGGCTCGTTGCTGCATGCTTTTGTATGTTCCTGTACCTGTTCTTTGGCATCGTTGCCTATGCTATTGCCGTCTGGCTCGATCCCAATTCGCCCGTCGGCATTCGCGACCTGATCTCGGTCGAGGCGAGCGGTATCTTCTTTGGTAACCTAACGCCCATGATGATGGGCTCCACGCCTGCCCAGATTTACCGCCTGACCAAGGCAGGCCAAAACGTCGGCGAGGCTGGTGCCACGCAGTTCACGCGCTTTATCGTGTATCAGTTTGGCCTCGTTGCCTGGGGCGCCATTCTGCTGCTTGCCCGCATGCCGTTTTTCGCCGAGCGCTATGGTGACATGACGCTGCTGTGCGTCTTTAGCTTTGGCGGTCACTGCTGCATTCTGCTTGGCATCTTTGCCGTCGCGCTTATGCCTAAGACCGTCACGCGCGTCGCGCACTGCATCATCAATTGGCTCGAGCGAATGGGCGTCTCGGCCACCAAGATCGAGGGCTGGCGTACGTTTGTCGACGGCGAAATCTACTCGTTCTCCGAGAAGTTCAAGCTTTCGGCCGGCCACTTTTCGTCCATGCTGCTTACGGTGGTCATCACCATGTTGCAGCTCGCGTTTTTCTACCTCGTGCCGTATTTCCTGATGCTTGCCTTTGGCCACCACGAAGTCGACTTTTTCTCGGTTATGGCCGCGAGCGCCTTTGTTCAGCTCCTGAGCTCTGCTGTTCCCCTGCCCGGTGGCACGGGCGGTGCCGAGGGTGGCTTCGCGCTGTTCCTTGGTCATTTCTTTGGATCGGCATCGACCGCTGGTTATCTGCTGTGGCGCCTCATTACGTTTATCGCGCCGACTATTTTAGCCGCGCCCCTGCTGGGCCTTAAGAGCGCTCACAACGAGAGTATTCATGCACGCTGGGACCGCGCGATGCGCAAGCTCGGACGAACGCCTCAGACGTCCTCTAAGCCTGCAAAGCCCCATCCTGTGCATGCGGTTACCGTGGATCCCAATCAGCATGCTCAGAAGGCTTCTGGAGCCGCCAAACCGGCGCATAAGGCCTATGTGCGCCAGACGGGCGACGGCATCCGTGTGTCCCCGGCTGCTTTGAACAAAAAGAAACACCCTAAGGCGTAATAGTTGGTCGTGCGTTCTTCATGTTGCCGGGCATTATTGTGCCGGATGGGGGATAATCCTCTTACGTAGATTAACTCTCATCTGTTGATGAATGCTCGCATTCTGAAGGGACACGTCCATGCCCACCAGCAAACCGCGCCTCGACCGCCGCATCGTTCGCAGCCGTAATGCCATCCTTTCTGCGTTTGAGCGCCTGTTGATGGATAAGCCGCTTGCCGACATTACGGTGAGTGCCATCGCGCGTGAGGCAAATGTCGACCGCAAGACCTTTTACGTACACTTCGGTACGGTTGACGGCCTGCTCGATGCTATCGCCGTTGACGTGGTGGAGATGATTGCCGACTCGGTCGAGAAAACGCTTGCTTCCATGGACGGCGACACGAACGAGCGCGCCCTCGGAGCGGCGGCAACGTTTTTTAAGACCATCAACGAGGCACTTTGCAATAACCTCGTGCTCAATCGCCAACTGATTGAAAACATCCCGCTCGACGATTTTATGACGCGTTTGCGCGTGCCGCTCGAGCACGAGATTGCCGAGCGCGACTTGCTTCCTCACGGCCTCAAGGACGAGATGTTCGACTATTATCTGGCGTTTTTACTTTCGGGCATTATCGGCATTTACCGCACGTGGGCGCTCTCCGACGGCTCGGTGCCCATCGAGCGCATCTCGGAGGTCGCTAACAATCTGACGTTGAACGGCCTATCGAGTCTGGAATCCAAGCTCGGATAGCATCAACACCTCATTCCCACCCTAAGTTGCGGTGAAATAAGGACTGAATAGGCCTTTTAATAGCTTAAACACACCCTATTTCACCGCAACTCAGGGGGATTGCATTACTGGTAGCGCAGGCACTCCACGGGGTCGAGTTTTGCTGCCCGGCGGGCGGGGTAGAAGCCAAAGATGACGCCGATGCCGACGGAGACCGCAAAGGCCAGCAGCACCGTGGCGATCGAAAAACTCGGCGTAATGGTACCGCTGGCACCGAGCTCGCCAAGCACGCCAGAGCTCGCGGCGAACATCGCTAGACCCCAGGCAAGCAGGTAGCCAATCAAAACACCCAGCAGGCCACCGGTGATGCACAGCGCCGAGGACTCGGCCAAAAACTGTGCGGTGATATCGCGACGGCTGGCACCCAAGGCTCGACGAATCCCGATTTCGCGGATACGCTCGGTCACATTGGTGAGCATCATATTCATGATGCCGATACCGCCCACGAGCAGCGAAATGCTGGCAACGGCGCCCATGATGAGCGAAAACGCGCCCATAAAGGAATTGAGGGCGTCGATGGCGCTTTTCATTGAGGTCACCGATACGCTGTCATATTCGTCCTCGTCCGCGATGCCCTTCATGCTACGCACCTTGGATTCAATCGTCTTGCACAGCTCGTCCATGTCCGTGCCTTCGGTGGCGAGCGCCGTTACGCTGGGAAAAGAGGGGTTCTCGTCGCCAAACAGACCCGAGATGGTCTCGCGCGGCATGTATAGCGTGAGCGAGCCCATGGAGTCGTTACCGCCATCAATCACGCCGACAATCTGCACCTCGCCGTTCGACACCTTGATGGTCTTGCCCACCGCGTCCTGTTCGTTGCCGTACAGCTGATCCGCGCCGCCACGACTGATGAGCGCCACGCGTGCGCCGGATTGGGACTCGGCCTGGGTGTAGGTGCGTCCCGCGACGAGCTTGCTGGCGCCCACCGCGTCGAGCATGTCGCTGTCGACGCCCTGCGCCATGACGGTATAGCTTTTGTCACCGGACTTGTACTCGGTATAGGCGCTGTCCACGATGCCAATCTGCTCGATCTGCGGCACCATTTTGCGAAGCTTCTCAACGTCCGACTCGTTGAGCTCTTGCGACGAATAAATCTGTACCATACGCGCGGCGTTGAGGCCCAGGCTGTTGACCAGGCTGTTTTGGATGCCGCCGATAAGCGAGGTCATGGCAATGACGGAGGCGATGCCGATAACGATGCCTAAGATGGTGAGTAGGCTGCGCCCCTTATTGGCCTCGAGGGAGTGAAGGGCTTCTTGGATAAGGTCGCGCGTGCTCATGCCTTCACTCCTTTCGTCGTATTGGCGTGTGCGGAAATCATGGGCAGGTTATCAATGGCGCCGCGCAGGGTCTGCGGCGCGTGCGCGATGTACGCGCCGTCGTGGATCCGGCCATCGCGAATGGTTACGGCACGATCGGCCTCGGCGGCGATACCGGGATCATGCGTGATGAGCACGATGGTCTTGCCGCGTTCCTGGAGTTTGTGGAAGGTCTCCATCACGAGTGCTCCGGTGGCGGAGTCCAGGTTTCCCGTCGGTTCGTCCGCCAGGATGATGGGTGGATCGTTGACGAGGGCGCGCGCGATGGCAACCCTTTGCATCTGTCCGCCCGAGAGCTCTGAGATGCGGTGGTCCCAGTGGTCGACCGGCAGCGTGACGGCTTGCAGCGCATGGACGGCGCGCATCTCACGCTGAGCCCGCGGCACGTTGGTGTACGACAGCGGCAGCATGACGTTTTCGATGACCGATAGGCGCGGCAGCAGGTTAAAGCTCTGAAAGACAAATCCGATGCTCAGGGCGCGGACTTCGGTGAGCTCGTCATCGTCGAGCTCCGCCACGTTGAGGCCCTGTAGGTAATAATCGCCTGCCGTCGGCTTGTCCAGGCAGCCCAGGATGTTCATGAGCGTCGACTTGCCCGAGCCCGAAGGGCCGGTAATGGCCATGAACTCGCCGGGATTCACGGCCAGGCTCACGTTATGCAGGATATGGGCGCAGCCGGCTTCGCTCTCAAAAATGCGATGCACGTTGCGGATGTCGATGACGGGACGCATTACATACCCTCGTCGGCAGACATGCTGCCAGAGTCGCCACCGTCGGCCGTCATGCCTGCGCCGGTATCCACGATGAGGGTGTCGCCGTCGCGCAGTTTGGTGACCGGCACGCCCGCGTTGATCTCGTTGCCCTGGTCATCGCGCTTGACCTGCGTCTTTCCGACCACGGCGTCGTTATCGTTTTGCGTCACGACGGTCACCTTTACGCGTCGGGTCTGTTTGCCTTCGCCGTCGGTTGCCACGTTAACGTAATAGTTTTCGCCATCCTCGGTCATGAGCGCCATGGTCGGCACCATCACCACATCGTCGAGCTGTTCGGTCACCACCGAGACCTCGGCGGTCATGCCCGGCTTGAGGCGCGCGTCGGGCGCCTCGATCAAAATGTCGACGTTAAAGGTCACGCTGCCGCCGCCACCGTTGGCGGCGTCGGAATTTGCCACCGATGCGATAGCCGTGACGGTGCCCTGGCTCACGATATCGGGAAAGGCCGGATAGGTAACATTGGCGCTCTGTCCAACGACGATTTTGGCGATATCCTTTTCACCCACCTGAACGGTGACCTTCATCTTGGAGAGGTCGGCGATCTGCATGCACTGCTTGCCGCCGCTCGTATCGCCTTCGCCACTAATCATGCCGCCCGTTACCGTGGCGCCGACCTTGGCGTTGAGCTCGACGATGCTGCCCGAGCTGGGCGCGGTCACGGTGCGCTCGGCGGCTTTGGCGTTGGCCTGGTCCAGGGTCGCCTGGGCTGAGGCTAGGTTGCGTTGGGCGCTCGAGACGGCGCTCGTGTCGGCGGTGCCGCTGGCGCCACTCGCGCCTGCCGCATCTGTATCAGTCGCCGGAGTGGCTTGGGCGGCGGCTACCGCTTTCTGTGCGTTGGCGAGGTCTTCCTGTGCCGCTGTCACTGCGCGCTGCGCTTCGGCAACGTTGCGATCGAGCTCGTCGTTTTTAATGGTCATGAGCACGTCGCCCTCGTTAAC
This sequence comes from uncultured Collinsella sp., assembly GCA_900544725.1. GTDB lineage: Bacteria > Actinomycetota > Coriobacteriia > Coriobacteriales > Coriobacteriaceae > Collinsella. Next base: position 5,311 of record UQWK01000078.1, read on the forward strand.
GGACTGGCCGGCTTGCACGTTGATCGATGCCACCGTGCCGTCAACGGAAGGGGAGACCACCGAAGCCGAGATGGGCTTGAGCTGGCCTTTAGCCTCGACGGTGGTCGTAAACGTGCCCTCGGTGACCATGTCGGTCACCGGCCCGTCGCTACCTGCGGGCCGTGTGTTGATGACGAAGGTCACGACAACGGCGATAAGCACAATGGCGGCCACGACGCCGGCCGCAATGCCGCGTCGGACGAGCTTTTTGCGTCGACGCTCGGCACGCTTCGCCTTGAGCTTGGCGTAGGCCTCTTCGTCAGAAATCTCGGTTGTATCGCTTGTGCTGCCGTTTTGCTGTGTGGCGCGCACGGTTGTTATGAGGGGAAGCGTTTCGGTGGCACCCTCGGGCGCTCGCTCGGTATCATTCGGTCCCGGGGTGATGTTGGGGACATTTGACATGGCGTCTCCTTTATAGAAAGTTCCTCGATAAGTATATGCGCCCGTCGCGAGAGGCGGGCGCATTATGGCGGTATCTTTCGGAACTGTTAGATTGGAGCGTCAGTTCCCCGTTGTGCGAAGGCGTGTTTTCCTACGAGTGCACGACCACGCACAGGCCCACGCTGATGCAGTCGTGGAGCGCCTTTGCATCTGCCAGGCGCAGGTTGATGCAGCCGTGGCTTCCGCACCATTTGTACGATTCGGCACTATCGAAACTCGAATCGTTTTGCCAGGTGGCGTCGTGGAAACCGACCATATTGCC
>UQWK01000079.1 GCA_900544725.1 uncultured Collinsella sp.
GCGCAAGGGATATATTAGACGAGTCGTTACGCGCGCGTCAACAACTTTTTTGAAATTCTTTGGGAAGAGTTCGCCCCGGTCACGCGGCGGCATGTGAAGTCGCCTGCTCGAACAGTCCTGACTCGCGCAGAGAGCACATTAAGTGCTCTCTGGCTCGTGCGGAACTCGCGATCGACTTCACATGCCGCCGCGCGACCGGGGCGAACGCGAGTCCCAAGGTTTTCAAAAAAGCGGTCGGCGCGCAGGTGCGCCGACCGCTGATATATGGGGTCTGATATTTTCTACCAGCTAGTTCCTCTTACTCGTCGAGGAGATCCTCTGGCATGTCGTTGCCGTCGCCTAGGTCGACTGGGGCCTCTTCGGCGTCGGCTGCGGCCTCGGCACCTTCGCCTTCGGGCTTCTCTTTGGCGGCCGTCATGCGGGCTACAGCGCAGATGCGGTCGTTATCGTCGACGGTCATCATCTTGACGCCCTGGGTGGCACGACCGGTTTGGCTGATCTCGTCGGTCTTGACACGAATGACCGTCGCGCCCTCCGTCACGATGAACAGCTCATGCTGCGGGCCCACCGTCTTCATGGCCGCGAGGTTACCCTTGCGCTCGGTCATCTGGATGGTGTAGACACCCTGACCGCCGCGGTTCTGCTCCGGATAGTCCGCAACCGGCGTACGTTTGCCGTAACCGCGCTCGGTAATGACGAACAGGTCACCATTGCCGTTGGTAACCTCCATACCCAAAACGCTCACGCCTTCCTTCATGCCAATGCCGCGGACGCCGCTGGTATCGCGACCGGTGGCGCGCACCTGGTCCTCGGGGAACATAATCGCCTTGCCCGCGGTGGTTGCCATGATGATCTTGTCACCCTCGCGCACGCGGCGTACAGCGAGCAGTGCGTCGTCGTCCCTCAGGTTGATGGCGATCAGGCCATCGCGGCGGCTACGGTCGTAGGCGTTCATCACGGTCTTCTTGACCATGCCGCTCTTGGTGGCAAACATCAGGTACTCGTCGGCGGGGAACTCGCGGCAGCTGATGACGCTCGCGATCTTCTCGCCCTCCTCGAAAGGCAGCAGGTTGACGATCGCGGTGCCGCGCGCCTGGCGCGTGCCAACCGGCAGCTCGTGCACCTTCAGGCGATAGACTTTACCCTTGCTCGAGAAGAACAGCACATACTCGTGCGTGGATGCGATAAACATCTCGTCGATAACGTCGTCCTCTTTGAGATTGACGCCCGACACGCCCTTACCGCCGCGCTTCTGGGCACGGTAGGCAGCCACCGGGATACGCTTGACGTAGCCGGTGTGGGTGATGGTCACGACCATGTCCTCGTCGGCGATGAGGTCCTCGACGTCCAGGTCCTTCTCGACATGGCTGATCTCGGTGCGGCGCTTGTCGCCGAACTTCTTGGAAATCTCGCGCATCTCTTCCTTGATGACGCCCAGGATTTTCTCCTCGTGCGCCAACAGGTCCTCGTAGTAGGCGATGGCGCGGCGCAAGCCGTCCAGCTCTTCCTGAATCTTGTCGCGCTCCAGGCCGGTCAGGCGGCGCAGCTTCATCTCGAGGATGGCCGTAGTCTGCTCGGGCGTAAAGCCAAAGCGCTCGATCAGGCGACTGCTGGCCTCAGAGTCGGTCTGTGAGGAGCGGATGATGCTGATGACCTCGTCGATATGGTCGAGAGCCATCAGGTAGCCCTCGAGGATATGGGCACGCGCCTGGGCCTTCTTGAGGTCAAAGCGGGTGCGGCGGGTGACGACGTCGACCTGGTGGTCGATGTAGTGCTGCAGCATCTCGCGCAGGCTCAGGCATTTGGGAACGCCGTTGACAAGCGCCAGGTTGTTGGCACCAAAGGTCGTCTGCAACGAGGTGTACTTGTACAGGTTGTTGAGCACGACCTGCGGGATGACGCCCTTCTTGAGTTCGATGACCAGACGGATACCCTTCTGGTTGGACTCATCGCGCATATCCGAGATACCCTCGATGCGCTTGTCGTTGACGAGCTGGGCGATCTTCTCCTGAAGGGTGCCCTTGTTGACCATGTAGGGAATCTCGGTAAAGACCAGGCGGCTGCGGCCGGTCTTGGTGGACTCCACATGGGCCTTGGCGCGCACGGTGATGGAGCCGCGGCCGGTCTCGTAGCTCTGCCTAATGCCGGCGCTGCCCATGATGATGGCACCGGTGGGGAAGTCCGGACCGGGCATGATCTGCATAAGCTCGTCGACGGTGGCATCGGGATTGTCGATCAGGTAGCAGGTGGCCTCGATCGCCTCGGTGAGGTTGTGCGGGGCGATATTGGTGGCCATGCCGACGGCGATGCCCTGACTGCCGTTGACCAGCAGGTTGGGGAAACGTGCAGGCAGCGCCACGGGCTCGGCGAGCGACTCGTCGTAGTTGGGCTGCCAGTCGACGGTGTCCTTCTGCAAGTCGCGCAGGAGCTCCATGGCGGGCTTTGCCAGGCGGCTCTCGGTGTAACGCATGGCGGCGGCGCCGTCACCGTCGATGTTGCCGAAGTTGCCGTGACCGTCAATGAGCGGCGTGCGCATGGAGAACCACTGTGCCAGGCGGACCATGGCCTCGTAGACCGCGGAGTCACCGTGCGGATGGTACTTACCGATAACTTCGCCGACCGTCCAGGCCGACTTCTTGTGCGGACGGTTGGGGTAGATGCCGCTCTCGTTCATTGCGTACAGGATGCGACGGTGTACCGGCTTTAAGCCATCGCGCACGTCCGGCAGGGCGCGCGCCGTGATGACCGACATCGAGTACTCGATAAACGACTGCTTCATCTCACGGCCGAACTCCGAAATCTGGAGCTGGCCGCCGTTGATATCCTCGCCGGCCGAGGCGCCGCGGTCGACTTCGCCAAAGCTCTCCTCGAGCTCACCGTCGTCGTCTTCTTCCTCATCATCATCGGCATCGGGGTTATAGGCGTCCGGGTCGCCGTCCTCGCCCTGCTCAGCACGGGCAAGCAGGCGCTTCAGATCGTCGGGCATGCCGGCGTCGCCGGCCTCGTCCATGCCCTCGTTATTGTTGATATCGTCTGCCACGTTACCTCCTCATGGTTTGCGTGGTCCACTAGTTTCCCTACCGCGGAGACGGATTACCAGGCATGCCGGGCAACCCTCCTAGGTTTTCCAGGTGCCCCAGGTTGCCCTGAAGGATGAGGGCGCACGCCTTGCGTGCGGCGCCCGAAATCCTGAAGGGCAAGATGGGGTGCCTGGGAAAGCTAGGCGTCTAAGAATCGAGCATCATGCGCATGCTTCTCAATGTACTCGCGGCGATAGCCGACCTCGGAACCCATGAGCTCGCGCACGGCGCGGTCCGCCACCACGGCGTCCTCGATCGACACGCGCTGCAGAATACGGGTCTTGGGGTCCATCGTCGTCGAGGCAAGCTGCTTGGGGTCCATCTCGCCCAGGCCCTTATAGCGCTGGACGGTGTAGCCCTTGCGCTTCTTAGTGATCTTGCCGTCCTTGGCCTTGCCGTCCTCGTCGTTGTCGTCAGGGTTCAGCCCCAGGCTCTGGATGGTGTCGCGCAGGATCTCGTCTTCGGGCTGGCGGCCGTTGGGATACACGTAGTGAATCTTGTTGCGAACCTTGATGCCAAAGATGGGCGGGCAAGCGACGTAAACGTAGCCGGCATCAATCAACGGGCGCATGTACTTGTAGAAGAACGTCAGCAGCAGGATGCGGATATGCGCACCGTCGACGTCTGCATCGGTCATGATGATGATCTTGTGGTAGCGGGCCTTGGTGATATCAAAGTCGCCGCCGTCGCCGGCGCTCGTCGTGACGCCGCAGCCGATCGCGGTGATGAGCGACTGGATGGTGTCGCTCGAGAACGCACGATGATCGCCCACGCGCTCGACGTTCAAAATCTTGCCGCGCAGGGGTAGGATCGCCTGGATGTCTCGGCGACGGCCGTCCTTGGCCGAGCCGCCTGCCGAGTCGCCCTCTACGATAAAGAGCTCAGTCAACTCGGCGTCGCGCACCGAACAGTCGGCGAGCTTGCCGGGCAGCGACGCCGTCTCGAGCAGGCTCTTGCGGCGGGTCGCCTCGCGCGCCTTACGGGCGGCGTTGCGCGCCTTGCAGGCCTGTTGGGCTTTCTTGACGATCTCGCGAGCGGGCTTGGGATGCTCCTCGAGGTAATCGGCAAGCCCGTCGGTCACGATCTTGAGCGTCAGCGCGCGCATATAGGAGCTGCCGAGCTTGGCCTTGGTCTGGCCCTCAAACTGCGGATCGGGCAGCTTGACCGAGATAACAGCCGATAGGCCCTCGCGAACATCGTCGCCGGTCAGGTTGGCGTCTTTTTCCTTGAGCAGGTTCTGCTTGCGAGCGTAATCGTTAATCACGCGGGTGAGTGCGGTACGGAAGCCCTCGAGGTGCATGCCGCCCTCGGGGGTGTAGATGTCGTTGGCAAACGACATGACGTTCTCACCGTAGCCGCTATTCCACTGCAAGGACACCTCGACCTCGCCCATCTTGGTCACGGGCGCATCCGGATCCGATTTGCCCTCAATATAGATGGGCTCCTTAAAGGCCTCGGGGACATCCTTGCCCTCGTTGAGGAACTTGACGAAGTCGATGATGCCGCCGGCATAGCAAAACTCCTCCACATGGGGAGTCGCCTCGCGCTCGTCGGTCAGCACGATCTTGAGGTTCTTGTTGAGGAATGCCGTCTCCTGCAGACGGTTGTGCAGCGTGTCGAAATCGTAGATGCAGGTCTCGAAGATCTCGTCGTCGGGCCAGAAGCTGACAGTGGTACCCGTCGTCTCCGAAGTGCCCACGACCTCCATCTTCTTGACGGTCTTGCCGCGCGAAAACTCCATCTCGTAGATGTTGCCGTCGCGGCGCACCTGTACGACCACACGCTTGGACAGGGCGTTGACGACGGAGATGCCCACGCCGTGCAGACCGCCCGAGACCTTGTAGGCCGAGTTGTCGAACTTACCGCCGGCGTGCAGGATCGTCATGACGACCTCGAGCGTCGGGATCTTTTTGATAGGATGCTCGTCGACGGGGATGCCGCGCCCGTTGTCGACGACCGTGATGGAGTTGTCGGCGTGGACCGTCACCTGAATCTCGGTGCAGAAACCGGCCATGGCCTCGTCGACGGAGTTGTCAACGATCTCCCACACCAGGTGATGAAGACCGCTGGCGCTCGTCGAGCCAATGTACATGCCCGGGCGCTTACGAACGGCCTCGAGACCTTCGAGAATCTTAATCTCGCCGCCATCGTAATCGTTTTCGTTTGCCACACGTCCTCCTTCAGTTAAGAAAATGTGTACAGCCTTACTAGTTTATCGTAAAAAAATACCCTCGGGAACGAGGGTATTTGGCTCTACAAGGCCACCAGATGCGATTTAAGGCTCTTTTTTGCCCTGCACGCCCTTGGCCCACTCGGCACTGGCTCTCATGGCGTTCTCGAGGGCCTCGCGCAGTTTTTGGTCCTCGATGGGTGCCACTTGGTGCTCGATCTCGGCACGCTCGGCATCGCTTAGGTCGGCATGCGGAGCCGGCGGACGCTCGGCCACGGCCGGGCGCAGGCGCTCTTTTGCAGCGGGCGGTGTGTGGCCGGGGGCGGTCGTCTTGAACACCAGGCCGTCGACGTGCGCGCCGGCGCGCTCCATGCGCGCGCGGATAATCTCGCGCAAAAGTGTCATCTCCTGCGTCCATGAGGGCGAATCGAGGTACACCAGCAGTTCGTTGGACTCGGGCAGGTAGCGCAGCCCCGTCACATGGCGTCCCTCGCGCGTGCCCGAGCACACTGCATTCCAGGCGTGATAGACCGCACGAGACTCCTCTGCAGCCTCCATCTGCGCGCGGCGCTCAGGTGTCGCGGCCGCCAGGATACGCTGACGCTCGGCATCCAAAAAGCCGCCAAAGGCAACCGTTCCGTTCTCGCGCTCGTAATTAGCACGTCTCACCCATGCTCACCACCTTGGCTCGATCAAGCAGGTCATCGGTAAA
>UQWK01000080.1 GCA_900544725.1 uncultured Collinsella sp.
ACTTTGCGCAGCAACCGGAGTGAAGATGAAAACACCGGGCCGCCGCAGAGCACCCACAGACCGCAGGGACGGGAGCAGCTATACTACTCTCAGTAGTTAAGGGGCGCGGATTCGCCGCGTCACCGCTCTCAGCAGGAGGTCTTTGTTTATGGCAGATCAGAAGCCGGTTGTCGGGATCATCATGGGCTCCAAGTCCGATCTGGGCGTTATGGAAGGTTGCACCGCCGAGCTCGAGGCGCTGGGTGTGCCCTACGAGCTCGTGATCGCGAGCGCGCACCGCACGCCGGCGAAGGTCCACGAGTGGGCCTCGACTGCTGCCGACCGCGGCATCAAGGTGATCATTGCCGCCGCTGGCAAGGCTGCTCACCTGGGCGGTGTCGTGGCCGCGTTTACCCCGCTGCCGGTTATCGGCGTGCCCATGAAGACGAGTGACCTGGGCGGCATGGACTCGCTGCTGTCGATGGTGCAGATGCCCTCCGGCGTGCCCGTTGCCTGCGTCGCCATTAACGGTGCCAAGAACGCCGCCATCTATGCCACGCAGATTCTGGGCGCCTGCGACCCCGAGTATCGCAAGGTTATCGAGAAGATGAAGCAGGAGATGGCTGACGCCTAGGCGCCCTGCCGTTTCACCGCAGTATAAGGAGAGCCATGTCCGACTATCAAGGAAAACGTTTTTCGGCTTCTCAGATTCCCGATCCATCCAAGTCGGGAGTCGGCCAGGTGCCGCAGCAGGGCCGGACATCCTCTCCTCAGCAGCCGCGTGCACCGCGTCCTGTGACACCGGCGAAGCACTGCCGCCCGGATACACCGGCCGCGTATCGCCCCTCGTCATACAGCACGGCTAAGAAGCCGCCCCGGTCTTCGTCGCACGCCGCGCCGTCGGATTACGCCGAGCCGCCGCGCAAGAAGCGCCGTTCCGTCATCCCCATCCTGCTCATCATCATCGGCATCGGTCTGATTGTTGCCGCTGCTGCCATCTTTATCAATGCGCAGATTGGCTACAAGCAGGCAAGCGAGTCGTATCAAAAGATCGAAAAGCAATATGTGAGCGACAAGGACGCCAGCGGCGTTCCGATTATCGACTTTGATGCGCTTGCTCAGACAAACCCCGAGGTCGTGGGCTGGATTTATGCGCCGGGAACCAATATCAACTACCCCGTGGTGCAGACCAACAACAACTCCAAGTACCTCAATACGCTGTTCGACGGCACGTCCAATGCGTCCGGTGCCATCTTCTTGGATAGCGATGACACCGCGCCTGGCACGGTGGACCAGCAGACTACGATCTACGGCCATCACATGAACGACGGCTCGATGTTCAACGTGATTTCGGACACGACCGATCAGGCGACGTTCGACAGTATTGAGTATGTGTATTACATCACACGCGATACAACGTATAAGCTGCGCCCGCTGGCGACCAAGGTCGTTGAGGATACGTATGCCAAGGCGCGTACACCCAACTTTGAGGGCGACGATGGGCTGACGAATTATCTGTCCGAGATGCTCGACGGTGCCTCTGCCGTGGCGAGCGACGCGAGCGATCGCGCAGCTTCGGCAACCAAGGTCGTAACGCTTGTGACCTGCCGTTCGCTGTCGCTGAGCAACACGCGCGCCGTCATGGTGCTCACGCCGGTCGAAGAATAAAGTAGCTGCTTGAGCAATCAAAAGGGAGAAATAATGCTAGAGAGTGGCAAATCGATGCCTTCGGTTGATGCTTGGCTGCGCGAGGCCAAGGCCGATGCTTCAGCGTCCGGGTGCGGTATGTATCTGACGCATAACGGCGTGGTGCGCGCGACGCCTAAGTCCGAGGTGCGCGGGGTCGAGACCGATGGCGTGGCGCCCGGGCGCAAAGTGGGCGGTATGGCGTTTGGCTTCGATGCCGAGAAAGTTCAGTCGGCCATCGAGGCAACGCGCGCGATGCCGGGTATCGGCTATGTGCGCGTGTGGCTGGCGAGCGGCGAGCTTGCCGTGGGTGACGACATCATGCTCGTGCTTATCGGTGGGGACATTCGTCCGCACGTGGTCGATGCGCTGCAGGCGCTTGTCGGTACCATCAAAAATGAATGCGTGAGCGAGGTCGAGCGCGAGGCATAGGCTTCGCGCCGATAGAAGGCTCGTTTACAAAAAATGCCCGCCGGTACGTGTGATACCGGCGGGCATGTTACGTTTTGGGCGCGCTGGGCGCTACACGCGCGTGGCGTCCTTGGGGCTCATGGTCATGCTCTGAAAGCGGTTTTCCATGTACTCGTTATCGAAGTACTTACCGTAGAACTGCGCGACGGGAATATCCGGCTCCGTGCCGTTGACGCGCTGGTACCAATAGTCGAGCGACTGCAGCGTCATAACACCGTCGACCAGCATGATGATGGTGAAGATGACGGTTGCCGAGTAGCGGCTCTTCCACGGAATCATGTTGATGAGCTTAAGCAGCCTTGGCAGCAGCAGCTTGATCCAGATAAGGCCGCCCAGGCCCCACAGGCAGGCAAAGCCCGTGCAGGTGCGGCCGCCCGTAAGCACGGCGATGGGGTCGGGCATGCCAAAGAGCTTCATGTGCGAGTAGCTCCATGAGACCACGCCGAACGAGGTCTGCATAAACCAGCCAACGAATACCTCAAAGCTGGCGCCGAGCAGGGCGCTCACCAGGAAAATGATGATGGGGTTCTTTTTATAGAAGCGGTTGAGCACCATGGTCATGAGCACGGCGCCAAAGCCGTAGATGGGGCTGAAGGGGCCAAACAGCATGCCGGCGCGGTCCTGGTAGACGCCCGGGTCGTCGACCGTCATGTGCCAGATGTCCTCGGCGATCAGGCCGAGTATGCAGCAGACAAAGAACACCCAGAACAGGTTGAAGTAGTTGAGCTTGATATAGCCCTCGCCGGTTTCGTCGCGACCGAGCATGCCCTCGGCTGCGGCGTCGCGGTCGAGCATCTCCTGCAGGCGGCGCTGCAACTCGCGCTCCTGGCGCAGCGTGGGATCGACGGTTGCCGAAAGCGCGACGAGGATGACGAGCTGGATGGCGGGACGCAGCAAGAAGGGCCCGATGCCCTGGAGCATCACGTCAACCAAAAGCTCGATGACGGTGAACGCGATGAGGATATAGGACAGGCGGGCGGCATTGCGGCGCTGGTTCTTGATGAGGTCCAGGCCAAAGATGATCAAGATGACGGCACTGGCAGCCGAGAGCATGATGCCGGCGACAATCAGTCCGATCGCGACCAGCATGTTGTCGCCGAGCTTTTCGGCGGCGTTGCCGTTAACAAGCGAGGTGATGACCTGCCACATAAAGGCGCCGACCGACGGGAGCGTACCCGCGCCGGTCAGGATGCACAGGACGGCGTACACCTTAATGATGAGTGGGATCTTCTTGACCTCTGTGGCGCTGGGGACGCTGGGGTCGAGTTGGTTTTGATCCATACCTAGCCTTTCTCGTTTAATTTCAGGTTATTAGGATACGCCGCCGACCTGCCAAAAGACAGGACGAACGTCCCAATTGCAACAATGTAATCTCCAACGGTGGGCGAGAGGTGCCGTGGCGCGGATTGGAACGGAGCCGCCGTCCACGTCGTGCGGCCAAATAAATGTTAGGTCACAAAACGGATTATTAGCTCGGTGGGCTTTTAAAAAGCGCTGCTCATGTGCCGTGGGACGCGGCGGGCGTGCGTATAATAAGGCGGGTAACGCCAAAAATACGAGGCTCTGAGGGGATGCCATGTCTCAAGAAACCATCCGCGCGGCCGAGCGTGCCGCGGGACAGGTGAACACCATGTCGACGTATGATCCGGACTCCGACCAGCTGCATGAGGAATGCGGCGTTTTTGGTGTCTGGGCGCCCGATCGCGACGTGGCTCGACTGACGTACTTTGGCCTGCGTGCGCTGCAGCACCGCGGCCAGGAATCGGCGGGAATCGCTGTAGGTGACGGCGGCACGGTTATGGTTCGCAAGGACCTGGGCCTGCTCGACCGCGTGTTTTCCAATGCCGACTTGTCGACGCTCTCCGGCCAGCTGGCCGTGGGCCATGTGCGCTACGGCACCGCCGGCGCCAAGAGCTGGGAAGCTTCCCAGCCGCACCTCTCGACCATCAATAGCGTGATCATCGCGCTCGCGCACAACGGCACCCTCGTCAACACCGACGAGCTGCGCCGCCAGCTGATCGAGCTCGGCGTGCCGTTCCTCTCCAACTCGGATTCCGAGGTTGCGACCAAGCTCATCGGCTACTTTACCCAGCGTACGGGCCATCTGCGCGAGGGCATTCGCAAGACCATGGAGCTCGTGCGCGGCGGCTACGCCATGACGCTCATCAACGAGCAGGCGCTCTACGCCTTCCGTGACCCGCACGGCATTCGCCCGCTCGTGCTGGGCAAGCTCGTGGACGAGGGTCTGGATCAGGCCGATGCCGCATCCGTTTCGCAACTGCCGTCCCAGGATGACGCCGCCACCGCCGACACGTCCGCTCATGTGGCGCGCGCCGGCGGTTGGGTCGTTGCTTCCGAGACCTGCGCGCTCGATATCGTGGGTGCCGAGTATGTGCGCGACGTCCGCCCTGGAGAGATCTTGCGCATCAGCGCCGAGGGCCTGGTATCCGAGCAGGGCGTGCCTGCCGCCGAAGAGCCCGCCAACTGCATCTTTGAACAGGTCTACTTTGCCCGTCCTGATTCCATCATGAACGGCAAGAGCGTCTATGCCTGCCGCTACGACATGGGTCGCCAGCTGGCACACGAGGAGCCCGTCGAGGCCGACCTGGTCATCGGCGTGCCCGACTCCGGCCTGCCGCCCGCGGAGGGCTATTCGCACGAGAGCCGCATTCCCTTTGGCGAGGGCCTCATCAAGAACCGCTACGTGGGCCGCACGTTTATCGAGCCCACGCAGGAGCTGCGCGCCATGGGCGTGCGCATGAAGCTCAATCCGCTGCGCGACAACATCGAGGGCAAGCGCCTGGTCGTCATCGACGACTCCATCGTCCGCGGCACCACCATGGTGCAGCTCGTCAAGATGCTGCGCAACGCCGGCGCCAAGGAGATTCACATTCGCATCAACTCGCCCGAGGTCATCTGGCCGTGCTTCTACGGCATCGATACCGATGTGCAGTCGCAGCTCATCAGCGCCAACAAGACGGTCGATGAGATTTGCGAGTACATTGGCGCCGATTCGTTGGCCTTCCTTTCGGTCGAGGGCCTGCTGAAGGTCATGCCCAAGGGCGGCTACTGCGATGCGTGCTTTACCGGGCGCTACCCCGTGGCGATTCCCGAGAGCTTTGGCCGCGACAAGTTTATGGAGGGCTTTAAGCCCCGCAACCTGGACAAGCCGCTGCACTTTGATGACGACGCCGTGGTCGAGAAGTATGTCGACCGCAGCTGGGAAGAGGAGCACGGCGAGGCCTAAAACCTGCCAAAAAGGGACAGGTTTATTTTGGTAGGTTTTACCTGCTGTTTTGTTGATTGAGTGGTGTGTGTTGTTATGGCACGCACCGAATCGAGGGCAACTATGAGCACCGTTTGCCGCCCGCGCGGCAAACGGTAATGGGAGAGGAAGGCTCAGATGAGCGACAGCAAGCATGTGACGTATGAGGACGCCG
>UQWK01000081.1 GCA_900544725.1 uncultured Collinsella sp.
TATTAATTTACGCGAGTTGCCCAAAAGACGCAAGTACTTTTTTCAAAAAAGTTGTTCGCCACATGCTCTTGGCAGATATACATGCCAAAACGATTTACTAGGCGCACGATTCCAATGTTCCGCTAAACAGCTTTACCATCCGAACGCGCGTACCGGCACCATCAGTACGACGGGCAACCTCCACGTTGTCGACTAACATGCGCATGAGCTTGATCCCACGCCCGCGCTCCTCAGTCGTAACCGGTTCACTCGACCCGTCAATCGAATAGCCCGCCCCACGGTCGACAACCTCAATCACGACACGATCGCCATAGGCCTGAACCGTCAGGATGCATCCGATACCGCCCGCATGGTCATACGCGTTGCCCAGCGCCTCGCCCGATGCCAACGCGACGTCATAGCGCTCATCCCGCCTCAGGGGAAGCGGTTCGAGCAGCTCGGCAATACGATGACGATAGTATGGAAGGTTCTCGATACCCTGGCGCACCTCGACACTCTTGCTCCAGCGAGGCAATTCCCCCACCGGAATGGCAGGAATCGACTCCCGAGCGAAGCCAGCAACATGGAGGATGTCGACAAGTCGGGCAATCTCCAAAAAGCGGATGACCTCATCGGAGGCGTTAACGAGCGAAAGCAGGCCCTCTCGCCTCATGAGTTCTCTGGCACGTGTAAGCAAAAACGCCAAACCCGTCGAGTCGATAAAGCCCACGGCCTGGCAATTGATGACAACGCGACGAACGCCCCGGTCGATCAAATTGTCCAACCGTCGGCGCAGCACGGGCACCGAGGCGATGTCGACATCACCCGGTGGCGTCAAAACCGCTATGTCATTCCACTCATTCATACGACCATGGTTCCCCAAAAAAGCCCACTCGATGCATTCGTTTCCCCAACCGTGCGGATTCAACCCGCCCAGCGTCGTCTATGAACGACCCCGTAAAAACTCAAGGGACACCAATGCAATGTCATCGTCCAGCGCCGAATCGGTAAATCGGTCAAGCTCGCCCAAGACCTTGCCGCAAATGCCCGATACGCCCTCACCCGAGACAGAGAGCAGAAGGTCGCGAAGGCGCTGTTCGCCAAAGAAAGCACCCGAGCGATCACGTGCTTCAATCGTTCCGTCGGTATACATAAATAGCATGTCACCAGGAGCGAACGTAAAGGCGCCCGTCTCGTAGACCATGCTCTCAAAGGCACCGATCACGCCTGATTGGCACCCAAGGAGCTCCACTTCTCCCCCTCGGGTTTCTCCGCCGCCAAGCGGCTTCGACGACGGTCTGATGACCATAGTGGGAGGATGTCCCGCAGAGCAATAGGTAGCGCGCCCGGCTTTAAGGTCAATCTTAGCGATAAAGGCCGTCACGAACGTCTCGACCCTCGAAAAGCCCATGAGCATGCTATTGAGCGAGCGGGCCATGCGGGCAGGCCCCGCACCCTCCCAGGCATAGGCCGTCAGCGCCGTCTTGACGAGTGCAGACATGGATGCCGCCTCGATGCCCTTGCCGGACACATCGCCCAGGATCATGACGGCGCAATCGTCGGGAAGACGGATGAGCGTATAGAAGTCACCACCGACCAATGCAGAGTTCGTGGCTGACAGGTATACCGAATCAGTCGCGATACCCGGAACGTCACCAAGCGAATTTCTCATGCCAATCTGAAGCGTCTGAGCAATATGACGTTCTTCGCGCTTTTGAGACTCGCCCTCATAAATCAACTCAAAGTCATGCGCCAAATGCACCATGTAGTCGTATTCGAGGTCATCAATGGGCTCCTGGCTGCCATCGCGGAGCAGCAAAGCACGCCTCGTCGGCCCCTTGGCGATATCAGCGGGAACAATTGCATCGTTGCTTCGCTTGCCATCCGATTCCGAGTGGTAGCGCCCTGCTTCGATGCCGGAGTCGACATAAAGTCCCTGACACGGTAGGCCGTGGGCCCTCAACCATGCACCCATAGACGTGGATTCGTCCACACGTGTAAGGCGCACGTGCCTGAGATCGTCGGCACTCGTCCCGCCCAGCACCGATGTCTCGAACCCATCAGAAGATGTCCCCAGGCGCGCCGCCGGCGTCGTGACGGAAAAGAAGAGTGACTCTGGATCGCCCGGCAACGCCACACGGCTACCGCCCTCAAAATCGATAACATAGGCTTCGAGGCCCGCATCGTACTCCACGGGGCAAAAATGGCAATTTAGCACGGCACAGATTTCGGACGAGACGGCGTGCGAAGCAGCGACCGGATCATCAAGATAGGTAAAAAGCTCATCGCGCAGCACGTTGAGCGAACGACCAAGTTCTGCCGTGCGGCGCGAACGCAAGCTCGACGCCATGCCGACCATCTGAATAGACAGGTAATCGCAGATGACCTCGAGCACGTTAAGGTCATAGGCAAGTGGCGCCTGTGGACGTTTCCAACCGACCTCCAACACACCGAGCACCTGCGTGCCGTAAAACACGGGAAGACAGATCTCGCTGCGATACGGGGGCATATCCTGCACGCGCAGCAAGTGCTTGGAACGATTGTCCAAATCCATGAACATACCCGAAGCAACCCGGTCGCCCTCAAGGTCCTGCTGAATCGACAGGCGGCAGGCACGCGACTCGCGAAGAACATACGTCGGAATGCCAGCGCCATACGGCAAAAACTCGGGCAGGTAGCTATCATGCAACTCCTTGGAAACACCGCGAAGCTTAAAGCCGCCGCTCTCAGAAAAATAAATCGCAGCTCCAGAGGCATCGAGCGTTCCGACGAGCTGATTCAAAACGATATCGAGCAAGCTGGGGAGCTCATTGGAGCCCACGGTACTCATAATGACCGAAAGGGTACCCGAAAGGCGTTTATTCGCCACCCTAAGCTCCGAAAGCGCACGTTTGAGCTGACGATCGTGGGAATACTGCTCTTCGATACTGTGAAGCGCCACCAGGACACGTGGTGCGCGGCGCCCAAAGATGCGTGGAGGCGTTACGGAGCCCGCACGAACCAAGACGGGAATAAAAGAGCCGTCACTCAGTTTGAGCATCAGTTCGTTCTCGGAGCCATCAGTTTCAAATGGTAGACGATGTTCCGTCGCACGTTCAAAAGCGGACGAATACAGGACGTCTTTAACATCTCCACCGATGACGTCGGCGCGTTCCTCGCACATCAAACCAAGTAAGCGATTATTCACATGCAGAATGGTTCCGTCGAGCTCACAAATGATGACAGCATCGCTCGTGATCTCGACCAGTTGGGCAACGTCTGCCCACTCGTTGCGCTCAAGCGTTTCCATCGTGGACCTCACCGTCTATCGGTAACAAAAAAGCCTCCGAAGAGGCTTCTCAAATGCGATGGTGTCGGAGGCGGGACTTGAACCCGCATGACCAAAAAGCGGTCACTAGCACCTCAAGCTAGCGCGTCTGCCAATTCCGCCACTCCGACATACTATGTTGTTGATTCGCGGTTCGTTTTCTTGGACCCGCGCGTTCAACGAGGAAGATAATAACCTATGATTCGAGAACTGTGCAAGCACTTTTTTGAAAAAAGTTTACGAATTTGTAAATGCGCTGGTAAACGTATACGTCCGGCCCCGAATCGGTGTTGCCTCCCGGCGCGTCCTCGGGCATGAGCGATATTTTGCCACGCACTTCGTGCTGCAAAATATCGCTCCCCCTGCGGAGTGCGCCGGGAGGCAACACCGATTCGGGGCCTGCAAATACGTCCTTCAGGCACAGTTCTCAAATATGTTCTGGGGCTGATGCAAATTTGGTGGCTCGGCTTTGCCGAGCCCTTATATGGGGAGGCCGGAGCTAAAGCTCCGGCCTCGCTCAATTTCCTATTAGATTAAGTGAGCGATCGAGGAATCGCACTCCCCCTCTGCCGCGTTAACGTAGGGCCCGCTCTGGAGTTGCCTTTCAGGACATTCCGTCAGACCAGGAAGCCCCCTTATCCGCAGCTCCGAAGGAGCAGGATAAGAGGGCTTCCATGGTCGAGGACGTTCTGAAAGGCAACTCCAGAGCGGGCCCGGACAGTTCACCGACTACAGGTCGATGTGCGATTCCTTGATCGGGAACGGCTCGGCGAAGTGGCAGGCGCAGCAGTGGCCCGGGGCAACTTCCTTAAACTCAGGCAGCTTCTCGGAGCAGATGCCCTGCGCGATCGGGCAGCGCGTGTGGAAACGGCAGCCGGTCGGCGGATCCAGCGGTGACGGCGGATCGCCGGCGAGGATGATGCGCTTGCGGGTCTTCTGGATATCAGGATCGGGCACCGGCACGGCAGACAGCAGCGACTGCGTGTACGGATGGTGAGGCTCGCTGTAGAGCGTCTTCCAGTCCGAAACCTCGACCATCTTGCCCAGATACATAACGGCAACGCGATCAGAAATGTGCTGCACGACGGAGAGGTCGTGAGCAATGAAGAGATAAGCAGTACCGAACTTATCCTGAAGCTCCTTCAGCAGGTTCAAAACCTGGGCCTGAATGGAAACGTCAAGTGCAGAGACAGGCTCGTCGCAGATGATCAGCTTGGGCTTCAGAGCGAACGCGCGGGCAATGCCGACACGCTGACGCTGACCGCCGGAGAACTCGTGCGGATAGCGGTTGATGTGCTCGGGGTTCAGACCGACGACGTCCAGCAGCTCGCGGACACGCTCAATACGCTCCTCCTTGGTGCCCACGCCGTGAATGGTCATGGGCTCGGAGACGATCTCGCCGATGGTCATACGAGGGTTGAGCGAAGCATAGGGATCCTGGAAGATAAACTGCATCTCGCGACGCATGTCCTTGATCTCATGCTTGCTCATCTCGGCAACATCTTTGCCCTGGAAGAACACCTTACCGGCGGTCGGCTTGGTCAAGCGCATGATGGTGCGACCCGTCGTGGACTTACCGCAACCAGACTCACCAACCAGACCAAAGGTCTCGCCAGGATAAATCTCAAAAGAGATGTCATTTACAGCAGAGACGACACGCTTGGAAAAACGCTTGGCGAACATGCCGGACTCAGCGGGGAACTCCTTAGAGAGGTGCTCGACCTTCAGCAACGGAGTACGCTCGTTGGTATCTGCCATTACGCCTCGCCTCCCTTCTTGGAATCCTTGCGCGTACGGGACGTCTCAGGAGCGTTCTTGAGAAACTCGGGGTCACCGGAGTAGTGGCATGCAGAGTAATGACCAGACTCGGTGACAACGCGGTCGGGGCGCTGCTTGCGGCACTTATCGGTCGCATAGGGACAACGAGGCGAGAACACGCAGCCCTCGGGCAGGTTCATGAGCGAAGGCGGGTTGCCGTGAATCGGCGTAAGCGGCTTCTTCTCTTCGATGGCCTGCTCCGGGATGGAGCGGATAAGGCCCCAGGTGTAGGGGTGGCGGCTCTCGTAGAAGATTTCCTCAGCAGTACCGAACTCGACGGGACGGCCGGCGTACATAACCATGATCTTGTCGGCCATGTCGGCGACGACGCCCAGGTCATGGGTAATCATGATGATGGCGTTGCCGTTCTTCTCCTGCATTTCCTGCATAAGCTCAATAATCTGAGCCTGGATGGTAACGTCCAGAGCCGTCGTGGGCTCGTCGGCAATCAGAATATCGGGATCGCAGGCA
>UQWK01000082.1 GCA_900544725.1 uncultured Collinsella sp.
ATGGTCGCCTCGGCCCGCGCACTGCTGCGCTGCGTGCCGCCGGTCGAGAGCCGCTATTGGGAGTCCACGACCTTTGCGGTGGGTGAGGAGATTCCCTTTGACGAGGTGCCGCAGCGTCTGGTGGGCATGGGCTACACCAATGCCGGCGCCGCCGACGCGCCCGGTCTGTTCCGCGTGCACGGCGATACCGTCGAGGTGTTCCCCGCACAGGAAAAGGCGCCCGTGCGCATTGAGTTCTTCGGCGACGAGATCGATCGCATCCGCCGCATGGTGAGCTCGACGGGCCAGACCATCGGCAACGAGGACAGTATCGAGATCTTCCCCTGTCGCGAGCTCGCACTCACCGACGACGCCGTCCACAACATGCATGTGGCGCTCTATCGTGCCAGCCAGGACGACAGCAAACTGGCGGCGCTGCTCGAGATGGTGGATGCGCGCATCGTCACGCCCGAGCTCGATCGCTCCTGCCGCGAGTTGGCGCTCACCGACGAGGCCGTCCACAACATGCACGTGGCGCTCTACCGCGCTAGCCAGGACGACAGCAAGCTGGCGGCACTGCTCGAGATGGTGGACGCGCGCATCGTCACGCCCGAGCTCGACCGCTTTTTGCCGGTGATGTACGGCCAGACCGTGAGCCCGCTGTCGCATGTGAGCGGCAAGGCGCTCGTGGTGCTGTCCGAGCCGCGCTCGCTGTTCGACGATTGCCTGCGCGCCTACGAGGATATCGAGGCGCGTGCCGGCGAGGCGGGGGTCGACCGTCTGGACGGCCTGTACGTGCGTGCCCAGCAACTCGACTTTGGCTCCCAGCAGCGCCTGAACTATGTGAGCCTCATCCGTGCCGGCGGTGCGGTGACGGCCGAGCTCAAGATTGAGCAGCCGGCCATCGCGGGCTCGGACAATCGCTTTATGACGCGCATCCAGGAGGTTGTGGGCAAGCGCTATGCCTGCGTGTTTGCCATCCCCGACCGCGGCGCACGCGAGTCGATGGAGCTCACCTTTGGCGACGAGGGCATTACCTTTGAGGAATCGCTGACTGCGGCGCCCGAAAATGCCGGCGCCATCGGCGACCGCGTACGCGTGGCGGCGGCGGATTCTGCCGATCGCGCCGCTCGCCAGGAGGCCCATGCCTCGATCCGCGACCGCAAGGCCGATGCGCTCAACGCCCGCTCTCTGGAGGCGGGCGCCGCCCAGGCTGCCGCCGGCGCTGCCGTGCCCACCATCTCGCGCGGACGCGTGACCTTTGTGGATGCTGCCCTGCCGCAGGGCGTGGTGGTGCCCGATGCCAATCTGGCCGTGTTCTCGATCGCCGACCTCAACGCCCGCATGGACGCCAACCGCGCGCGCAGCCGCCGCAAGGTGGACATTACGCAGATCACGTTCCCGTTTAAGCCGGGCGACTACGTGGTGCACGCCACCCACGGCATCGCGCTCTTTAGCGAGATCGCGCGCCAGGAAGTGGGTGGCAAGGAGCGCGACTACTTTTTGCTGGAATATGCCGACGGCGACAAACTCTACGTGCCGCTGGAGCAGGTTGACCGCATTACGCGCTACGTCGGTCCCGACGGCGATAAGCCGCGCCTGACCAGGCTCAACACCGCCGACTGGACGCGTGCCACCAACAAGGCGCGCAAGAACGCCAAAAAGCTGGCATTTGACCTGGTCGACCTGTATACGCGCCGCTCGTCGATTACCGGTATCGCCTGTCCGCCCGATACGCCCGAGCAGATTGAGATGGAGGAGAGCTTCCCCTACGACGAGACACGCGACCAGCTGGAGGCTATCGCCGACATCAAGGCAGACATGGAGGCGCCCAAGCCCATGGACCGCCTGCTGTGCGGCGACGTGGGTTTCGGCAAGACCGAGGTCGCCCTGCGCGCGGCCTTTAAGTGCGTGGACTCCGGCCGCCAGGTCATGGTGCTCTGTCCCACGACCATTCTGGCCCAACAGCACTACGAGACATTCTTTGAGCGCTTTGCCCCGTTTGGCCTGGAGGTCGAGGTGCTCAGCCGCTTCCGCACCCCGGCGCAGCAAAAGCGCGCGCTCAAGGCGTTTGCCGAGGGCACGATTGATGTGCTCATCGGCACGCACCGTCTGCTTTCGGCCGACGTGAACCCCAAGAACCTGGGCATGGTGATCATCGACGAGGAGCAGCGCTTTGGTGTGCAGCACAAGGAGCAGCTCAAAAACCTGCGCGAGCAGATTGACGTGCTCACGCTCTCGGCAACGCCTATTCCGCGAACCATGCAGATGGCCACGAGCGGCGTGCGCGATATGAGCCTGATCACCACGCCGCCGACCGGGCGTCGTCCCGTGATCGTGCACGTGGGGGAGTACGACCCCGACGTGGTGAGCGCGGCGATTCGCCTGGAGGTGGGCCGCGGCGGTCAGGTGTATTACGTGTCCAATCGCGTCAAGACCATCGACGACGCCGTGGCACGCGTGCACGAGGCCGCGCCCGAGGCGCGCGTGGGCGTGGCACACGGCAAGATGAGCCCGCGCGAGGTCGAGGACGTGATGATCGAGTTCGCGACCAAGAAGATCGACGTGCTCATCGCCACGACCATCGTGGAGAGCGGCATCGACAACGCAACGGCCAACACGCTCATCATCGAGGACTCGCAGCGTCTGGGTCTGGCACAGCTCTACCAGCTCAAGGGCCGTGTGGGCCGCTCTGCCACGCAGGCCTACGCGTACTTTATGTTCCCGGGCGAGCTGCCGCTCACCGAGGAGGCAACGGCGCGCCTGACCGCGCTTTCCGAGTTCCAGGACCTGGGCAGCGGCATGCGTATCGCCATGCGCGACCTGGAGATTCGCGGCGCCGGTTCGCTGATGGGCGCTGAGCAGCACGGCAACCTGTCGAGCGTGGGCTTTGACCTGTTTACGCAGATGTTGGGTCAGGCCGTGGCCGAGGCGCGCGGCGATGACGATGCCGGCGTGGAGTGGGCGCCGAGCAGCACGGCAACCTGTCGAGTGTGGGCTTTGACCTGTTTACGCAGATGCTGGGACAGGCCGTGGCCGAGGCGCGCGGCGACGACGATGCCGGCGTGGAGGCGGCGAGCGTGGGCATCAACCTGCCGGCCGACTACTTCTTGTCCGAGGAGTACATGCCGGCGGTGGACCAGCGCGTGCTCGTGTACCGCAAGCTCGCAGCGGCCGAGGACCTGGAGAGCATCGACGAGGTGCAGGAAGAGACCGAGGCCGCGCATGGCGAGCTGCCGTTGGCGGGGCTCAACCTGTTCAACCGCGCTCGCATCCGTATTCGCGGCGAGCGCCTGGGGCTCGAGAGCGTCACGCTCAGCGGTGGACGCATTACCTTCCTGGGGGTTGACGTTCCCAAGAAGGTGGCCTTTGAGCTTAAGACCCGCTATGGCGCGGTGAACTTTCCCAAGAGCCGCAAGCTGTCGGTGCCCTACAAGGCGGGCGCCGGCGCGGGCAGCGGCCTGGGTCGCGGCCTCGACGCCAACGACGGCACCGGCCCCGTGGCGGCCGCGCTCATGCTGCTGCAGCAGCTGGGTGCTAGCGACGACGACTAACGGGTCGACGCTGCAAACGCCCCATTTGGGCAATCTGACCCTCACTCGTCGGTCGCGTACGCAAGTACGCTTCCCTCCTCCTTCGGGCCACCTTGCCACAAATGGAACGTTTTCGCTTACTTATGCTCAACCTGTAAGGGTATTTACGGGACAAAGCCATCTTCGTCTCACCCACATTGCAGGTTGACTGCCCTTCGCCCGACCGAAAGGAAAGCATGTTCGGATACATCTATAAGAAAGATGTCGCCATTATCGCGGTTGTCCTGTGCCTTTGTCTGGGCGTGGGCAGCTTCTTTGATTATCAAATCTCGAGTGCGCTGTTCAACATCGGCAGCATGTACGGTCGCTTTGTCGAGGCGGCCGGCGAGCTGCCGTTTGAGCTGACGGCGAGCATCGCGGGCGTTATGCTCGTGCGCTCGGCCCGCCCCGATTCCAAGGCGAGCAAGTGGCTCGCTGCGCTGGGCGTTTTGATCAACGTGGGTCTGGTCGGCTACGAGATTATCGGATCGCTGCGCGTCGGCGGCAAGCTTATTGCGTTTCAGCTGGTTCTGACGTTTGCGTTGGTCATCGCAGCCAACTTCATCGCCTACTGCCTCACGCGCACGACCGAGCCCGACGAGCTTACGCGCTGGGCGTTGATGGTGCTGGCCGTGTGGGTCGCTCAGGCCATCATCCTCAACGTCATTGTTAAGCCGTTATGGTCGCGCCCGCGCATGCGCGTGATCGAGGTCACGCCGGGGCTCAATTTTCAGCCGTGGTGGGTGATCGGCAACCCCGACAAGTGGACCTATATCGCCGCCGGCGTGATTAAGGACGGGTTCAAGTCGTTTGCGAGCGGACACACGGCGCATGCGGCGATCGGCCTTATGCTCGCCGGGCTTCCCGCGGCAGCCTTTAAGGAAAAACCTTCGCGTCGCCGCGTGATCTTTTGGGCGGCGGTTGTTGTTGCAGCGTTCGTCGCCTTTGGGCGCATCGTGATCGGCGCACACTTTTTGAGTGACGTGAGCTGCGGCTTTGCCCTGGTGCTGGCGCTCGAATGCCTTGCCGCGCGCATTGCCTATCCGCACGGCGTACAATAACCCCGTTTGAATCATCTGGCCGAAACCCGGTAAGAGAGGATTGCCATGCTCGCGTTCAACAACGATTATTCCCACGGCGCACACCCGGCGGTGCTGCAGGCGCTCGTCGATACCAACATGGAGCCGCAGCCCGGCTACGGTACCGACGCGCACACCGAGCATGCCAAGCAGCTCATCCGTGAGGCTTGCCAAGCACCGGATGCCGATGTGTTCTTGCTGGTGGGTGGTACGCAGGCCAACGCCACGGTGATCGATATGCTGCTCGCTCCGTACCAGGGTGTTGTTGCCGCCGAGACCGGCCACGTCGCCTGCCACGAGGCGGGCGCCATCGAGTTTGGCGGCCACAAGGTGCTCACCATTCCCGGCTACGAGGGCAAGATTCATGCCGAGGATCTCGAGAACTATATCCAGGTGTTCTACGAAAACGAGAGCTACGAGCACACGGTGTTCCCGGGTGCCGTGTACGTGAGCCTGTCGACTGAGTACGGCACGCTGTATTCCAAGGCCGAGCTCGCGGCGATTCACGCGGTGTGCCAGAAGCGCGAGATTCCGCTGTTTGTGGATGGTGCCCGCCTGGCTTATGCGCTGGCGGCCGATGAGTGCGACATTACCCTGCCCGAGCTGGCGCAGCTGTGCGACGTCTTCTATATCGGCGGCACCAAGTGCGGTGCTCTGTGCGGCGAGGCCGTGGTGTTCTGCGGCATGCATGCTCCGGCGCATCCCATTCCGCGCATTAAGCAGCACGGTGCGCTGCTGGCCAAGGGCCGCCTGACGGGCGTGCAGTTTGAGGCGCTCTTTACCGA
>UQWK01000083.1 GCA_900544725.1 uncultured Collinsella sp.
CGCGGGTAGCCGACCAAAACCGCCTGAAGGGTCACATTTATCTGATAATTGAATCCCTAGCGTTATGCCGCTCGCTGGCGTTGCCAAAACATCGGTTGCTACGTGCCTTGGGCGCTAGTGACCGTTGCCCTTACATCTGTAACGAGTTGCTTACGCATCCCCAGGGTTCGCCGTACTATCATGAATCAGATTGAAGAGAGATGATGATAGGGAGCGCCTTTTTATGATTGAGCTGCTCAGGCGTTTTGGTGGCAAGTTTCGCCGCTATATGGTGGTTGGCCCTGCGTGCAAGTTGATTGAAGTGATCTTTGACCTGCTGACGCCGCTGGTGATTGCCCAGATGATTGATAAAGGTATCGGTGCGCACGACGTGAGTGCCGTCGTCCACTACGGCATGGTGCTCGCCGCCATGGCCGTGATCGGCATCTCGTTTACGCTCGTCTGCCAAAAGATGGCGGCGCTTACCTCGCAGGGCATGGGCACCGACATTCGCGGTGCGCTCTACCAGCACATCAACAAGCTGAGCTATGCTGAGCTCGATCGCTTTGGCACGCCGTCGCTCATCACGCGCATTACCAACGACGTCAACCAGGTGCAGCTTGCCGTGGCGCTGGGCGTGCGTATGCTCATCCGCTGGCCTTTCCTGGCGGTGGGCTCCATGGTCGCGGCCCTTGCCATCGACCTCAAGCTCGGCATTATCTTTTTGATTTGCACGCCCGCCATCGGCCTGGTGTTTTGGTTTGTCATGGCGCGCTGCATCCCGTACTACAAGCAGCTGCAGGCAAAGCTCGATCGCATCGCGCTTATTTGCCGCGAGGGCCTTTCGGGAGCCCGCGTGGTTCGCGCCTTTGTGCGCGAGGACCACGAGCGCAAGCGTTTTGCTCAGGCTGCCGATGACCAGGCACATGTCGCCATTGCGGTGGGCAAACTCTCCTCGATTCTCAACCCCGTCACGTTTCTTGTGATGAACCTGGGCGTGTGCGCCATCCTGTGGGTGGGCGGCATCCAGGTCAACGTGGGCGAGCTCACGCAGGGCCAGGTCATGGCGTTTGTGAATTACATGACCCAGACCCTCACCTCCATCGTGTACGTTGCCAACTTGGTCGTGGTCTTTACCAAGGCGAGCGCCAGCGCGTCGCGTATCAACGAGGTGCTCAATTGCGTGCCGAGCATCACCGACGAGGGCAACGAGCCGGTCGCTCTGCCCAAGCCGAGCGCGATGGGCAACACCGCCTCGGTACCCGCGCTGAGCTTGAGCCATGCGAGCTTCTCCTTTGGCGCGGGCGCCGCCAACGCCGTCAATGACGTGACCCTGGAGCTGCCGCTGGGCAAAACGCTCGGCATTATCGGCGGCACGGGCAGCGGTAAGTCCACGCTCGTCTCGCTTATCCCGCGCCTGTACGATGCGGGCACCGGCAGTGTGAGCGTGATGGGGTCCGACGTGCGCACCTGGACGCTCGACCAGCTGCGCCATGTGGTCGCGACCGTTCCGCAGCGCGCGTCGCTCGTGAGCGGCACCATCCGCAGCAACCTGACCTGGCGCGACGAGTCGGCAACCGATGAAGAACTGTGGGCAGCGCTCGATATGGCGCAGGCCAGCGAGTTCGTGCGCAACAAGCCGCAGGGGCTCGATGCCCCGGTTGAGGCGGGCGGCAAGAACTTCAGCGGCGGTCAGCGCCAGCGCCTGACTATTGCGCGCGCTCTGGTGGGTTCGCCGCAGATCCTGATCATGGATGACTCCGCCTCGGCACTCGATTTTAAGACCGACGCGGCGCTTCGCCATGCCATTCGCGAGCGCAGCGTGCGCGGCGCCGCTGAGGGCGGGCTACCGCTGACGACGGTGATCGTGAGCCAGCGCGTCTCGACCGTGCGCGATGCCGATATGATTTGCGTGCTCGACCACGGTTCGGTCGCGGGCCTGGGCACGCACGACGAACTGTACGCAAGCTGCCAGCTCTACCGCGAGATCTGCCAGTCGCAGCTTCGCCGCGAGGAGCTCGAGGGCCAACAGGGGAGCGTGGCGGCCGTGTCCGCCCCAAGCCTTGCGTCCGCCTCAACCGCTCCGGCATCCGTCTGCGCAAAGGAGGGCTGCTAGATGAATCCGTATACTTCTTCCGGTTCGGTCGCCACGATGACGGCCAACGTGTCCGGCAATGATAACCTTAACGACCTGGGCGACGGCCCGCGCCAGCCCGGCGACCCCGAGCGCTATCCCGTGGGTGCGGTGACCCGCCGCCTGCTGGGCTACGTGCGTCCGCACCGCATTTCGTTTACGGCGTCGTTTGTGAGCGCCGCTATCTCGGTGATCCTGCAGCTCTATACGCCCATCCTCATCGGCGAGGGCATCGACCTTATCGTTGCCGCCGGACGGGTGGACTTTGACGCGCTGCTACCGCTCGTCACCAGGCTCGCGATTGTCGTGGTGGGCGCGGCGGCGTTCCAGTGGCTGCAGGGCTACTGCGTCAACCGTCTGTCCTACGAGACGGTGCGCGACATGCGCGTGGAGGCAAGCGACAAACTCAGCCGCATGCCGCTTAGCTTTATCGACAGCCATGCCCACGGCGACCTTATGAGCCGCGTGGTCAACGACGTCGACCAGGTGGGCGACGGCCTGCTACAGGGCTTCACGCAGCTCTTTACCGGCGTCATTACCATCGTGGGCACGCTCGCGTTTATGCTCTCCATCAACCTGACCATGACGCTCGTGGTGGTACTCGTCACGCCGCTTTCCATCTTTGCGGCCGGTGCCATCGCCAAGCTCTCCAACAAGAGCTTTACGGCTCAGCAGCGCATTCAGGGCCAGCTCGGCGGTCATATCGAGGAGTATGTGGGCGAGCAAAAGCTCGTGGACGCTTTCGCCTATGGCCCGAACGCGCAGCAGCGCTTCGATGCCCTTAACGCCGAGCTCTACACGGCGGGCGAGCGCGCGCAGTTTATGGGCTCGCTCTCCAATCCTGGCACGCGCTTTATCAACAACATCATCTACGCCGTGGTGGCCGTGATCGGCTGCGCGGGCGTGATCACGGGCGTGCCTGCGGCGCTTACGGTGGGCGGCGTGCAGATCTTCCTGTCCTACGCCAACCAGTACACCAAGCCGTTCAACGAGGTCACCAACGTCATTACGCAGATCCAGACCGCGTACGCTTCGGCGCGCCGCATGTTTGCGCTGCTCGATGCGCGCGAGCAGGAGCCCGATGCCGCGGATGCCGTTGAGCTCGCGGCCCCGCGGGGCGAGGTCGCCTTTGAGCATGTGGACTTTAGCTACGTGCCCGATCGCAAGCTGCTGCAGGACATCTGCATCGATGCAAAGCCCGGCATGCGGTTTGCCCTCGTTGGTCCCACGGGCTGCGGCAAGACGACGCTCATCAACCTGCTGCTGCGTTTTTACGATATCGATGCCGGGCGCATTGCGGTCGACGGCCGCTCCTCGCGCGACTACACGCGTGCGAGCCTGCGCCGCGCCTTTGGCATGGTGCTGCAGGACACCTGGCTGTTCGAGGGCACGGTGGCCCAGAACATTGCCTACGGTTGTCCCGACGCCACACGCGAGCAGATTATCGAGGCAGCCAAGCGTGCGCACGCGCACAAGTTTATCGTGCAGCTGCCGCAGGGCTACGACACGGTGATCGGCGAGGACGGCGGCACGTTTAGCCAGGGCCAAAAGCAGCTGCTGTGCATCGCGCGCGTCATGCTCACCAACCCAGCGATCCTGCTGCTGGACGAGGCCACGTCGAGCATCGATACGCGTACCGAGCTGCAGGTGCAAGCGGCGTTCGACGAACTCATGGCCGGCCGCACGAGCTTTGTCGTGGCACACCGCCTGTCGACGATTCGTAATGCCGACTGCATCCTAGTAATGCGCGATGGCGAGATTATCGAGCGCGGTACGCACGACGAGCTGCTAGCGGCAGGCGGCTTCTACGCCGAACTCTACCGCAGCCAGTTTGCCCAGTGAGCAAGCCCGTGGGGCAAATTAATCAGGTTTGTTTGTCCCATAGAGCGATCTTGTTATATAGCGTTCTACCAGCGCGTGAAACATTTTGACGATACTCCATGACACAATTTGACGGCGTTTTGTGAAACAGTTTTTCAGCCATTCGTGAAACGTTCTGCGGCGGTTTCAATCCGAAGTACATACTGTTCGAAATCTGTCCAAAGATGTCGTCTGCGTCGCCAATCGACAGACGGTGGTTTACATCTGTTACGTTAGTACTAAGATATTCATCTAATAAATTGCAATAGTGGCTTTAGTTTTGGGGGAAACGAGGCAACGTGACTATGACGTGCTCTTTGGTGGTTAACAGCAAGAGCGGTAATACCAGGATGGTTTCGGGCGCAATCAAGCGTGCCCTACAGGCTGCAGGCGTCGAGTTTATTCACGCTGCCGCGCTGAGCGATGATGTGGATGCAGATCAAGTTGCGCGCGAGGCGCAGGGTGCCTGCGCTGCCGATACGGTGCTCGTTGGCTTTTGGTGCGACAAGGGCGCATGCACGCCTTCGGTCGCGGCGTTGCTCTCCGCCTTGCACGGCAAGCGCGTCTTTCTGTTTGGTACCTGCGGTTTTGGTGCTGATCAGAGCTATTACCAGCAGATTATCGATCGCGTGACCTCCAATTTGGCCGAGGATGCCGAGCTAGTGGGCTGGGCAATGTGCCAGGGCAAGATGGGTCCTGCGGTCAAACAGCGCTACGAGGCCATGCTCGAGCAAGATCCCGACAACGCCCGCGCTAAGTTGCTGCTCGACAACTGGGTTGCCGCAAAGGATCACCCCACCAAGGATGATCTGGACCATATGGCGGCGGCGGCCAAGAAGGCCGTGCTGGGCGAGTAGCTCCCATCGCTGACGGCGGTCGGTCCATCTTTCTAAATGAAACGTCCTCCCGGGCGTCGGGGCACGAAGTTCCCTGCTCTACAGTCCTGCGCAAGACGAAGGCCACATTAAGTGGCCTTCTTTGCGTGCGGAACTCGCGATGAACTTCGTGCCCCGCCGTCCGGGAGGACGCCTCTTTATTGATGGGAGGCCTGATAGGTCGATGGTTCCGTGCCCGGATGCGTCCAAAGTGGGACGGGCTTTCCGGATGGGCAGGCTTTCGAAAAATGCGTCCCGGAATTTGCCTTTGGAATGGGACGTAGTTTCCCGTTGAGGTGCTTTGCGGAAAGTGCATCCCACTCTGGGCGGTCGAAGTGGGACACACTTTCCCAAAGGCGCTCCAACGGGAAATTGGGGACCTCGGACAAAATCTCGGACCCAATGTGGGTCCAGGAGGGAGTCCGATGTA
>UQWK01000084.1 GCA_900544725.1 uncultured Collinsella sp.
AACATCTTGATCGAGGCCCTGGCTGCTGCCGGGGCCTCGGCATTGGCAATCGATGGGCATGGACACGTGGCGATTTCGACCATGGACGATGTCGCGCTCGAGCAAGATGTCGCGGCATTTGTCGCCGAGCGCCTGGGGCGCGTGGGCAACGGCACGCGCCTGGTGATGGGGCATGCGGGAGGGCGCTTGAGCCTTACGGTGCGTCCGGTCGCCAAGGAATACGGCGCGCTTTGGGTAGTCGTGGTCCGCGAAGTGCACGGTGTGGCGGCACACGCGGGTATTGAGTGGCTTAACGCAGATGAGGTCGAGGCGCGCTACGAGGCAAGCGCGTACGGCATTGTCGAGGGTACCGCCGCGGTCGCTGGCCCCGTCTGCGAAAGCTATGCCCGCGGTGTGCCCCTCATGTTGGAGGGCGAGCTGGGTGCTGGCCAGGCAGAGATTGCAAAACGCCTCTATCTGGATGGGCCTTATGCTGACGAACCCTTTGTGTCCGTGGCACTTGACGAGCTCACAGATCGCGGCTGGCGCCATCTGCTCAAAAGCTCGGAATCGCCGCTGTTCCAGGCAAGGCTGACCCTTTGTATTGGCGGCTGGCATGCACTTTCGCCGCAGCGTCTGCGCGAGCTTGTCTCTACGATGACCGACACGGCGCTGGCCGCGCGTTGCCATGTGGTCCTGACGGCAAACGATATGCCGGGCGGTGGCGAAAGCGATCAGGCCGCTTTTGTAACCGAGCGCTTGGCGTGCGCAGTAAGTGTGGCGCCTGCGATTGCCGAGCAGGGTGGCGCAGCGAAAAAGGTTGCGCGGTATTTGTCATATCTGTCAGATGTCTTTGGAACTGCCGCTCCGAGTATGTCCGAGGAGGCTGCCTCGACGCTCAGCGGCTATCGCTGGCCACGCAACTATCTGCAGCTTCGCGAGGTCTCGGAACGACTCTATATATTAGTAGGGTCGGGTGTGGCGGAGCGCGCTGCGGCGGAGGAGGTGCTCGCCCAGGAGGACGTCATCAAAACCGCAACCTTTGGCGCTCCGACGCTCGACAGCGACCTGTATATCCTGCGTCCACTGGCCGATACCGAACGCGACATCGCGCGGCTGGTCGTAGGCCACCTTCAGGGCAACCGGACCCGCGCTGCCGAGGTGCTGGGGATAAGCCGCACGACCCTGTGGCGCTTGCTGAAGGACGACGACCGCTGAGCGAGGCGCCCGTGACCGCGTGCGGTGCGTGTGCTACAGTCCAAAGCAGTAATGTTTCGATTGTGTTACGGCGTGCGGGGGCGTATGGCGGAGACTTCAAAACCAAACCGGAATAGACGGGGCGCGGCTCCAGTTAACCGCCGCACGACGTCCCGGACGTGGGGCAAGCACGCGTCGGGGTTCGACGGTTCGTTCAAGCGCACCAAATACGGCTATCCTTCGGCAAGCGCTCGCTTGGCCATGCAGGCCGAGTCGTCGCTGCGGGGGCGCAAGCGCGTGGTGGGCTCTAAGCTCAAGCACGACGGAACGCTGGGCTATATCAGCCGCGGTGCGGCTCGCCGCAGTGGGCTCAATCCTGCTGGTTGGCATCGTTACGTGCCGATTGCAGTTGTTGTTGCGGTGGTTGTCATCGCACTTGCCGCACTCGGCTACGCTGGCGGCGGCGTCGACCTGAGTGCGATGTTCAAGTCTGCTGAGCTCGCGCATGCCGGCACAGAGCTTGTCGAGGGTGCTCAGGCCCAGACGGGCGTGGCGCCTCAGCGCGGTATTGTTGCCGCCGCCGCAACGATCGCCGATGCCCAAAAGGGCGAGGATACGGACAGCGAGGTTAGCGAAACCAGCGCAAACGGCGTGGGTTCGCAGATCACGCCCGTGACACAAGGCCAATAAGTCACAAAACCATCGCACTAAGTCGCTGTTTGGGGTCAATGAGTGAGCAAAAAAGCAGTAATGTTGTTTCATGTAGAACTCATTAGTCGCAATTTGAAAAAATGCTATACTACTAGGCACTTAAAGGTCCACAAGCTGCAAGTTGAGGAGTACCTAACATGAAGAAGAGATTCATGGCAGCACTGAGCGTTCTCGCTCTTGCCCTGGCTCTGCCCGTGGCTGCTTTCGCCGCCCCGAGCCCTGCCAACACCACCGCCACCGGCGCCAACAACGTGACCGCCAGCGTTAACAACGCTAACGTCAAGGTTGTTTCCACCACCAAGAACGCCGAGGGCACCCCTGCCGACGCCAACGTGGTCGCTTCCTTTGAGATCACCGAGACCGTCGAGGGTACCGTTTCTGAGTCCAACCCGCTGACCGTCACCTTCACCCTTGGCAAGGCTTACGCCAACGCCAAGGTTACCGTCTATGTCCAGCACAACGACGGTAGCAGGGAGACCCTGAACCTCACTGCCGACAACAACGGCAATGTTACCTTTAAGGTCACCAAGCTCTCCACCTACACCATCGTGGCTGAGAAGACCGCTGCTGGTGCTGCCACCACCGACAACGGCGCTAAGTCCCCGGCTACCGGTGTGAACACCACCGCTGTTGCCGCCGTGGCTGCCGTTGCCGCTGCTGGCGCTGCCTGCGCTTTTGTTGCTCTTCGTAAGAACAACTAGCACACACACGGTTTCAACCGTAAGATTTGAGGACCCGTACTTGTGCGGGTCCTTTTTTTGGCCGATTTACAGGGTAAGGGAACACCATGGCACAGCAGCCGCAGGGCAAGCATATGGAAGTTAAGCATATGGGCGACTCGGACAAAAAGCGTCGCGCCACGATACTCAAGGGCGTTTTCGTAGTGTTGTTGCTGGTCGCAGTCGGCTGCGGCGGCTACGTGCTCTATATGAATCATCTAGAGCAGCAGCGCGCCGAGGAGATGAGTGCAACAGGCAAGCCCGCCACGAAGGTCGAATCAAAGGGTAAGGAGCTGCCGGACAGCCCCATCGACTTCGCTCCGCTCATTCAGGAGAATGCCGATATCTATGCGTGGCTCTACATTCCGGGTGCGGATATCAACACACCCTTGCTGCAGAGCACGACGGACGACCTGTTTTATCTGGACCACGACAAGGACGGCAAGTACGACCCCTACGGCACGGCGTTTAGTCAGATGGCAAACGCGCGCGACTTTAGCGATCCCGTCACGGTGATCTACGGTCATGTGAACGGCGGCGTGTTCCACAACTTGCATAACTTTGAGGACGCGGACTTCTTTAACGAGAACGGCGAGTTCTATATCTACACCCCGGGCCATATTCTGACGTACAAGATTGTCTCGGCCTATCAATATGACGACCGCCACATTCTCAACTCGTTTAACTTTGCCGACCCTGTCGTGCGCCAGGACTACTTTAATTCGGTCTGTAATCCGGACGCATTGCTCAAAAATGTACGTGACGGCGTGACACTTGATGCAGATAGTAAGATTGTGCAGTTGAGCACCTGCATGCTCGATAGCTCGCAGGGCAACTCGCGCTATATTGTTAGCGGCGTGTTAACAAGCGACCAGGAGACAAAATAGTCATGAACCCCCGTGGCAAGCACTTTATCGATGCGGTGGATCCCGACGAAAATCAAGCAAACAATCCCGAGCAGCAGGTTCAGGATGTGGCGGAGCCTGTCGAGCCTCAATGGGAGACCAAAGGCACTCCGACGCCTCAACCTGACGAAAAATCCCAGAGCAAGGCCGAGGCTCCCTCCGACGCAACGGCAAAGACCGATGAAGCTGCGGCGCAGCCTGTTGATGAGGTAGAGTGGCCTTCGCTTGATGAGGCGGGACCTCAGCGTCGTCGACGCTCCAAAGAGTCGATTAAGCGCATCAAGCGCCGCCGCCGTATCCGCACGCTGCTGATCGTGCTGCTCGTGATTGGTGCGGCTGCTGCTGCCGGCTGGGGCTTTGTGAACCACAGCGTCAGCCGGGGTAAAAAGAAGATTGAGGAAAAGACCGAAAAGGTCATTAAGGCCAAGGGCGACACCATTACCTATAACGGCAAGAAGTATGCGCTCAACAAGCATATGGCCACGGTGGCGTTTATCGGCTTTGATGGCCGCAGTAACGATGACGGCACCCAGAAGGGCCAGTCCGATACCGTGATGGTCGTAGCGCTTAATACCGACACGGGCGAGGCCCGCGGCATTATCATCCCGCGTGACAGCATGGTTGCCGTAGATACGTATTCCAATGGTTCGTTTGCCGGTCAGGTGACCGAGCAGTTGTGCTTGCAGTTTGCCTATGGCACCGATGGCGACAACTCATCGGCACTGACGGCCGCCGCTGCCTCGCGCGTGCTCGATAACATTCCGGTTGACTATTACTACACGCTCAATATCGAGGGCGTAGCTCCCATTAATGACTCCATCGGCGGCGTGACGCTGGTGCCTACGCAGACTGTGCCGGGCACGTCGGTTGTCGAGGGCCAGGAGACCACGCTATTTGGTACAACGGCGGAAAAGTACGTGCAGTGGCGCGACACGACGAATCTGACGTCTTCGCTAGATCGTACAGCGCGCCAGGTGAGCTACGTGCAGGCGTTTGCATCGAAGGTGCTCAGCAGTGCCAAGAGCAACCCCGCTGCGCTCATCAGCCTGTACCAGACGATGGGCGACTATACGTGGACCAATCTGGGTCTCGATGAGTTCAGCTATCTGGCGACCACGATGCTCGAGCACGGCCTGACCTCGTTTGATGTCGTGACGCTGCAGGGCACCATGCAGCAGGGCGACACCTTCGCCGAGTTCTATCTGGACCAGGACAACGTAAAGCAGACGGTCGTCGACACCTTCTATCATCCTGTTAATTAGCTGCCCAGGTGCCGGATGCCAACAGCGGCTCACTTGATGTCAGGCACCAACAGACACTATGACCCAATCCAAGGGCACGGAAACGACAGGAGCCTCCCACTCGT
>UQWK01000085.1 GCA_900544725.1 uncultured Collinsella sp.
ACGCAAAGGGCTGCGCCGCGCGAAGCGCGCAGCGGAGCCCTTTGCATGTCCGAGGACGTTTTGGAAAGTAACCCAAAGCGACCCGGCGATCCTGCGGGAGTTAAACCCCTTTAGAACTTGTCGTGGAAGGTACGCGAAATGACCTCGTCCTGCTGCTCCTTGGTGAGCGTGTGGAAGTTCACGGCATAGCCAGAAACGCGGATGGTCAGCTGCGGGTACTTCTCGGGGTGAGCCTGAGCATCGAGCAGCGTCTCACGGTTGAAGACGTTGATGTTCAGGTGGTGGCCACCCTTCTCGGCGTAAGCGTCGAGCATGTGGACCAGGTTATCGGCCTGAGTCTCGGAAACTTCAGAAACCTTCATAATGTGTCTCCTTCGATCGATAGGCGCCGGCCGAAACCGGCGCACTAATCAGTAATCGTTATTGTTAGTATAGCACTAACAATAGTTACTCGCCCAGCTGATCAAGGTCGATATCGCCAAAGAACACCTGGTCCTCCTTGCCGAGCGCACCCGGGATGATG
Source organism: uncultured Collinsella sp. (assembly GCA_900544725.1). GTDB lineage: Bacteria > Actinomycetota > Coriobacteriia > Coriobacteriales > Coriobacteriaceae > Collinsella. Next base: position 524 of record UQWK01000085.1, read on the forward strand.
GAGAAGGTGTTGGAGATGCCGTCCTGAGCATCGCGGAACGGGAGCTTGGAAACCGAAGACAGCGAAGCGATGGCGCCGTGGCTATCGCGCTTGTGCATGGGGTTAGCACCCGGGGCGAACGGCTGGCCAGCCTTGCGGCCGTCAGGCGTGGAACCGGTCTTCTTACCGTACACGACGTTGGAGGTAATGGTCAGAACCGAGGTCGTGGGCACGGAGTTGCGGTAGGTGTCGTTCATGCGGATGTACTCCATGAACTGGTGCACAACGTCGTGAGCGATCTGGTCGACGCGGTCGTCGTCGTTACCGTACTTGGGGAACTCGCCCTCGGTCTCGAAGTCGACGATGATGCCGTTCTCGTCACGGACGGGGTGGACCTTGGCGTACTTGATGGCGGACAGGGAGTCAGCCACGACGGAAAGGCCAGCGATGCCCGTAGCGAACCAGCGGTGCACGTGCTTGTCGTGCAGAGCCATCTGGATGCGCTCGTAGCAATACTTGTCGTGCATGTAGTGAATGATGTTCAGCGAGTTGACGTACACGCCAGCGAGCCACTTCATCATGTCGTTGTACTTGGCCACAACGTCGTCGTAATCGAGCGTATCGCCCTCGACGGCGCGATACTTGGGGCCGACCTGCTTCTTGGAGACCTCGTCAACACCGCCGTTGAGCGCGTAGAGCAGGCACTTGGCCAGGTTGGCACGGGCGCCGAAGAACTGCATCTCCTTGCCGATGCGCATGGAGGACACGCAGCAGGCGATGCCGTAGTCGTCGCCGTGGTAAACGCGCATGAGGTCGTCGTTCTCGTACTGGATCGAGGAGCTGGCGACAGAAGTCTTGGCACAGAACTTCTTGAAGTTCTCGGGCAGACGAGTCGACCACAGAACGGTCATGTTGGGCTCGGGGCTGGTGCCCATGTTCTCGAGCGTGTGCAGGTAGCGGTAGCTCATCTTGGTAACGAGCGTACGGCCGTCAACACCCATGCCGCCGATGGACTCGGTGACCCACTGCGGGTCGCCGGTGAACAGGGCCTGGTACTCGGGGGTACGGGCAAACTTGACCATGCGGAGCTTCATGATGAAGTGATCCACGAACTCCTGGATCTGCTCCTCGGTGAAGGTACCGTTGGCAAGGTCGCGCTCAGCGTAGATGTCGATGAACGTAGAGGTACGGCCGATGGACATAGCGGCGCCGTTCTGCTCCTTAACGGCAGCGAGGTAGGCGAAGTACATCCACTGGATGGCCTCCTGCGTGTTGGTAGCAGGGTTGGAAATATCGAAGCCATAGGTCTCGGCCATCATCTTGAGCTCGCCGAGGGCGCGGATCTGCTCCTGCAGCTCCTCGCGATCGCGGATGTTGTCGGCGGTCATGACCGTCGGGGTGGAAGCCTTCTGGGCCTCCTTGTCCTTGATCAGGTAGTCGACACCATACAGGGCGACACGACGATAGTCGCCGATGATGCGGCCGCGGCCATAGCCATCGGGCAGACCGGTGATGATGTGGGCCGAACGGCAGGCGCGCATCTCGGGGGTGTAGACATCGAAGACGCCGGCGTTGTGGGTCTTGCGCTCGAAGGTGTAGCGCTCGACAACGTTCTCGTCGACCTTGTAGCCGTGCTGGCTGGCGGCCTGGCAAGCGATGCGGATACCACCGTTGACGTGCAGAGCGCGCTTGAGCGGCTTGTCGGTCTGGAGGCCGACGATGGTCTCCTTCTCGCGGTGGGCGTTATCGATGTAGCCAGCGGGGTGGCTCACGATACCCGTGACGGTCTTGGTGTCCATATCGAGGACACCGCCCTGCTCGCGCTCCTTAAGCAGCAGGTCGAGAACCTCGCCCCACAGCTCCTTGGTACGCTCGGTCGGGCCAGCGAGGAACGACTCGTCGCCCTCGTAGGGGGTGTAGTTCTTCTGGATGAAGTCTCGGACGTCAACCTCTCCCGTCCAGATGCCTTCCTTGAAGCCTTCCCATGCCTCCTGCATTGTGTAACCACGCTCCTAGTTACGTGTAATGCGGCGCTCTCTCACACCGCTGCTTATTGAATTCTTGAATTATCGGCTTGCACTACCGGCTTCTTCCGTTCTTCACCACACGTTGGTACAGGAAAAACGTTTGTCCACCTTGGAACTGCAACCCAAAACCCAAGATTTCACCCGTTTGAGAAGGATAACATAGCTACCCCCTTCATCAGGGCTGTTATATGTTTCTTTTTTTATACCATTAGGGCGTTTTTAACAAATCCGCAGGAAATGCGAGCGCGAACAACTACCGTTCACCGATTTGTTCGGTATTTTTCCTTGCCTTTGTACGACGTTCACTCTAGCTGTTATGCCAGCTTTAGCAGGGTAAAGTGCCTCTGAGTAGGCTTTAGGACATGCCTAACGATCTGCCCCAAACTTTACTGGCACCGACGGTGTACGGAGGTCGCCTAAAGGTAGTTTTCTAGGCATGTCTCAAAATCTACCGTATAGGGCGCGCGTGCAAGGGTATCATCTTTCACCGAAAATAGTTTCTAGTGTTAGGGGTTTTCGGTGGAAGATACCGATTTCCATGAGCTTGGGAGTCAGCTCCTTACCGAGTTTGGCGGCATTCACCAGCGCGTTTCGCGCTTTGTGGACAAAGCTCTCAGCGGCGAGATGGCTGTCATGCGCGCCCTTATGCTCGCTGGCGGTTCGCTCACGCCGAGCGAACTCGCTGATCGCGCCTGGGTCTCGAACGCCCGCATTGCCAATATCCTACGCGCTCTCGAAGCCAAGGGCTGGGTTGAGCGTGAGCACTCAAAGACCGACCGTCGTCGCGTACACGTCATAGTGACCGACAAGGGATTCCAGGATCTCGAAATCAAACGCCGGGAATTCGAGGACCGCACCGCGGCTTTCCTCGAACAGCTCGGCGAAACAGATACCCAAGAGATGGTGCGTCTTCTAAGGCGTGCCAACGAAATTATCGACCACAATCAAGAAAGGAGAGATGCCGAGTGAGGATTCTCAAGCTCTTTAAAAAGCATGTCCTGGCACTGCTCGCAGCTATCGTACTTATCGTAATCAGCTGCAACGCCGATCTGGCGCTGCCTACCTATATGAGCGACATCGTCGACGTGGGCGTGCAGCAAGGCGGCATCGCCTCGCCCGTGCCCAACACCATTCGCGCCGAATCGCTCGACGACCTCGAACTCTTTATGAGCGCCAAGGACGCCAAAGCTGTGGAGGCCGTGTTTAGCAAGGCGGACAATAACGGCATTCGAACGTACAAGGGCACCGAGGAGGAGCGCGGCGACGGCGACAAGATTGCCGACATCATGAGCCTGCCTGAGACCGTCGTGCTCGCCTTCAACCAGGGCATTGACGCCGACTCCATGGGCGACATGACCGGCGCATCCACCGAGGCAAGCGATGGCGGCGCCGCTCAGGCCATGCCCACCCCCGAGCAGATGGCAGCGATGACGCCCGAGCAGCTCGCCGAGATGCAGCAGAAGGCCGCAGCCGCGCAGAGCATGCAAAAGCAGATCGACGCCGACGGCGGTAAGATCACCATGAAGAGCCTGCGCCTAGGCGTTGAAGGCGGTCTTATCGATCAGGGCAAGCTCGTCGAGGGCGCCAACGATATGGCTGACAAAATGGGCTCCATGTCGGGCTCCATCGTCACCCAGCGCGCCGTGAGCTACGTGCAGGACGAGTACAAGGCACAGGGCATCGACCCCGCCGACGTGCAGAACGCCTACCTGGGCCGCATGGCGACCACGATGTTTGGTCTGTGTCTGGTGTCGCTGGTCGCCACCATCCTGACCGGCGCCGTGGCTTCGCGCACCGCCTGCTCCATCGCCCGCGACCTGCGCCGCGAGACCTTCAACAAGGTTATGCACTTCTCGCCGGCCGAGGTGGGCAAGTTTAGCCAGGCCTCGCTCATCACCCGCTGCACCAACGACATTCAGCAGATTCAGATGGCCGCAACCCTGTTTATCCGCATGTGCCTGATGGCCCCCGTCATGGGCATCGTCGCCGTCATGCGCGTCCTGGCCAATCACACCGGCCTGGAGTGGACCATCGCTGTGGCCATCATCGCGGTTTCGGCTGTCGTCGGCGTGCTCATGGGCCTCACCATGCCCAAGTTCAAAAAGATGCAAAGTTTTGTGGACCGCGTGAACCTTACCGCCCGCGAGCTGCTCGACGGTCTTATGCCCATCCGCTCATTCAACCGCGAGGAGCATGAGCTCGAGCGTTTTGACAAGGCTTCGCTCGACCTGATGACCACGCAGCTCTACACCAACCGCGCCATGAGCTTTATGATGC
>UQWK01000086.1 GCA_900544725.1 uncultured Collinsella sp.
GCGAGCAAGGTGACGTGAAATGAAAGGGCGCTGACCTTCTGGTCGCGCCCTTGAAATTGAACGTCAGATTGCCGCGTGTGCGGGTTTGCAGCGTCGAGCCGTTACGCGGTTTGGTAAAACCGCGTAACAAATTAAGCGAGTTTCGCGCCGACAATCTTGGCCGCTGCCGGCTTATCGAAGTTGCCGCCGGTGGCCTTGCCGAGTGCTCCCATGACCTGGCCCATCTGCTTCTTGGACGTGGCGCCCAGCTCGGCGATAACCTGCTCGATTAGGGCCTCGAGCTCCTCGCCCGAAACCTGCGCGGGCAGCAGGCTCTCCAGAATCTTGACCTGCTCGGTCAGGTTGTCGGTACGCTCCTGGTCGGTACCGGCCTTAATGGACATCTCCAGCGTCTCGCTCGTCTGCTTAATCAGACGCTTGATCATGCTGTTGACGTCTTCCTCGGTCACATCGCGGCGCTCGTTGACCTCGATATTCTTCACCTCGGCCTTGACCTGGCGAATGATGGACAGGCGAACCTTGTCCTTGGCCTTCATGGCCGCGATCATTTCCTTCTGCAGTTCTTCGTTGGTCATCTGCAAATCCTCCTCAATAGCGTGGGCGGCACTCGCGCGAGCACCGCCCCATGATTACTCAGTCGTCGACGAATCGTCGGTCGAACTCTTGGTGACGCCCTTCAGACTGACGTTGTACGGCACATCCTTGGGCATGGGGTTAACGGTGATGTCGGCGTCCTTCTTGTACTGCTCCAGCCACTCGCTGTACGCGGTGCTGGCCGCCTGCGTCTTCACCACGTTGGAGACATACTTCTTGATGTCCTTGGGCACCTGCTTAATATCATCGACCTGGTTATCGACATGGAAGTAGTCGGTGCACTTGATGATGTGGTAGCCGTAGGTCGACTCGACAACATCGCTCACATCGCCCTTGTTAAGACCCTCGAGCGCCGTCTGGTAGCTGTCGACAAAGGTGGTGAGCTTGTCCCAGCCCACGTCGCCCTTCTTCTCCTTGGAGCCGGTGTCCTCGGAGTACTGCTCCACGGCGTCCTCAAAGCTCAGCTCGCCGGAGTTAATCTTGTCCAGGCACTCCTGCGCCTTGGCCTTGGCGGCAGCCTTGTCCTCGTCGGACGCGTCGGAATCAACCTTGATCAAGATGTTCGACGAACGGCGGGCATCGTTGTAGTTGGACAGGTTCTCGTTGATGTAATCGACGATCTCGCTGTCCTTGGGCTTGCTCGTGGGTGCGACAGCATCCTTGAGCTTCTGCTGCGCCAGGCTCTCCTTGAGCGAATCCTTGTAGGTGTCCTCGGTGTAGCCGTAGGTCTTGAGGGTCTTCTTAAAGGCCTTGGCGCCGCCCGCGCTCTTACACGCGTCCTTCCAAGCCTTCTCGACTTCCTCGTCCGAGACGGTCACGCCGTTTTCCTTCTGCGCCTGCTGGAGCAGAATCTGCTGCGTGTAGGAGTCGATGAGCTGCTTGCGGTACTTCTTGGGAGTAAGGTCGTTGTCGACCAGGTACTGTGCCCAGTCCTCGTCCTTGGTGTAGCCGTAGGACGTGCGCATGCTCATGATCTGCTTGGTCACGGTGTCCTCGGTGAGGTTGGTGCCGTTGATGGTGGCAGCCACGCCGCCGGTGAGCTTGTAGCCCGAGCCGGTGTCCTCGGCTTGCGACATCAGGCCGGAGCACGCCATGGCCGAGACGGAAAGCAACATTGCCAGCACGCCGATGACCACCAAAACGATCTTGACGGTCTTGGAAACGTAGGTCTTGCGCTGCTTCTTACGAGAGCTGGAGGCGGCGCGAGACTGCTGCTCGGGGGTCGGCGCGACCTCGGGGTTCTTTTTCTTGTTTGCCATGTTTGGCCTTTCGCATCACGAATCGAACAAACGCCATTGTGTCACAACGCAGCCCCCGCGACACGCCTGGTGCAAAGGGGACAGGTTAATCTGCACCATTTTGGTGCAAAGGGGACAGGTCTAGCTGCCACCTTAGAAGTGGCGGCGGATGGCGTCGACCATGCCCCGGGGCGTGGTCTGGCCGAGCACGTCGGCTGCGGCGTCGGTGTCCATAAAGATATTCATGAGCGCCTGGAGTGCCTCGACCTGACCGCCCGGCTCGGCAATGCCTAAGTTGATGATGATCTGCGCCGGCACCGGGGCGCCCATGCCCGCCATCGCGTTAAACGCCACTGGCGCGGCGGGCTTCACCACCGCGATATAGGGTTTAGACACAAATCCCGGATCGGTATGTGGGATGGCGATGTTGGCAGCCGGCATGGCAAGCCCCGTGGGATAAGCGTTCTCGCGTGTGCGGACGGCGTCGAGCCAGCCCTCGGCAATGTAGCCGCGAGGGGCAAGCTCACCCTCGAGCCGCGCAAACACCTCATCCGGCGTCGCACACTCCCAATCAAAAAACACCAGCTCAGGCGTAAACAGTGCTTCGTTATCCGCCATGGGCCCACCTCTCTCACCTAGTTATCGGGGACGTTCTTTAATGACTAGTCGTTTAAGAACGTCCCCAATGACTACACAAAACAAAAGGTGGTCACTCGCGCCTTGGCGCCAATGACCACCCTGACTACTCGGCTAAATTGTACTGTGCGACGCTAGCCGCGAGGCGCATCAATTGCGACCTTGCCGCTGTCCAGCACGTGGACGCGACCGTCGGCGAGCATCTGCACAACCTCGGGATACAGCACATGCTCGATCGCGTGGATGTGCTCCTCGAGCGTGTCGACGTCCCAACCCTCCTCGACAGCCAGCGCACGCTGGGCGATGATGGGGCCGTTGTCGTAAATCTCGTTGGCAAAGTGCACGGTCACGCCGGTCACCTTGACGCCGCGAGCAAACGCGTCGTCAATCGCGTGCGCGCCGGTAAAGCTCGGCAGCAGCGCCGGATGCAGGTTGACCACGCGGTTGGGGAACGCGGCCAGCAGCGGCGTGTGCACCATGCGCATGTAGCCGGCCATGACCACGTATTCGCAGCCGCGCTCGAGCAGTTCGTGCGCGATGATCTCGTCGGCAGCGATGGGGTCAGCGTAGACATCCTTGGACAGCGTGAGCGTCTGGATACCCGCGCGCTCGGCACGCTGCAAGCCCTTGGCCGAAGGACGGCTCGACACCACAAGCTCAATCGAAGCGTTGAGCTTACCGGCGGCGATCAGGTCGATGAGCGCCTGCAGGTTGGTGCCCGAACCGCTGATGAGCACGCCGATCTTGAGCGGCTCGGCCGTATCGGTGCCGGTCGGACGGGTGTAGGGCACATAGCCCAGGCCCTCGGCAGCAGTCGTCTGCTCGTTAGCGCTCATCGGAGTACACGACCTTACCGGAGCCCTCGACGCACTCGCCCACGCGGAACGGCTTCTCGCCCAGCGCGACCAGAGCCTCGGTCACAGCGGCCTCGTCCTCGGGAGCGACGATCAGGCACAGGCCAACGCCCATGTTGAAGGTCTTGCACGCCTCGTTGGGCGCAAGCTCGGCCTGGCGCGACACATAGGTGATGACAGGCGGAACGTCCCAGCCCATCTCGGCGCCGTTGCGGGTGACCACGGCGTCGACGTCGTCGGCGAGCGCGCGGTTGAGGTTCTCGGTGATGCCGCCGCCGGTGATGTGGGCGATGGCATGCACGTTGGCGCCGCCGCGGAGCAGCTCCAGAATCGGCTTCACATAGATGCGCGTGGGAGCCAGCAGAGCGTCGGCGAGCGATGCGCCGCCGAGCTCCTCGAGCGGACGGCTCAACTCCTCGGCCTTAGCGGCGGCCTCGGGCGTGCCCGGCTTGATGCCGTCGACGCCGATGACCTTGCGCACGAGCGAGTAGCCGTTGGAGTGCACACCGGTAGAGGGCAGGCCCAGGATCACATCGCCGGGGCGGACGTTCGCGGGGTCGAGCATCTTGGGACGATCGACAACGCCCACGGTAAAGCCAGCGAGATCGTAGTCGGCAGGAGCCATAACACCCGGGTGCTCGGCCATCTCGCCGCCCACGAGCGCGCAGCCCGCAAGCTTGCAACCGTCGGCCACGCCCTTGATGATCTTCGCCATGTGCTCGGCCTCGATGTGGCCGATGGCAACGTAGTCCAGGAAGAACAGCGGCTCGGCGCCCGAAGCCAGAATGTCGTTGACGCACATGGCGACCAGGTCCTGACCCACCGTCTCGTGACGGTCCATGATCTGGGCGAGCACGAGCTTGGTGCCCACGCCGTCGGTGCCGCTGATCAGGATCGGGTCTTCCATATCCTTAAGCGCGGCGGCCGAGAACAGGCCACCAAAGCCACCGATGCCGCCGATAACCTCGGGGCGGTTGGTGTCCTTGACCATCTGCTTAATCGCGTCGACGGCGCGGCCGCCCTCGGCGGTATCGACGCCGGCGTCCTCATACGTCACATGCTTGCTGTCGCTCATCTGAGCCTTCCTCTCCCA
>UQWK01000087.1 GCA_900544725.1 uncultured Collinsella sp.
CAGTCCTGCGCAAGACGGAAAGCACATTAAGTGCTTTCCTTTGCGTGCGGAACTCGCGACAAACTTCATGCCCTCCGGTCCGCCCCGGGAGCCAGGTTGACTAACTCGGGCCCGGCATTCAGGAAAAGTCAGTGCAGCAAAATGGCGATGCGGATAGCGACATGGGCATGGTTTTCGCCGCGCGCACGGGTCCCCCGGGGAGCACCGTGCATTTTTGGGAGTATTCAGCAGGCCAGAACGGCTGCATACGCACCGGACATACCTTATTGGTCCCAAGGACGCCTTCAGCGGGCGGTTTTGGTCGGTGGGCAGACCCCGTTGGGACAAATGGGCATACTTCGCGCCGTACCGGACCACAAAATGTCATCGAGCTCCGCGATGCTACCCGACTGCAGCGGCGCCGGCGGAGCTTGTGTTGCTGAATACTCCGTTTTTTGCACGGCCCAGGCGGGGGTACATCAGGACCAGAAAGAACATCCCAGCCTTTTTATGCAATCTGTAATGGAAAGTATGCAAAACACCAAGAGACCGCATTACTGATGTCCAAATTGAGCGCGTGGGGGCAGCGGCGCCCCACCCCACGCTCAAATCAAGCAGAGCAGGGACGCTCACAGCGAGTCCCCACCGATATACAAACGCGGCTCGAGCGCCATCCCAAAATAGGCTGCCCGAGCCGCGTTTAACGGTACGGCATGATTATTAGCGCTCGTAAATCAAGTTGCCTGCCAGGTAGGTGGCCTGAACCTTGGTGGCTTGCAGCTCTTGGGGGTCGATAGTGAGCGGGTTTTGATCCAGGACTACCAGGTCGGCGTATTTGCCGGGCTCTAGGCTGCCGAGGTTTTGCTCGTCGCCCGCTGCGTACGCGCTACCAAGCGTGTAGTTGCGCAGGGCCGTTGCCGCATCGATGCGCTCGCTGGGGAGCCAGCCGCCCTCGGGCCAGTGGCTGCGAGGGTCTTGGCGCGTAATAGCCGTGTAGAGCACGTTCATGCTGGTAACGGCCGTGATGGGGCTGTCGGTACCAAAAGCTTGGCGGATGCCGCGCTGCTTATAGGTCGCAAACGGCCACATGATGCGGCTGCGTTCCAGGCCCAGGTCGCGCTCCGGGCCACCCGGGTCGAGCGTGATGTGGCAAGGCTGGCTCGAGGCAATGACGTTGAGCTTGCGCAGACGATCGATGTCCTGAGGCAGCAGATTCTCCAGATGCTCGAGCGTGTTATGACCGTGCTGGGGCAAGCCGTAGAGCTCTGCCGCCTCCTCAAAGATATCAAGTGCGGCATGGATGGCACCGTCGCCGATAACGTGGATGCGCACGGTGTGGCCACGCTCGGCTGCCGCCAGAACCAACTTGCGCATGCGCTCGACAGGAACCGTCAGGCGACCCTGGTCGCCCGGGAAGCGCGGGTTGGTATAGGGCTCAGTGAGGTATGCGGTATGCTCGCTCGACACGCCGTCGAAGAACTGTTTAAAGCCTGGCGCCGAGAGCAGCGCGTTGTTCGCGTATCGGGTCTGGAGTTCTTCCAAGCGCGATTGGTCATCCAGCAGCGTGGGAAACAGATGGGCGCGGATGCCCAGCTTGCCGGCGGCCTGCAGCTTGTCGTAAACATCGTCGCGAATAAAGTCGCAGCCCGGCATGGGCATGAGCGACATATCGCAGATTGAGGTGATGCCTTGTTCGGCCATACGCTTCATCTGGTCGGCGTAAGCGCTCGCGATGCGGTCCTCGCCCAGCCACTCCAGGCAGCGCGGCAGCAGCTGCATAGCAGCTGCCTCGTGGGCGATACCCGTAAGTTCACCGTTTGAGTCTTTGTCATAGCTGCCACCCGCCGGAGGCTCGCTGTCGCGCGTCACGCCGAGGGCTTCGAGCGCGCGGCTGTTGAGCCACAGCGTATGCCCGTCGCCCGAGTACATAACACAGGGGCGACCGGGGAAGGCGGCGTCGAGGGAGGCCTTGGTAGGATGCTCGGGCGGATCCCAGCGGTAATCGCGCCAGCCCTGGGTCACGACCCAGGCGTCATTGGGCAGGCCCTGGGAAAACTCGAGCGCATGCTGCACCAGTGCCGCCTCGGACGTGCCCATATCCATGAGCATATACGGAGAGGAGCCAACCGAAGTATGGAAGAAGTGCAGATGAGCGTCATGGAAACCGGGGCAGACAAACTGCTCGCCGTAATCGACCACCGGCGTGGCGGCAGGTGCGGCGGCAATCACGTCATCGGGCGCGCCGACAGCGACGATGCGATCGCCCGCGATGGCGATCGCCAACTCGCGGGCGGTATCGATGCCGTCTTGCGCGGTAAAGACGTTCTTGGAGCGAATAATCCGATCGATATGTCGCATGGGCATCCCCATCTCTGGCAGGTAATTCAACACCCCCGAGTGTACTCCCCCGCCCTTGTAACAAAACCCCAAGCGGCAAACGGCAACTTTACCAGCCCTAGCGGCAGGTGGCATACTGGAGAGAGCCTGTACGATTTTGCGATCAACCCAGCAAGGAGCAAATCGACCATGACGAAGACCAAGGCACAGCAGATTATGGCGGCAACCGAGGTTCGCGCGGCAGACGACGTCACCGCGGCCATCCGAGATATCGCCGCCGAGTTTGAACCCTACATCATCAAGCAGCGCCGGCACTTCCATAAGCACCCGGAGCTGAGCCTTGCCGAGGAGCGCACGACTTCCGACATCGCCAACCAGCTCGACGCCATGAATATCCCCTACGAGCGCCCGCTCAAGACGGGCCTGGTGGCGACGCTCCGCGGTACCGCGCCCGATGCCTACCGCGAGGACGGCACGCCGCGCCGCCGCATCCTGCTGCGCGCCGACATCGACGCCCTGCCTGTCACCGAGCAGACCGGCGAGGAGTTCGCCAGCGTCAACGAGGGCTGCATGCACGCCTGCGGTCACGACTGCCATATCGCCATGATGCTCGGCACGCTGCAGATTCTGCGCCACATGACCGATGACATCCACGGCGAGATTCGCATTGTATTCCAGCCCAGCGAGGAAAACGGCCAGGGCGCCAAGCTCATGATCGGCACGGGTGTGCTCGATGGCGTCGACGGCGCCTACGCCGCGCACATCTGGAGCGAGGTCGATGCCGGCACCGTAAGCTGCGAGCCCGGCCCGCGCATGGCAAACACCGACTGGTTCCGCATCGACGTCCGCGGCACCTCGTGCCACGGCGCCATGCCCCAGCGCGGCCACGACGCCGTTATGGTGGCGGCAGAGATCGTCAACGCCCTGCAGACCATCGTCTCGCGCGAGATTAGCCCCTACGAACCCGCCGTCATCACCGTCGGCGAGTTGCATGGCGGCACCGCGCGCAACGTTATCGCCGGCACGGCGTACCTCGCCGGCACGGTGCGCACCTATGGCGACAAGACGCATGAGGAGATGCCCGAGCTTATGCGCCGCATCGTGGAGCACACCGCAGCAGCACTAGGCGCCGAGGCCGAACTCACCGACTACACCATCGCCAACTACAAGGTCGAAAACGATGCCGCCTCGAGCGAGCGCTGCCGCCAAGCTGTGCTCAAGTGCCTGGGCCCCGCAGGCGAGGGCCATTACCGCGGCACGCTTTCGGGCGAGGATTTTTCGGAGTACCTGCGCCGCGTACCGGGCGTGCTCGCCTTTGTAGGTACGCGCAACCCCAAGATTGGCGCCACGTACGCCCAGCATTCCTGTTTTTACAAGATTGACGAGACCGTGCTGGCAAAGGGCTCCATGGTGGCCGCCCAGTATGCTATCGACTTTTTGGCCGAGCCCACGCAAGAGGAGCTCGACGGCCCCGCGATTACCGCGGTCGCCGAAACCAACCCCGATCTGGCCGCCAAGTTGCGCTCTGCCAAGGCGACGACCGCCGAGGCTCGCGACGCCATCCATGATGCCCGAACGGCTCGCCATGCCGCGATCAAGGGCATCCACGATGCCCGTGCCGCCGCTCGCCACGAGGAGAAGCATGGCGAGTAGCCGTCACACCCACCCGTAACAACCTGGCTAGAGCAAAGCGGGGGCGAACGTTATCTCAACGT
>UQWK01000088.1 GCA_900544725.1 uncultured Collinsella sp.
GGATCTTGGTGATCATGCCGCCGGTGCCCACCGACGTCGAAGAATCGCCCGCCGAGGCAATGATCTTGGCATCGATTTTGCGCACGACCGGGACAAACTCGGCCGTCGGATCTTCATGCGGATTGGCGGTGTAGAGGCCGTCGATGTCCGAAAGCGTCACACACAGGTCCGCCGAAACCAAGCAGCTCACGAGGGCCGCGAGTGTATCGTTGTCGCCGAACTTAATCTCGTCGACGGTAACGGTGTCGTTCTCGTTAACGACCGGCACCACGCCCAGCTCCACCAGGCGCAGCAAAGCGTCGCGCGCGTGCAGGTAGGACGTACGGCGCGCCGTGTCGTGGCGCGTGAGCAGCACGAGCGAGGTAAGCAGGTCACGCGCATGGAACTCCTCGTCGTAGGCCGATGAGATGATGCACTGGCCGGCAGAAGCGCATGCCTGCAGGCTCGGCAGGTCACCGACCGGCTTGCGGTCGAAGCCCAGCACGGGATAGCCACAGGCAATGGCGCCGGAGCTCACCACGACCAAGCGCCAGCCGAGCTTGCGCAGGGCCGCGGCCTGATCAGCCAGGCCGCCGATAAACGCGCGGTTGACCTTACCGTCGGCACCCACCACCGTGGACGAGCCGATCTTTACCACCATCGTTTTATAAGAAGTCGTCATACGTCAAACCAATCGAATGTTGAGCGAGCGGGCGAACGGGTGAGCGAGAATATGATCCGTTTTCCTCCGTCCCCTTCGGATCATTTTGCCCAGGGGAAGGCGGATGCCGCGGCCATGTTCTTGCGTACGAGCTCGTCGCGCACCTGGGCCAGGCCCTGCTCCATGCCCACCACGTAGGTCTGCGGATACAGGAAGCGCTTGAAAGCCGCGTCCAGATGATCGAGCGCCCAAGCACAGCGCTCGCGCGCGTCCTCGATGCTCTCGCGAGGAGCCACCGCGCTGCCGTCGCGCACGATCGGCACCAGCAGCTCACGATACTCGAGCTCGGACACATCGGTCACCAAGGCAGCATCGTTCACGGCCACGAGGGTATTGCCGCGCGCGGCGCCCTCACCTACCAGATGGTCCTCGTCATAGATCATGTCGCAGACCGGACCGCCAAAGCCATCGTAATAACGGCGCACGCGCTGCACGCCGGGGATCGTGCGCTTGTAGGGCTGCTCGGAAAGCTTCACCACCGGCGTCCACGGCTCCGCGTCGCTCGCGCGGCGAGCCGAAAGCTTGTACACGCCGCCCAACGCCGGCTGGTCATAGCAGGTCGCAAGCTTGGTACCCACGCCAAAGCTGTCGATGGGCGCGCCCTGGTCGAGCAGCGACTGAATCGTGTACTCGTCCAGATCGTTGGAAACCGAGATCCCCACATAAGGCAGGCCCTCGGCATCAAAACGGCCGCGAACATACTTGGAGAGCTTGGCGAGGTCGCCCGAGTCGATGCGAATGGCCGACAGGCGCTCGCCCGCCGCCTCCATCTCCTTGGCAACCGTAATGGCATGCTCGCAGCCCTCGCGTACATCGTAGGTGTCGATGAGCAGCGTACAGTTCTTGGGGCTCGACTTGGCAAACGCACGGAAGGCCTCGAGCTCGGAATCGAAGCTCATCACCCAGCTGTGCGCATGTGTGCCAAAGACGGGAATACCGTAACGGCGGCCGGCAAGCACATTGGACGTAGAGGAACAGCCGGCAACGTAGCTCGCGCGCGCAACGGCCAGGCCGCCATCGGGACCCTGGGCTCGGCGCAGGCCAAACTCAGCCACGGGACGGCCGTCCGCTGCCAGCACTACGCGCGCCGTCTTGGTGGCAACAAGTGTCTGGAAGCCGACGATGTTGAGCAGCGCGGTCTCGAGCAGCTGGCACTCCAGCGACGGGCCGGTAACGCGCACCATGGGCTCGCGCGGAAAGACGAGCTCGCCCTCGGGCACGGCGTCGATATTCACGTGCGCACGGAAGTTGCGCAGGTAGTCGAGGAATGCAGGCTTAAACATCGCGCCGCCGGCCGGAGCCTGGAGCGAGGCGAGGTACTCGATGTCCTCGGGCGTAAAGCGCAGGTTCTCGACAAGCTCGGGCAGCTCGGCGGTGCCGCACATGACGGCATACGCGCTGCCAAAGGGATGGTCGCGGTAAAACGCCGTAAAGCAACCCTGCTCATTGGCCTTGCCGCTCTCCCACAGGCCCTGGGCCATAGTGAGTTCGTACAGATCGGTGAGCATTGCGATGTCGGTAGGATGCGAGATGTCGGTCAAAGCCATGGGGCGACCTTTCGGATGCGTTGTGCAGAGGTTGAGGGTTGGACGAGGCGGACGTGCAGGCATGGAGCCCGGCGCGAACAGGTTAGTGCAGGCCCATGCTGCCCGTGATTGTGTAAACCATAAAGACGATAAACGCGATGAGGGCGAGCACGATGATGATTTTTTGAGCCGGAGCCATGCCGGGAATCTCATTCTCGCCCGTAGGCTCCTTGGAGGTGACCATGCGCTGGGCAAAGGTCATCTCGTCACGGCTCGGTTTGGGCTCGACGGACTTGGGACGAGCGGCATTTTTGGGCTGAGGTTTGGGTGCGGTGGGCGCGGGCTTCGCGGCGGCGGGCTTGGGCGCAGGCGCGGGCTTGGGCGCAGGCTCGGATGCAACCTTCGCGGCTGCCTCCTCGGCCTTCGCGCGCTCGGCACGCAGGGCGGCCAGCTCCTCACGCTCGCGGCGTGCCTCTTCCTGGGCCTCGCGACGAGCCTTCTCGGCGCGGAGCTCTTCCAACTCGGCGCGCTCCTCGGCAGACAGTGGTTGGGACTCAAGCTCGGCCATGATGCAGCCCTTTCTTTTTAAAAAAAGCCGCCGACACAATGTCAGCGGCTTATCAAATCCAAGGGTGGAGACGAAGGGAGTCGAACCCTCGGCCTCTGCCATGCGACGGCAGCGCTCTCCCAACTGAGCTACGTCCCCAGGACAAGTTGATATTTTACCTACGGCTCGCCAACTGTCAACGCCCAATACCCAGTCTTTTTGGGACGGGGCTGTTTTGACTACTTTTCGAACGCCCGAGCCACCCGATGATTTTTTAATCCCCGTCCCAGAAAAATCATCGGCGAACGCGCTACTTTGCGCTGGTGAGGACACCGGTGGTGTCGAACGCCGGGGTAAAGCTCTCGTCTACCGCTCCACCTTCTTGCCAGAACATCGTCGTAAAGCCCAGGTCGTCGGCATGATCGAGCACCTGCTCGTACTCCTCGCGCGTCACGGCGCGCGCCAACTCGCCGCCTTGCTCGCGCATGAGCGCATTGGGGGTGTACTGGTTCATGACCGAAATCGGCACGTCGCCCACCGTCTGCCACACCAGGTCCAGCACGCGGCACGAATCGTCCGCATGACCCGGCAGCACCAGATGACGCACGATTATGCCGCGCTTCATGAGCCCGTCCCCGTCTACCAGCTCTCCCCCGCGGCGCTCAATTTCGCGCGCCATCTGGGCCAGACCCGACACAGCCACGCGCGGGTAGTCCTTAATATGAGAGAGTGACTGCGCAAGCGCCGCATTGGCATACTTAAAGTCGGTAAGCCACACGTCGACCAAATCGCCGAGCGCCGCCACGGCACTCGCACGCTCATAACCGCTCGTGTTGTAGACGATCGGGATGTCCAGCCCGCGCTCCCGCGCTGCGGCAATCGCGGCCGGCAGCAAGTGAGCATAATGCGTCGCAGTCACCAGGTTGATGTTGTTGGCGCCCTGGTCCTGC
>UQWK01000089.1 GCA_900544725.1 uncultured Collinsella sp.
CACTTTGACATCAAGGGCGACGACGCCTCCATCCACCCCAACACCGTCGACATCGAGATGGTTGACGACACGGGCGCTACGGCGCAGGTCCGCGGCGAGAGTCTGGGCGGCGGCAAGATGCGCATTAGCCGCATCAACGGCGTCGGCGTCGACATCTCGGGCATGTATTCAACGCTCTTCGTGGCGCACCAGGACGTTCCCGGCGTGCTCGCCGCGCTTACGAACCTGCTCGCCTACGCACACGTCAACATTGCCTTCTGCCGTACCTACCGCACCGAGGTGGGCGGCCAGGCCTACTCCGTCTTTGAGACCGACGGCACACCCGACGACACCGTCATCCCCATGCTGCGCAAACTCGACAACGTCGGCTACGCCACCTTTATTGAGCTCCCCGGCTCGGCATCATCGCTCTCCCCCGGCGTCTCGGCCAAGGAGGTCTTCGACGACGGCGAGCAACTGCTCGACGCATGCGAGGAGCTGGGACTCAGCATCGGCGCCGTCATGGCCGTGCGCGAGGCGCGTCTGACCGGCGAGGAGCACGCCGTCGCCGCCATGCGCCGCGTGCTCGACGTCATGCGCGAGGAGACCACGGCCCCCATCGCCAATCCGCAGCGATCGCTCGGCGGGCTTATCGGCGGCGAGGCCAAGCTCGTCGATGCCACCGGCCGCAACGATTTGAGCGCAAGCCTCATGGGCGCCGTACAGACCGAAGCCGTGGCCCGCGCTATGGCCGTACTCGAGCGCTCCGCCACCATGGGCGTGATCGTCGCGGCCCCCACGGCAGGTTCCGCGGGCGTCGTCCCCGGCTGCGTGCTGGCGCTGGCCGACCACCTGCAGCTCGATGACGAGCAGGTCATGGACGCCCTCTACTGTGCCGCCGCCATCGGCCTCAACCTCACCACGAGCGCCTGCGTTGCCGGCGCCGAGGGCGGCTGCCAGGCCGAGGTGGGAAGTGCCGCCGCCATGGCCGCCGCCGCGCTAGTGCAGATGCTCGGCGGCACCCCCGAGCAGGCACTCGACGCCAGCTCCATCGCGCTGAGCAATCTGCTGGGCCTTGTTTGCGACCCCGTGGGCGGATTGGTCGAGGTGCCGTGCCAAAATCGCAATGCCATCGGCGTGGCCGCGGCCTTCAGTTCGGCCCAGCTCGCGCTCGCCGGCATCAAGAGCCTGGTGCCGTTTGACCAGATGGCGCATGTGATGCTCTCGGTGGGCCACGCCCTGCCGGCAACCCTGCGCGAGACAGCCAAGGGCGGCATCGCTCAAGCCCCGGCCGCGCTTTCTGCCTGCGCCAAATGCGGCATATGCGGATAGGCAGACTTCTCCAAACTGATACTGTTTCCGAACCACAAACAACAGGCTAATCGCTATAATGCAAGCCCAGTTAAAACACGATGAGCCGCAAGGCGAAACTCGAAGGAAATATATACGATGTCGCAAATCGACCGCAGCAACATGATCCCCGATCCGCAACAGCCCAGTAGGCATACCGGCGGCGTCCAATCGCCGCGCCCCATCGCGCCGGCTCACACCCAACAACACGGCCCGGCCAATGCCTCTCAGCGTCCGAATCAGCGTCAATACCAGCCGCATCAACAATATCAGCAGCGTCCCGCACATGGTGCCGCCCCCAAGCAGGGACCTTCGCACGCTCGCGCGGCAAACAATCGCGGGCCCGCGGACAAGCGCACCAACAAAAGCAGCAAGTCGGGCGGAAAGACGGCCCTCTTTGTCGTCCTCGGCCTCGTCGCGATCGTCTACATCGTAGGCGTCGTGGCGTTCTCGCAGGTCGCTTACCCCAACACCACCATCGCCGGCGTCGACATCTCGCTCTCTAACGCATCTTCGGCAGCCACCAAGGTCAACTCGGCATGGAAGCACTACAAGCTCACCGTTTCGGATGACAGCTTTAGCTGGACCTACCAGCCCGAGTCCGACGAGCCCATCGTCGATGGCGAGGAAGCCGCCCACGAGATTATCAGCAAAAACGAGCCGCTGCTGTGGCCGTCGCGCCTCATCGCGTCGCTCAGCGGCAAAACCGATAGCGCTACCAAGAACGACTCGGTCGACTTGGACCAGGACGTCGACCTGTCCATGCTCTCCGATGCCTTTGACCAAAAGCAGTTTGAGGAGGGCCTGGGCAGCGCCATCGACGAGTTCAACGAGGGCCGCTCGGGCACCTTCGAGGCCGCCAGCTCCTATGACGAGAAGGCCGGCAAGTTCACCGTTGAGAAGGCCCGTTCCAACGAGAAGATCAACCGCGAGCATGTCATCAAATATGCCGAGATCGAGCTCGCGTCGCTCGCCGAGAACGTCGATATCACCAAGATCGGCAACGACGCCTACGAACCGCTCAACGGCACCCTCACCAACGACCAGATTCAGGCTGCATGCGATGCCGCCAACAACTTCCTGGGCGTCAACGTAACTCTTAAGCTCAATGGCAATGATGCCGGTAAGGTGGACGGCAGCTCGGTACTGCAGTGGATCAGCTTTGCCGATCCGGCCAACCCCACGCTCGATACGTCGCAGATCAGCAGCTGGGCCGCCGAGCTCGCCAACGGCTTTAACACCGTGGGCACCACCCGCTGGTGGACGCGCGCCGACGGCAAGGAGTGCGCTGTCGAGGGCGGCGACTTTGGCTGGTCCATCGACAGCGACACGCTCGCCAAGCAGGTCGAGGACGCCATCAATAACAAGCAGACCGGAGATATCGAGATTTCGTACTCCAAGAAGGCCGACACGTTTACCGCCAAGGGCGAGCCCGATTGGAAGGCCTATATCGACGTCGACCTGTCCGAGCAGCACGCGCGCTACTACGACGAGAACGGCAATATCGTGTGGGAGGCCAACTTTATTTCCGGCAAACCGGGCGAAGACGCCACCCCGGAGGGCGTGTGGCAGATCAACAGCAACGACGGCGCAAGCAAGCTCATCGGAGCCAAAGACCCCGCGACCGGAAAGCCCAAATACGAGAGCCCGGTCAGCTACTGGATGCCGTTCGAGGGCAATATGGTCGGTTTCCACGACGCCACCTGGCAAAACGATTCGAGTTTCGATA
>UQWK01000090.1 GCA_900544725.1 uncultured Collinsella sp.
CTCGACCTGATGACCACGCAGCTCTACACCAACCGCGCCATGAGCTTTATGATGCCGCTCATGATGCTCGTCATGAACTGCATCACCGTGCTCATCGTCTGGTTTGGCGCGCAGGGCGTGTCCGACGGCGTGATGCAGGTCGGCAACATGATGGCGTTTATTTCCTACACCATGCAGATCGTCATGGCGTTTATGATCCTCACCATGGTTTCGGTTATCCTGCCCCGTGCCGAAGTCGCAGCCGAGCGCGTGGAAGAGGTCACCACCTGCCCCACGAGCATCAACGACCCTGCCTCGCCCAAACTACCCGCGGCCAGCGCGCCGCGCGGTGAGCTCACCTTCCGTGACGTAAGCTTCCAGTATCCCGACGCCCGCGCCGATGTCATCAGCGGCGTGAACTTCACCACGCATGCCGGTCAGATGCTCGGCATCATTGGCTCCACGGGCTCGGGCAAGTCCACGCTCGTGCAGTTGATTCCGCGCCTGTACGACGTCACGGGCGGCAGCATTTCGCTCGACGGCATCGATGTGCGCGATATGACCCTTTCCGAGCTACGCCGCCGCATTGGCTATATCCCGCAGCAGGGACGCCTGTTCTCGGGCACCGTCGAGAGCAACCTTAAGTTTGCCGGCGACATGGTGAGCGACGAGGACATGTACCGGGCGGCACGCATCGCCCAGGCCGAGGACTTTATCGCCGAGCGCGAGGGCGGCTACGACTCCCCCATCAGCCAGGGTGGCTCCAATGTTTCGGGCGGTCAGCGCCAGCGTCTGGCCATCGCCCGCGCCCTGGCCAAGAAGCCCGAGGTCGTGGTGTTCGATGATTCGTTTAGCGCGCTTGACTACAAGACCGACGCGCGCCTGCGCGAGGAGCTGGCCAAAAACGTCACCGACGCCGCGCTCGTGGTCGTGGCACAACGCATCGCGACCATCATGCACGCCGACCAGATCATCGTACTCGACGACGGTCACGTAGTGGGCACCGGCACGCACAAGGAGCTACTGCGCAGCTGCCCGGCGTACCTGGAAATCGCACAGTCGCAGCTTTCCGCCGAGGAGCTGGGGCTTACCCAAGAAGAAATTGCAGCCGTTATGGAAGGAGGCGAGCGCTAATGGCAGACGAGACCAAGACCCAAATTCCCAAGCCCACCCGTCAGCGTGGACCCATGGGCCGCATGGGCGGCATGCGTCGCGGCGAAAAGGCCAAGGACTTTAAAGGCACCATGAGGCAGCTGCTCGGCTATATTGGCCAGCACAAGATTGCCGTGTTTGCCGCCGTCGCCTTTGCCGTGTGCTCGGTCATCTTTAACATTGTGGGGCCCAAGGTGCTCGGCCAGGTTACGACCAAGCTGTTTGAGGGCCTGGTTGCCAAAGTCAACGGTACCGGCGATGTCGACTTTAACTGGATCGCCAAGACGCTCGGCTTTTTGCTCTGCCTGTACCTGGCGAGCTCTATCTGCAGCCTCATCCAGGGCTGGCTCATGACCGGCGTCACGCAAAAGATTTGCTACCGCATGCGCAAGGAGATCGCCGCCAAGATTGCCGTCGTGCCGATGAGCTACTTTAACGGTCACAGCAAGGGCGATGTGCTCAGCCGCATCACCAACGACGTCGATACGCTCGGCCAGTCGCTCAACCAGAGCGTGACGCAGCTCATCACGTCGGTGACGCAGATTATCGGCGTGCTCGTCATGATGCTTTCGATCAGCCTGCCGCTTACCGGCGTCACCGTGCTCACGCTGCCGGCCGCCGCGATTATCTTGACCGTAATGATTCACTTCTCGCAGCCGTACTTCCGCGAGCAACAGCAGGTTCTGGGCGCCGTCAACGGCATTATCGAGGAGGACTTTGCCGGCCAGAACGTCATTCAGGTGTTCGACCGCGCCGAGGCCTCGATCGAAGAGTTCGACCGTCAAAACGACCGTCTCTTTATTAGTGGCTGGCGCTCGCAGTTCCTGTCGGGCCTGATGATGCCGCTTATGAGCCTGGTGGGCAACATGGGCTACGTGGGCGTCGTCGTGGTGGGTGCGCAGCTCGCGCTGACCGGCAATGCCACGCCCGGCGATATCCAGAGCTTTATCCAGTACGTTCGCAACTTTACGCAACCCGTGCAGCAGCTGGGCAACGTGAGCAACACGATGCAGTCGATGGCCGCTGCCACCGAGCGCGTCTTTGAGTTCTTGGCCGCGCCCGAGGAGGAGCAGAAGGCCGACGCGCAGATTCCCGAGAGGCGTCCCGGCCACGTGGAGTTCGACCATGTCAAGTTTGGCTACACGCCCGACAAGACCATCATCCACGACTTTAGCTGCGAGGCGCAGCCCGGCCAGACCATCGCCATCGTCGGCCCCACCGGCGCCGGCAAGACCACGCTCATTAAGCTGCTGCAGCGCTTTTACGACGTGGACGGCGGTTCGCTGCGCGTCGAGGGCGTCGACGTGCGCGACTGGGACCGCGCGGCGCTGCGCGGCGAGTTTGCCATGGTGCTGCAGGACACCTGGCTGTTTAACGGTACCATCCGCGAGAACATCCGTTACGGACGCCCCGATGCGAGCGATGCCGAGGTCGAAGCCGCTGCACGTGCCGCACGCTGCGACCACTTTATCCATACGCTCGCCGGCGGCTACGACTTTATGATCAACGAGGAGGGCACTAACCTGTCGCAGGGTCAGCGCCAGCTCGTGACCATCGCCCGTGCCATTTTGGCCGACCGCCCGGCGCTGATTCTGGACGAGGCGACCTCCAACGTTGACACTCGTACCGAGGAGCTTATTCAGCGTGCCATGGATGCGCTGATGCAGGGCCGCACGAGCTTTGTCATCGCGCACCGCCTGTCCACGATCCGCAACGCCGACGTGATCTTGGTGATCCGCGACGGCGACATCGTCGAGAAGGGCACGCACGACGAGTTGCTCGCCCAGGGCGGCTTCTACGCCGACCTGTACAACTCGCAGTTCGACGAGGCGGCGTAGATACGGCCGCAGAGAAATGATGACGCCCGAGAACGGGGGCGCAGGACAACC
>UQWK01000091.1 GCA_900544725.1 uncultured Collinsella sp.
GCCATGGGCTGAACCATGACGCCGGACATCTG
Source organism: uncultured Collinsella sp. (assembly GCA_900544725.1). GTDB lineage: Bacteria > Actinomycetota > Coriobacteriia > Coriobacteriales > Coriobacteriaceae > Collinsella. The sequence continues at coordinate 33 of UQWK01000091.1, forward strand.
CGTGCCCATAAAGTAGCGCAGGTAATGATCCTCGAGAATATCGTCGTTGTCGGCATTGGCGATGAGCAGATCGTAGCCGTGCTTGCGGGCCTCGTTGTGGGCGCCGCTGGCGATCTGGAGCGAGAAGCCGTGGTCGAGGCGGGGGAGGACCAAGCCAAAGGACTTGGTGGTGCCGCCGGCCAATTGGCGAGCGCTTTGGTTGGGTAGGTAGCCCAGACGATTGATGGTCTCGTTGATGAGTTTGAGGGTCTCGGGGCGCAGCTTTTCGGGATGGTTGAGCGCGTTGGAAACCGTGCCCAACGAAACTCCGGCCTCGCGTGCGACGTCGCTGATTTTAACCTTTGCCATAGCGGCCCCTTTGATGCGTTTCAAGTACAAGCCTGATTGTAGCATCGCCCGCCCCCGGGGTGCCAAAACCTGCCAATTAGGGACAGGTATATTTTGGCAGGTTTTATCTGGGGAAACGCCGCCGCCAAAACCACCACGAAGGGGACAGGCACCTTTGTGGTGGTTTTTGCTGCCCCGGCCTTCAGTTGTCTCGATCTGTAACATCTGGACGGTAAAACCGGCTCTACCTGTTACAGATTGAGACAAAAGGTCGAGGTCGGACGGAAAATCTCGATCTGTAACAGTAAGCCCGCTTTTGGAGCCCTAGATGTTACAGATTGAGACAAATCGCCGGAACGGGTCGCCGTCCAAACCACCACAAAGGTGCCTGTCCCCTTTGTGGTGGTTTGGACGTGTGTGCATCGGGTGGTATCTAAGTTGAGATACCACTTCTGGTATATCAGCTTGCGGTTGCGTGAGTACAATACTCAAACGTTATACGTCTCAGCGCCCCCTGTGCGTGGACGTCTTGCAGTCACGCGAACGAAGGGATTTATCCTATGTGCGGAATCGTCGGCTACACCGGCTCTGATATTGCAAAGAACATCCTGGTCACGGGCCTTAAGCGCATGGAGTATCGCGGCTATGACTCCTCGGGCGTCGCGCTCGAGGTGGGCGAGGGCGCCGCAGCGCACCTCGACGTCATTCGCCGCGTGGGCAAGGTCGCAGGCCTGGAGAGCGAGCTTTCCAATATCGATAGCGACGCTACCTGCGGTATCGGCCACACTCGCTGGGCTACCCACGGCAAGCCCTCGGTCGTCAACGCCCATCCTCACACCAGCTGCGACGGCCGTATCGCCATCGTCCACAACGGCATCATCGAGAACTTCGCCGAGCTGCGCGAGGAGCTGGAGAGCCGCGGCCATCACTTTAAGAGCGAGACCGATACCGAGGTCTTCGCGCATTTGATTGAAGAGGCGTATGCCGAGACGCACGACTTGATGGCCTCCGTGCGCGAGGCTTGCACCCACGTGGTGGGCGCCTATGGCCTGGCTGCCGTGTCTGCCGATGAGCCCGGCGTGATCGCCGTGGCCCGCAAGGACTCCCCGATCGTCGTCGGCGCGGGCGAGACCGGCGCCTATGTCGCCTCTGACGTCATCGCGCTTATCGACGCCACCCGCGACGTGGTGGTGCTCGAGGACGGTCAGTTTGCCAAGCTCACGCCCGCGGGTGTCGAGTACACCGACGAGGCCGGCAATGTCATCGAGCCCAAGGTCACCCATATCGACTGGGATCTGGATATGGCCGAAAAGGGCGGCTATCCCGACTTTATGCTCAAGGAGATTCACGAGCAGCCGCGTGTGGTGCGCGACACGCTGGTGGGCCGCATGACGCCTGCCGGCGAGCTCGACATCGACGAGCTGGGCCTGTCCCTCGAGGAGCTCAACGACATCGACCGCGTCTACGTAATTGCCTGCGGCACCAGCTATCACGCCGGCCTCATCGCAAAGAACCTTATTGAGGGCTGGGCTCGCATTCCCACCGAGGTTGAGGCTGCCAGTGAGTTCCGCTATCGCAACCCCATCATCACGCCGACGACGCTCGTCGTTGCCGTGTCCCAGTCGGGCGAGACGGCCGATACCCTTGCCGCCATTCGCGATGCGCGCATCAAGGGCGCCAAGGTCTTTGGCATCACCAACGTGGTGGGCAGCCCCGTGGCGCGCGAGAGCGACGGCGTCATCTATACCAAGGCCAACAAGGAGATCGCCGTCGCCTCGACCAAGAGCTTCATCGGCCAGGTTGTGAGCCTGACGCTGCTGGCCCTGCTGCTGGCGCAGGTCAAGTACCGTCTGACCACCAAGCAAGCGCGCATGATGTTCCGCGAGCTTTCCGATACGGCCGAGCAGATCCAGTGGATTTTGGACACGCAGGCCGAGGCTGTGCACGAGGCCGCCTTGCTGTGCAAGGACGCGCAGTCGGCGCTGTTCGTGGGCCGCGGTATGGGCGCTGCCATCTCCTACGAGGGCGCACTCAAGCTCAAAGAGGTCAGCTACCTGCACGCCGAGGCGTATGCTGCCGGCGAGATGAAGCACGGCCCCATCGCGCTGATCGATCCGGGCTTCCCCGTCATCGCCGTGGCCACCAAGAGCGCTACCTACGACAAGACCGTGTCGAACCTTATGGAGTGCAAGGCGCGCGGTGCCAAGGTCATCGTCGTTGCCACCGAGGGCGACGAGGAGATCAACAAGATCGCCGACTGTATCATCCGCGTGCCGGCCGTCCGCGACGTGTTCAGCCCCATCACGGCGAGCGTCCCGCTGCAGCTGCTCGCCCGCGAGGTTGCCATCCTGCGCGGCTGCGACGTCGACCAGCCCCGTAACCTGGCAAAGAG
>UQWK01000092.1 GCA_900544725.1 uncultured Collinsella sp.
GAACTTCTCAAAACAAAGCAGGCGCCCCGGCCCCGGCGATGTAATCCTGGCTGACCATAGTTGGATGCACGGTCTCCGAGGCAGCATCGGCAAAGTCTCTATTGCATAAATAGAATCAGACATTTGCCTGCGGTATTGTCTATCGCAGGCGCCCCACATTCGACCTGTGCGAATTGGCAAATGTGCTTAGTTGTGTTCGGTAAGCTCGAGCACGCTGTCCTTAACGATAAGCTCCGGCTCCAGAACGACCTCTTCGGCACGCCTGCCGCCCCTACCGGCAAGACGCTTGGACATGCAGCCAAAAGCATGCTCCGCAAGGACACCAGGGTCCTGCTCAATCGCGGTCAGCGCCGGCTCAAAGAGAACGTCGGCCGCCGAGTTGTCATAGCTCACCACCGAGATATCGCCCGGGATGCTCTTCCCCATCTCGTGCAAGCGCTTGAGCAAACCGAGGGCAATGTTATCCGAGCTTGCGAACACGGCAGTGGCGTCAGTTGCGAGCACTGCCTCCGAGGCCTCGTATGCGCTCGGAATGTAGTACTCGCTCTCAAACTCCAAACGCGCGTCGATCGGCAGGCCAACCTCGCGCAGCGCGCGCTCATAGCCGGCAAGTCGCTTGCGACCCGTATTGGAACGGCGGGCATTAACCAGGCAGGCAATACGGCGGTGGCCTTGCTCGATCAGATAGCGGGTGGCCATATAGCCGCCCATCTCGTGGTCGAACATCACCTTGTCGCACTCGAGCCCCTCAATGGCACGGTCGACCATTACGGCCGGGATGGGCAGGTGGCTGACCTCTTCGCGCAGGGCGCGGTCATCGGAGAACTCGTCACCCACCACCAGGAAGACGCCATCAACGCCGCGCGTCACCAGCTGGCGCAGCAGCTCCAGATCGTCATCGGCGCTTCCGCCCGAGCTGGTAATGAAGAGCGCATAGCCGTCCTCGCGGCAGCGCTTTTCCAGGCTACCGGCGAGCGAGGCAAAAAAGCGGCTCTCGATGTTAGGGACGATAAGGCCCAGCGTGCGCGACTCGCGCATGACCAGGCTGCGCGCAATCTGGTTGGGAACATAGTGGTTGCGCGCCGCGACCTCTTTGATGAGCTTGCGGTTTTCTTCCGAGATGCGACAGGGCCGATTATTGAGAACAAGCGAGACCGACGAGGGGGAAAGCCCCACCTCCTGGGCGATCTGCTTGAGGGTGACTTTGTTGGCCATCTCGCTCCTTCCGGGTTTACGCGCAATCTCTTGAAAGTATAGCGACTACCCCTCTACCTCGGTGATAAACACTTTACCAATCCGGTGGACGGCTGTTTTATCGCCGCCAGCGCACCAAATCCGTCCGGGTGGGGTATATTGCAATCGATTGATGACAACGACCACCAAAAGGCGGATATTCGTATGCACGAGAACGATTTTTTTAACGAGGACCTGCTGTGCGCGCTCGCTGGCGTTGCCGGCGAGGACAACGTGCTGATGAGCGAGCCCATGCGCGAGCACACCACGTTTAAGATCGGCGGTCCGGCCGACGTCTTTGTCACGCCCGATACTGAGCAGGGCCTCGTCGCCACGCTCGATACCTGCTATCGCTGCAATCTACCACTCACCATCGTGGGCAACGGCTCCGACTTGCTCGTCGGCGACAAGGGCATCCGCGGCGTCGTCGTAGCGCTGGGCGAGGGCCTCTCCGACATTACGGTCGACGGCACGCACGTCACGGCGGCAGCCGGCGCCTTGCTTTCCGATGTCGCAGCCGCGGTAGCCGAGGCCGGCCTTACCGGCATGGAGCCCATCTCGGGCATTCCCGGATCGGTCGGCGGTGCCTGCTACATGAACGCCGGAGCATACGGCGCTTGCATGGCCGATGTGCTGGAGTCCGTGCGCGTCTACAAGCCCGCCCGCATGCTCGACGACGGCACCCGCGGTAGCGGCAGCATTATTGAGTTCGATGTCGATGAGCTCAACCTGGGCTATCGCAAGAGCCGCATTGCCGACGACGGTTTCGTCGTGCTTTCGGCCACTTTCAATCTCGCCCCGGGCAACGCCGCGATGATCAAGGCCGACATGGACGACTACCGCCAGCGCCGCGAGGACAAGCAGCCGCTCGACATGCCGAGTGCCGGCTCCACCTTCAAGCGCCCCGAGGGCTACTTTGCCGGCAAGCTCATCATGGACGCCGGCCTGCGAGGACACGCCATCGGCGGCGCGCAGGTGAGCGAAAAGCACTGCGGCTTCATCGTCAACGCCGACCACGCCACCGCAGCCGATGTCGACGAACTCATCCGCCACATCCAAGCAACCGTTAAGGACCAGTTCGGCGTAGACCTCGAACCCGAAGTCCACCGAGTAGGCGAATTCCTCTAAAAAGAAGGCCACGAAAGGGAGAGGCTTCGTAAAGAAGTCCTCTCCCTTTCGGCTTTTGTAATCCCGCACTTATGATTGAATTGGTAGGTAAAATCATAAGTGGAGAATTACAATAGGGAAGGAGGACTTGCCTATGGCGAATGGAAATGCAGCGACTATTCTCGGCTCGGCTCGGCTCGGCTCGGCTCGGCTCGGCTCGGCTCGGCTCGGCTCGG
>UQWK01000093.1 GCA_900544725.1 uncultured Collinsella sp.
AGGTTGCCATCCTGCGCGGCTGCGACGTCGACCAGCCCCGTAACCTGGCAAAGAGCGTCACAGTAGAGTAGTTGGTTCCGCTGTTCTAGCGACCAAGGCCCGGCTCCGTTGTGGCGGAGTCGGGCCTTGTTGCATTCGCCCAGATAAAACCTGCCAAAATAAACCTGTCCCTTTTGGGCAGGTTAGCGGAGCTTGCTGGTCTCGAAGTACTTGGGATATTGGTCCAGGACCTCGGTCTGGTTGCGGAACATCATATGCAGGTGCTTGCTGACCAAAAAGCTCGCCTCGATGGGGTCGCGGCCGGCGATGGCGCGGCGGATTTGCTTGTGCTCGTTAACAATCTCCTGATTGTCGAGCGTCTGCGTGGCGGCGCGCAGCCAGCGGAAGCGCTCCAGGTCGGCATTGGTCTCTTCGAGCCACGACCACACGGTGCTGCGGCACGCGATGCTAAAGATCATGCGGTGCATGAGGTTGTCGCTTAAAAAGAAGCCGATGCGATCCTCCTCGGCCATGGTCTTTTCCTGCAGCGCGATGGCTCGGTCGAGCTGCTCGATGCCTGCAGAGGTGGCACGGGCGCAGCACTCCACAATCACCTGCTTTTCCAGGTGCTCGCGAATGTAGCAGGCGCTCTCGGCAAGAGTGAGGTTGATGGGCGAGACATAGGTGCCGCTTTGGGGCACGGTGCGCACCAGGCCCTCTTGCGCCAGACGCACCAGCGCCTCGCGCACAGGGGTACGCCCCATATCCAGGTCGTCGCAAAGCTGCTTGACGCCCAGCTTTTCGCCCGGCTTGTAGTCCAGGTAGACGATTTTGCGCCGAATGGTGTGGTAGGACTGGTCCTGTAGGCTCGTTTCCTGCTCGCCGACGTGCATCGATTCTTCCATAGTGCCTCACAACCGTTCTATCACACTCATATATCAGCTGTTAATTATGCCGCGAATCAGCTCTCCGCGGTGGGTAATTCGGCTGTTGCCCAAGAACTATTGCGGCATCTTAGTCTGTGTTTGCGTAGGGCTGTGCTCAATGTTGCCGTATCATAAGCCGTCGCAAACGTGAAATAGAAAGAAGGAATCCCATATGCAACTGGCGAATATCGTACGCGAGCGCTGGAAGGGCGTCTTGTTCTGCCTGATCATCGCCATCCCCGCGACGTTGCTCGGCAAACAGGTTGAGGTGGTCGGCGGGCCGGTGTTTGCCATCCTCTTTGGCATGGTCCTGGCGCTCGTCTTTCCCAAGAATCGTCGCGAACAGCTCGCCGCCGGTGTCACCTATACGTCAAAAAAAGTCTTGCAGTACGCGGTTATCCTGCTTGGCTTTGGCATGAACCTCTCGCAGATTCTGTCCAAAGGCGCTCAGTCGCTGCCGATTATCGTGGCGACGATCTCGACCTCGCTTGTCATCGCCTTCGTGCTCTGCCGCGTTATGAACGTGCCGGGCAAGATCGCGACGCTTGTGGGTGTGGGTTCGTCGATTTGCGGCGGTTCTGCCATCGCCGCGACCGCGCCCGTCATCGATGCCGACGATCGTGAGATTGCCCAGGCTATTTCGGTCATCTTCCTGTTTAACGTTATCGCGGCGCTCGTGTTTCCGACGCTCGGCGGCATGCTCGGGCTGACCAACGAGGGCTTTGGTCTGTTTGCCGGCACCGCCATCAACGACACCTCGTCGGTAACGGCTGCGGCGAGCGCCTGGGACAGTATGCATCCCGGCGCCAATGTGCTCGAAAGCGCCACAGTGGTCAAGCTCACCAGGACGCTGGCCATTATTCCCATTACGTTGGTTCTCGCATGCTGGCAGATGCATCTGGCGCGCAAGGCCGGCGGCGACGCCAAAAGCACGTTCTCGCTTAAACGCGCGTTTCCCATGTTCGTGCTGTTCTTTGTGCTGGCGAGCGTAATCACCACGGTGCTTCAGCTTCCTGCATCCATTACGGCGCCCATCAAGGAGCTGTCGAAGTTCTTTATCGTGATGGCCATGGCGGCTATTGGTTTTAATACCGATATCGTCGAGCTGGTCAAAAAGGGCGGCAAGCCCATCGCCCTGGGCTTTTGCTGCTGGATTGGCATTGCGTGCATGAGTTTGGGAATGCAGCACGTGCTGGGAATCTGGTAGAGAAGTAGCTTATTTGCGCGCTGCGTGCTGGCGAGCACATGTCCACGGTGGAGCGATAGGAGCTCTTGCGGGTATGGCTTGTCCGCAGGTTTATAGGTCCCGAAGAGCTCTTATCGCCCCGCCAGGATGGCGATGCGGGGCAACTCATATACTCGCAGGACGGCGGCTTCTGCCCTATAGTGTTTGGTGAGCAATATCGTTCAATTTTGAAACACTCGATCGTGTGACCGTCGGCGGTTGCACGTCGCCGCGGACAGGGGCAAATCATGGATAGCGATGCCAAGCTGAACATCTTGATCGAGGCCCTGGCTGCTGCCGGGGCCTCGGCATTGGCAATCGATG
>UQWK01000094.1 GCA_900544725.1 uncultured Collinsella sp.
TGATCGTTGCCACCATGGTCGTGGGCATCATCGGCGCGTTCTTCGGCGTGCTGGCCTAAGGGCCCGGCTGCATAGATTTTCGTTGCAACCTGGAAAGGGGATGGAGCAGGCCTATGCCCTCCATCCCCTTTTTGTATAGAAGGAGTTCGTATGTTCGCGAAGGATCGCGAAGCAATGCGCCTGACGCCGGCAGAAGTCAGGCTGATTCTCATTGAGTCCCTGCAGTGGTGCGCCAACAATGCGGTGTACTTTTTGGGGCTTATCGGCGCGGCGACGTATGACTTGGCTGGTACGGCCTTTTTGGTCGCCGCTATTACGCTCGTACGCAACCTTACGACGTCGGTGGGCAATATGGTGTCGGGCTCGGTCATCGACCGTTTTGGTCCGCGCCGTACGTCGTTTGTGACGTGTGCGGTCACGGCGGTGCTTTCGCTTGGCATTGGCTTGGCGCCGCTGTCTGTGCCCGGGCTGGTGTTTGCAGCGTGCTTTCTGGGGCTCGCGGGTGGTTTTATCAATACCTGCACGCATGCGTTTCCGGGCTATCTTGAGTCGACTACCGAGGGTCGCACGCGCGTGAACGGCCTGATGGTTTTCTACAGCAACATCGCCTATACTGCCGGCCCGCTGCTCGGCGGTGCCATCGTGAGCTGCTTTGCCACGCAATCCGTTTACTTGCTCATGGCCGGCATGATGGGCGTGGCGGCTTGGCTTTCCTTAGGTTGCTATGAGAGCGTGGTTCCCCCAAAGGCGGAGAAGCAGACGGGCGGCATCCTTGGCGGTATGGTCGAGGGCGCCCGGCTCACGTTTTGCGATCACGACCTGCGCCTCATCTTTATCTCGGGCTTTTTGGGCTTCTTTGCGTTCGGTGCGTTCGATTCGCTGGAGTCGCTGTTCTACCGCGACGTGCTCAACGTGGATATCGTCTGGCTGGGCTGGCTGTCCTCGGTCGTGGGGCTCACTTCGTCGGTGGGCGCTTTCGCTCTGACCAAGCTTTCGTCTCGCCGCGTCAATCTGCAGCTGTTGCTCGGGGCGCTCATGACGGTGGGCATTGGGTCGATGGTGTACGTGGGCACCGATATGTTAGGCGTGGCGATTATCGGTCAGGCGATCAATGGCTTGGCTTGGGGTTTCTTGGAGCCGCTGCAGATGATCTTGATTCAGGAGCGTGCGGACATCAAATACCTGGGACGTATTACCGGCTTTGTGCGTTTTGGCCTGATGAGTGCCGGCGTGCTGCCGTTGCTGGCTGCTCCATTTTTGGCGGAGGCTTTGGGCGTTCAAGCGGTGCTGTTTGGAGCATCGACGATCATTGCGTTGGTAGGAACGCTGTTCTTTGTCACGCAGGGGAGGCGTCAGGAGTGCTAGATATACATCTAATTCTAATTTAATACCACTCACCCGAGAATTTCGACCGTTCACCGAGGATCGGCACAGATTACAAAGTGGTATTAAAAACACGACGGGTGTATGTCTATAATTGGTATCGAAAAGAAACGCGATGTATAGAGTCGCGTCCAGGACAGAAAGGACAAACCATGAAGGAAACTGAGAAGATCGAGATCATGCACTTTAGCCAGGAGGGCTATGTCGAGGACGGCAAGAACGTCTACGAGACCGGGAAGAAGATGACCGCGCTCGCCGACAAGGTCGCCGACGAGGGCTACGACGCCGTGTTCCTGATGGGCGTCGGCGGCACCTGGGACGAGTTTATGCAGCTCGAGTACCTCATGAACAAGTTCGGCGACCGCGACCTCGAGGTCTACTTGATCCACGCCGCCGAGTGGAACGTCATGGGCCACAAGCGCATGACCGAGAAGTCCGTCGTGCTCACCGCCTCCGAGTCCGGCACCACCCCCGAGGTGCTCGAGGCCGTCAACAAGATGAAGGAAAAGGGCGTCCGCGTCTACGCCATGACCAAGCCCGAGGGCCCCATCGGCCAGGCTGTCGGCGCCGAGAACTGCGTCAAGATGGCTTCCGATCACGGTAACGGCGGCTGCGAGATGGGTTACTACCTCGCCGAC